>NZ_JACIVD010000069.1:0-304742 GCF_014145555.1 Limosilactobacillus albertensis
TAAAAGAAAAAGACACCGACCAGCCCGTCGATGTCTTCAAAATACCCTCGAAAGGATATATAAAACATTGGAAACTAATTATAACATGAATCAACTTAGTTTGAACATACCTACTGCCTATGAACCTGAATTAAACCATCCTGCTCGTTATATTAACCAATTAGTTGAAGGCCTTGCGATCCGCAAGCCTAATATTATGGGGCGACCAAGGGAATACGATCCGAGAATGTTATTAAAATTGGTCCTTTTAGCCTACAGTTACGGTATTATTTCCTGTCGGAAAATTGAACGCTTTGCTCGTGAAAATATTGTCGCAATGTGGTTAACTCAAGAACAGCGACCAACTTACCGTACGATTGCTCGCTTTGTGATTTCTAAGGACTTAGAAGAAATGATCCAAAGCAGTTTTAAGGAGTTTCATGACTACTTGAAAGCTCAAGGAATGATTGATGAGGCTTCATTTATTGATGGCACTAAAATTCTGGCTAACGCAAATAAGTACTCCTTTGTTTGGAAGAAGCGTACGATCAAATATAGTGAATTAAACGTTGAAAAAGCCCGTAAACTGCTTCAAGAAATCAAGCAAGCTGAAGTTAAAATCGACGTTGACGAGAATAACTTTGACGTTGATCAGCTCGATACTATTATTGCGCTTCTTGAACAACGTATCGAAGAATTGAATCAACAGGTAAGCGAAACCGCTAAGGTTTCGCCTAATCCGGCCAAACAAGAACGACGCCACGCCAAAAAATATCGCCGCGCTTTAGAACACTGTCGCCAAAAAAATTTAGAATATCGTACTCAAATGCAGATCGCTGGTTCACGGAATAGCTACTCTAAAACAGATCACGCAGCTACTTTTATGCGCGTTAAAGAAGATCCAATGCGTAATGGACAAACTAAGCCGGCATATAATCTTCAAATTATGACTAATTCGCAATTTACGCTTGGTTATGACTTAATGCAAAACCCCACTGATACGAGAACACTAATTCCATTTCTTAAGCAGCTCGCCCAGAACGAAGTTTTGGGACGAGAAATTGTAGCCGATGCTGGTTATGGGTCTGAACGTAATTATAAATATCTTGAAGATGAGTTGCCTGATTGCACCGCCCTAATTCCTTATAGCACGATGATTAAAGAGAATAGTCGCAAATGGCGCTCTGATGATCGAAAGGTTATGAATTGGGAATACCATGAAGACGATGATTACTATGTCAATCCAGCTGGAGTCCGCTTTAATTTTAAACGATACGCTTACCGAAACGATAAATATAAGTTCCATCGCGACTTTAAGGTATATCAAGCCGAAAAGTACGATGAAAATCACCAAGTTATTCCTCAGGCATTAACGCCACGTGGAAATACTAAGTATATTATGGTTAATCCACAATGGGAGTATTTTAAAGCTAAAGCACGTAAGTCGCTTTCAAAGTCCACTACGTATTCTCGTCGCAAGTACGATGTAGAAACTGTTTTTGGAAATTTGAAAGCTTATTTGGGTTTCAAGAGGTTCACGGTGCGTGGTCTCAAGAAAGCCAAAAGTCAGATTGGAATTGCCCTAATGGCACTGAATATGAAAAAGATCGCCGGGAGGCTGTCCATATTTAGTATTAATTTTAAGAAAAGGAAGAACCGCTCAGAATTTCAAATGAAATTCCGAACGGTTCTCTTAATTTAAAGGACTTATGTCACAGCCCCTTTTGATTCGAGGCTAATCGCCTCTTGAAAACCTTTGAAATTAATTCAAAGGAGTAGATTATTATGATTTTAACGCAAAAGGAAATTATCCCTATTCTTAATCAGCTACTAACCACCAAATAGCTTTTCCAGTTACTAATGGCCAAATAGTTACCACAGAGTTTCCTCAATTTATTCACAGTTGCCACGACATAGCAATTATTAGTGAAGAAATACAGCTATTACTTCACTTGCCAAACAAAACAACTTATTACTGTTCATGGTCAGTTTCAATTAATGAAGAACAGCTGCCAATAATTGACTTAACAGTTCGTCCTGTTACCCCCGAATCACACCGTCCTGTGATTATCTCTCCACAACTTACTACTCGGTTTACCGACTACTTTATTAAGACTGGTCGTATACCAAACCCATGGAAAATTAGCTAATTTCACACTATTTGATACGTTTTTATTTAAATCATTATGGAATAAGTGTACTATTCTTGCATAATTATAAGCCTTTTTTCTTGGTAACTATAAAAACCAGTTTATAATAGAAAGTGAAAGGTAAATCTTCTTTATTGGGTAACATATCTATTCGTATGTGTAGGTACAGATTTGAAAGGAGATAATACTATGTTCGACGTTATCTTTTGGATTCTTGCAATCTGGTTCGTAGTAAACGTTGTATGGATGTGGTTTGCTCTTGACAATCAAGTTCTACAAAAGACATTCGCATGGATTAACGTATGTGCAATTGTAATTGGCTTTTGGGTATATTACGGCATGACACACGATGCAAGTGCTCTTAACGGCTGGTTCCTTACAATGAACTGGGTAAACATTGCCGTTGCCGCTGTTCAATTCTACTTTGGTTATCGTGAAAACAGTGTTACCCACAATAATCACACAACAGCATGATTTACTTTTCATGAAAGAACTATGGCATTAGGTCATGGTTCTTTTTTTTGTTTAAAAATCCGATGGTGGCAAATCTGTCATCATCGAATTTAACTTTATGTTTCGATTGTACATTACTTTTTCCCAAACAATGCCGCTATCTTAGCCGCAACTTCCGGATCAAGGTTATCCGCAAGGGTACTTTCATTTGAATTCTGTTCACTCTGCTGATTGTCGATTGTCTGCTTAAGGTCATCAATCACCGCCTGCTCGCCGACTTCAATTGGATTGACCGTTAACCGGCCGCCAGCAGCATCGGCATGACCACCACCGTTAAAGTACTTTTCAGCAAACTTAGCCACGTCTAGCTTACCATTGCTCCGAAGCGATACACTAACCGGGCTAACCACCAAGGCAGCATCAACTTCCGGATGTTGTTCTAGTAATTCATGCGCTATTTCTGATTTGTAATCACTTGCATATACTACGCCGAATTTATGCCCATCGAGTTCCGCTACTAAAACGTCTTTCAAATGGCTCTTAAGATACTTAGCCCGCCGTTCATTAAGCGTTCGAATCAATAAGCGATTTGCATCTTGGTACTTTTGCCAGCTAGTATTAAAGACATTTTGAACAAACTCCTCAGAATCTTGTAGGGGATAAAACCAAAAGAGCTGGTCAAAGTTATCCGCATCAATTCGTTCCTGTTCATCCATTTCAGGATCATTTTGCCAATCCCATGTATCATAAGCACGAATTAGTTCAACTAGATAAGCAAGCTCCTTTTGCCGCTGTTCATCAACCTTAGTAAAAGCTGATTGCTGTTTTAACCAATCCCATACTAAACTAGTTGCACTCGGATTAACCGCGGGATCAGCAGGCACAATACTATTTGTTGCGTATTTTTGCCGTAGTTCTGCTTCACTCTCATGATGATCAAAAACCAGCCAATGATTGGCAAAGCGTTCATTAAGCATTTTAAATGAGTAGTCGCTATCCGGTGTCATATCCATAATATATACATCTGTAAAACGCCCCGCTTCTGCTGTTTGCATCCACCGGCTTAATTCCTCATCAATTCGACCCGCGCCACAGTTTGTCATATCAAACTCAGTGTTCTCAAACATTACCGGTTGCAACGTTTTTAATAGCAATGGAGCCCCGAATCCATCTAAGTCATTGTGCGAAAATAATTTTATTAACCGTTGTGCCATTTTCTGTCCTCGCAATCCTAATTTTGTCTCTTATTATACCTTTTGAAACTACTGCTAACCACATTAATTACTGACATTGCGCTAACTAACTGCTATCATTGAAACTAGTAACTTATTTTAAGAAAGGAAAGCAATATGGAAATTTATGATTATCGTCAAGAATTAATTGACCTTTTAAATAACACCACTGACGATCCGCAAAGCCTCTTACAAACACAGCGGAGTCTTACCACCATTCTTAATATTCTAAACCATTATCAAGATAGCAAACCTGTTAAACCGTCTACTCCACGGTTTGTTCAACGGAAAATTCAACCAGCAGCCAGCAATCTCCCACCACAGGCACGCAAAACACTTAAGTCACTCTTAACCGGACCCGCTGCCAATAAAGAGCAAACAACTTTAGCGACGCCTACACCTTCCCCTACCGCTCCTGCCCCACAAAAAATTACTGAAGAAGAACGACTAGCTGCTGACAATTGCTATCTTGTTCATCGCAAATTAAGCGGTGCCGAGATCAATCACCGTTATTATCCAGAAGCAATTCTCCATGCGCTGCCTTTCCCTGTTGAAGATGGCGATATCGCCCAACTAGACTATGAGCAAAAAGTACGGGGACTACCAGTCATTCGGCGGATTACCGGTGACCACCTTCGTGAATACACGCCCGAAAAAATTAATGTTGTTGAGTATGGTGAATTAAAACGTGTTCCCGGTTCAGATATCCTCCAACTAAACAAAACAATTAAAGGTAATTCAATTGTCGACGAGGCACCAGAAAATACAATTGTCATTGATCCGTTCAAGTATCCCGGTCGCGATATTAAAGCGGGGATGGTTATTGACTTTGCTTACTACGATCGCGGTAATGGATTGGCAGATGCTAAAGACGGTTCTATTCGCTGGATTCATGAAAAGCAGGATTACGATACAACCAAACAACCAGCTAAACCAAAAGTTGTCAAAAAGCCTACTAATCCGCGTCATGATTATGAGAAAAAATTAGATTATGACCTTCATCAGCGTAAAATCCTTGTAATCACTGGTATTCGGAGTAAGGTTAAGGGACTTAAACCAGTTATTGATAAACACCATGGTCTTTTCCGCGGACTAGATGCTTCTGCCGAAGAAAAAGTTTCTAGCAGCAAGTTAAAGCGCGAAATCCGTGACGCTGATTTTGTAATCGTCTGCATCGATGCTATCCACCACCGAATCAGTCAACTTGCCAACCATCACGCTAAACGTTATGAAAAACCACTAGCAATTGCAAATGTAACTTCTAACACTGCAGTCGAGCGAGCAATTGCACGAGCATTAAACGGAGACCCTGCATACGCCGAAAGCAGTGAAGATTTAAAAAACTATAAATAAATTTTAATTTACTGTTGACTTTTATGAGAAAAGGGTTAATATTAGTTACAACAATTTAATTATTCGATCGCAATGAGAAAGAAGAGTAGATTAGGCGATAACTTCAGCGAGTCTCGGGTGGTGTGAGGAGACAGTTTAACCTTAATTGAAAATCACTTTCGAGTCTACAGCTTAAATACCAGTAAGCTGTAGTGGTTACACCCATTATCGTGTCAGCGTATCGCCATGATGGCCGTACGTGTGAGGTATTGTTAGTAATAGCAGTACAATGATAGGGTGGTACCACGCTCAGCGTCCCTTAGCCAATATGGCTAAGGGACTTTTTTGTTGGGATCAGATTAGGAGGAGAAAACATGCAAGATTTAACATCGCGCAAGTTAACATTCAAAAACTATTTAGTCGTTGCATCATTGCTTTTCGGTTTATTCTTTGGGGCCGGAAACTTGATTTTCCCATTACACCTTGGTCAATTAGCTGGTAGTCATTGGGGACCAGCTGCAGTTGGCTTTTTGATCACCGGAGTTCTCTTACCGCTTTTGTCAGTTCTCGCCGTTGCGGTTACTCGTGCAGAAGGTGTCTTTGACATCGGTCGGCCACTTGGCGTTGGCTTTGCTTTAGCTTTTATGGTTCTTATTCACGCAACAATCGGTCCATTATTCGGTACACCACGAACAGCAACGGTTTCATTTACAGTTGGACTTGCTCCCTTCGTTGATAAGCAATACCAATCAGTTGCACTGCTATTATTCTCAGCACTATTCTTCGCTGCTGCATTCTTCTTTTCATACCGTGAAAATGATATCTTAGCTAACATCGGAAAAGTATTAAATCCAGTCTTCCTTGTACTTTTATTCTTAGTATTTGTTGTTGGTTTTGCTAAACCGCTTGGTAACCCTGCTACTGCACCAACAACCAGTGCGTACGTTCATGATGCCTTAACTAATGGTTTCCTTGAAGGGTACAATACAATGGATGCCCTTGCAGGTCTTGCATTCGGGGTTACTGTTGTTACTGCGGTGCGCTCAATGGGTCAACGTACTGAAAAAGCAGTTTCCAAGGTTGTCGCTAAGGCTGGGTTACTTTCAATGGGTGCCGTTGCTTTTATCTACTTATTATTAATCCTTCTTGGTGCAATGTCACTTGGACGCTTCAAAGTTTCTCCTGATGGTGGAGTTGCCTTTAACCAATTAGTCAACGCTTACGCCGGGGCATTTGGTCAAATCGTCCTTGCATTCTTGTTAACAGTTACTTGTCTTACTACTGCTGTTGGTTTAGTTGCTGCCTTTGCTCAAGACTTCCACAAGCACTTCCCAAAGGTTAGTTACCATGCATGGCTTGCACTTAGTTGTCTTGCCTCATTTCTTACTGCCAACTTCGGATTAGACCAAATCATCGCTTGGTCAACACCAATGTTAATGTTTCTTTACCCATTATCAATGGTACTAATCCTTTTATCAGTTACATCGCCACTCTTTAATCGTGATGGTGTTGTTTACTTCTTCGTGGTCCTCTTCACCGTTGTACCAGCTCTCGGTGATATGGTTGTTGCTTTCCCAGCTGTTGTTAGCCAAAGCGCATTTGGTCAATCAGTAGCTGCACTCCGCAATATGATGCCACTTGCAAGTATGGGATTATCCTGGCTTGTTCCAGCACTTGCCGGCTTAGTCCTTGGTCTCTTAGTTCACTGGTTCCGTCGTCAACGGGTTGCTTCCACCAATGTCCAAAGCGAAGCAGATTAATAAGTGTCTTATAGGTTAAAAAAGTGGGAAATAATTTCTTTCAATATCGAAAGAGTTATTTCCCACTTTTTATGTTTTTTAATTACTTTATATTATCGTATTGCGCAAGGTTAAACTTCTTAATCGCATAAATTAACTTGCTTGCATAGTTAGGGTCGGTTGCATATCCGTTTTTTTGCAACTCATAGGCTGCTTGTTGATAAGTCTGGGCAGTTTGAACACCACGAAAGCGGGCATGGTTATCAGCAGTTCCATTAACGATTAATAATGTGTGGGCATTAATCGAATCCGCCCAGCTATTATAAACTGTGAAATATTGCTTTACCTGAATATCTTTACCACGGATATTTTCAGTAGTATACATTTGAACTTTTTCATCATCACTATTGGCTTTGATTCCAAATAAGTTATTGTATTTATTTGCTAACCGACTTCGACCCCAATTAGATTCAAGTCCGGCTTGCGCAATCGTAATACTTGCCGGAATGTGATATTTCTTTTGTTCTTGCTGCGCGGCTGGTGCAATCTGCCGAACAAATTCATTAACCGTTATATCTGCGGGATGCGTTTCACGCTGAATCTGTGGAGATTGATGGATAATAGCCGCTACAATCCCAAATAAAATAATTAGAAATGCAAGCACACTTGCAATAATAATTTTACTTTCCTTTTTCATCATATATCTTTCCTTTATATCCAATTTGACGCTATTATAACTAGTTTCTAACAATAAAGCGAGAATTGGAAACTATCCTTATTTACTCTTAATATCTTTCTTATATTCATTAAAGTACTTGCTATCTGTAATTTTCATCTTTGGGAAGCTCTTTAATAACCGGCGATGGTTCCAACTCAATTGCTTGCTGGCTCCTTCATTATTTAAATGATGAGCAAATTGATGATGCCAATCATGAAGGCGGTGTTTAAGGACAGCCCGGTCTTCTGGTTGAGCACTTTCAAGACGTTCGCGTAATTTTCTACGGTATGCTGCTGCTCGTTCATCCCATTGCTGGGTCGTAACATGGAATTTTTTCACACTGATAATAGTCAAAACAGTATCTGTCCCCATCACTAAAACAATAATTAAGGCTAACATGCCGTGAGTCCATGCCTCTTCCCAATTAATTACCCGCTGGATAACTGGTTGAATAAACTTAACTAACAGTACTACGCCAATCCCCCAGAAAAATGATATTTGAGGAGCAACTCGTCCTTGAATATTTCCTTTCAGATGTGAATAATCCCATAGTTTCATATGGAACAATTTCTCCAAGAACCAGCTAGCAACGTATTCAAAAATCGAAGCAACAATGAATCCGACTATAAATAGTAAAAAAATATTATCTTGAAACGGAAAGGTCGTAATCAAGATCGTCGTAACCGCGAATCCATATACCGGACAATATGGACCAAACAAAAAACCACGGTAGGCAAAATGATGGTCCTTAATTGAGCAGTAGCACGTTTCCCACAGCCAGCCAATAAACGAATATGTAAAAAATAAGACAATGATTTCAGAAAGTGTATAGGGCATCGTTATCCCTCCTTTTGAATTCATTGTCTCATAGATATGAAAAATATACTTACTTCAAGCTAAGTTTTTCAACATTAAGAATCTTGTCAAGCCATCCTTCAAAGAATCCCTGTTCGTGACTAACTAAAATCAAATTTCCCGGGAAATCTTGAAGAGCTTTCTTCAATCCCTCTTTTGTTTCATCATCTAGGTGATTGGTTGGTTCGTCCATAATTAAGAAATTACATGGCGTTAATTCGAGAATCGCTAATTTGACCTTTGTCTGTTCGCCCCCTGATAAAAGATTCATCTCTTTCATCGTATTGGCAGCATTAATTCCCGCACGTGCCAATTTTGTACGAATCGTCCGCGGTTGCATCGTTGGAAACATATTCTGAATCGTCTGCAAAGGCGTAAGCGTCGGATCATCCCACTCAAGATCCTGATCAAAATAATTAATCCGTGCAGATGGCGAGAATGTTGCCGTTCCGCCTAGTGCTGGAATTTTCTTCAAGATTGACTTAATTAACGTTGATTTACCAACCCCGTTAAACCCGGTAAATAGTAGTTTTTCACCCATCGTCATTGAAAAAGTAACTGGTGCAAGTAATGGACGGTTATAACCAACTGACAATTTTTCTACCCGCAGTGCATTTGCAGATCCGGTATTCTCATACGGAAAATGGAAGGTAGCTTTCAAATTATCTTCTGGCGGATCGATTTTCTTCATCCGCGCAAGCATCTTTTCACGGGACTTAGCCATTGTCGATTTTGATCCCGCCTTATTTTTACGTATAAAGCGTTGTGCCTTTTCGATAACGACTTGTTGCTTCTCATATTCACGTTCCTGCGCTTCCTTGCGTTCTTCTTTTTGGCGCATTGCTTGTTGGAAGCTTCCCCGGTACTTAGTAATCTTACCAAATGATACATCACAAATTGTATTCGTAACTTGTTCAAGAAAATCATAATCGTGTGAAATAATCATTGCTGCACCGTCAAAATCATTAAGATAACTAATTAGCCATTCAATATGGGCAGTATCAAGATAGTTTGTCGGTTCATCAAGTAAAATAACATCTGGATTTTCAAGCAACATCTTAGCAAGAATAATCTTTGATCGCTGTCCCCCGCTCATCTCAGAAACAACATGGTCTTTACCAATATCAGTTAGTCCCAAACCATTCATTACCCGTTCTACTTCTGTTTCAATCTCATAGAAATTATTCGCATCTAGTTTTTCCTGAATACGACCAGCTTTAGTGAGAAGCTCATCATCCATTTTCTCCGCATAGTCAGCATACAGCTTATTCATTTGATCATTTAGTTGGTAAAGTTCCGTAAAGGCAGTATGAAGGAAATCAATTAGGGTCATCCCCGCCGGAATATCAACATACTGGTCTAAATAACCAATTTTGATCCCTTTTTGCCATTTAATGCTCCCATCTACTGGGAGGGTTTTTCCAATAAGAATCTTAATTAACGTACTCTTTCCAGCACCATTTTGTCCGACGATTCCCATGTGTTCGTGCTTTTCTAGTTGAAAGCTGGCATCTTCATAGAGCTTTTTATCGGCGTAGCTCATCGTCAGACCTTCAACATCTAATACTGCCATTTATATTCTCTCCTCTTTTTTCTTACTTATTACGAGCTAAAAACTGCTATCCATACTATCATATTTTGGGGTGTAGCTTCAATTTATTGAAAAGATTCCAGCACATCAACTGCCTTCAAAGATCGCAGATATATCAAGAACGCAATAAATCTTTGCTAGTTTCATCTTGATAAATTTCATATACTTATCTAAAAACATAGGAGCACCATAATGGAATTCGGAAACTATATCAAGGAACAACGTAATAACTTAGGACTTACTCAAGCTGAAATTGCCAAGGAACTACATGTCACCCGACAAACGATTTCCAACTGGGAACAAGGAAAAAGTTATCCCGACTTAGATACGCTTGTTAAAATTAGCGATATATACAAAGTCTCAATTGACTTCTTACTTAAGGGCGACAAAAATTTAAAAAAGGATTTGGACCAAGGAAAGGCTTATAACGCTTTTAGTATTTTTAGGGGACTATTTTTCATAATGTATGGATTGTTTTTCTTGCTGACAAATTATCTAGTAGATTATAATTCTCCGACCGTTAATTTTTGTATATTTTCTTTTTTGATTGTTTTCGGAGTAGCTATCCTTTATGGTGAGCATGTAAAACCGTTCTTTTTTAGGAATGAGCAAACAAGCATATAAGCAAAAAGGAAACAACTTTTTTAATCAGAAATTTTCTTTAACCGGTAAAATATTTTGGGGAATTTTATTGACCATTATTGCAATCATGGTAATCATTCGTAATGATCATCTTAACAACTACCTAGAAACTTTATTGTTCATAATGATTGGATTAATGGAGATTTTTCAAAAATATATGGTTAAATAGCACTCATCATATTAATCAAAAGTTAAGGACTATTCTTTTTGTTATATTAAGGAGTTATTTTTATTTAAAATAAAATAATTCCCCATTAAATCTAAGAGGGAATTATTACTCATAATATTAAAAAATATTTTAAGCCGTTATAGGTTCAAATCGAACCGTCAATTTTTGATTAGTTGCATCAGCAATTTCATTTAAAACGTTAATAGAAACATTCATTTTTCCACTTTCAATTCTAGCAATTGTTGACTGTGGCTTTCCTACTAACTTTGCAAACTCGCGCTGGCTCATACCAAGCTTGTCCCGGAGATTATGAACTTCAACAGCGACCTGTAATTGCTGATTTTCTTCTTTATATTCCCTAGCAAAATTAGCGCTTCTCTGGCTTCGTTTTGCAATGTATTCATCAATTTTGCTCATGTTGATGGCTCCCTTCATAAATATTGCGTCTACGTAATCCTTTTCTGATTTCGCGCCTTGGGGTTTTTTGAGTTTTCTTAGTAAACCCTTGCGTAATAACGTACTTATTATTTTCCCAATGGAAGTAAATCGCACGTTGAATATTTGAAGAATGTTTAGAACGGATCTCATAAAGATTTGATTCTAACTTTTTTGTCCATTTTTGCCGCTCAGCAATCGATAGTCCTTGCTCCTCAATATTATTAATCACTGCTAACAGTTTAGCGGCATCCTTATCAGACAAACTGTCTAAATACTCCTCAAATTCATCCCAATCATAATAACCAAATTCTATTACTTTCATATATTTATGATAGCAGATCAGCTATCATAAATCAATTATCTAACCTACCTATTGCCAATTTATAAAGTAAGCCTAACTGCTATGAAACATAATTGTACTTTCCATCAAATATTCCGACGTTCTCCATGAAGTCCAAGATACTTTCTTCAATTTCTTCAAATTATTACAGCAATTTAACAATTATGTAACAACCGCCACCCTTAAGATATTTTTCATATCTTCTTCACAATATCATCATATAGTAAAAGAGTGCACAAAAAGATGCATCATATGAAATAAAAAACAAACAAATTCAGGAGTGAATTATTATCGCTAATAAAAAAACAATGTCAAAAGTTCTTGTCGCTGCTTTAGGTGCTGCTGGTGCATTAGCTGTTGCTAACACGGCAAGTGCCGACACCCAAGTTCAAGTACAATCAGGAGATACTGTTTGGGGATTTGCTCAACAATACGCTACTACCATTGATTCAATCTCATCAGCTAACCAATTAGCTGACCCTAACGTAATTTACGTTGGTCAACAATTAGTTATCCCATCTTCTGCTATCAGTACTGCTTCTGCTGCTGCAACTGTTGCTACACCAACTGCATCTGATAACGCAAATGCTAGTCAAGCTGCTGTACAACAAACAACTGCTTCAACTACTCCCGTTGTTTCTACTACAAATGCAAGCAACGTCGCTGATCAAGCACAACCAATGACTGTTGTTTCAGCTGCATCTGATAACAATGCTACTGCTCAAGTTAACGTTGCATCTCAAGCACCAGCCCAAGTAAGTGCTGCTTCTGCTACTATCAACGTTGCTCAAACCAGTGCAAATGTTGCAAACAATAACGTTACTACTCTAGCTACTAACGCTACTGCAACACCAACACAAACTACATACGCTGCTACTGAAGCTGTTGTAACTCCACAAAGCAATACTACTGTTCAAAGCACCGCTGCTGTTTCAGCAACCCCTGCTACCCAAGCAGCTGCTGGTCAAGGTAATGGGTCTACTGCTTCTGCCGTTGCTACTGCCCAAGCACAACTCGGCACGCCTTACGTTTGGGGCGGTAACCAACCAGGTGGTTTTGACTGCTCAGGTTTAGTTCAATACTCATACGGCCTTGGCTCAAACTACCGGACTACTTACCAACAAACAAACCTCGGTGCTCACCACTCTGATATTCAAAACGCACAAAGCGGTGACCTTTACTTCTGGGGCCCAGATAGCGCTCCTTACCACGTTGCAATTGCTACTGGTAATGGTGGCTACATCCAAGCTCCTGCACCAGGTCAAAATGTTCAAACTGGTAATATCAACTACTACACTCCTAGCTTCTACATCAGCATGAACTAAGAGCGTAATAGAATTCTAAGCAAGATAGCAGAAACATTTTCGCTATCTTGCTTTTTTCTTAGCAGATTTTAATAATTATATTGACAGTTTAATAAACATTCGCTATACTTAACAGCAATTAATTATGTAGGGAGTAAGTATAATGAACGTATATCAAACTATCAACGTTAATACTCGTTGGCAAAGCCGGTGATTCAGGTTGTTTCGTCATGGATGCGACCTGAAAAGACAGATTGCATCTGTGCCGGCTGAGTTTGATGTTCATTTCAGTCCGCATGGATCCACATGCGGACTTTTTATTTTGCCTTTCAAAAGCGAGAGTCCGTAGTGTGGGCTCTCGTTTTTTATTATTTTGTGAGGTGAAGTTTCAGATGAAAAGAATGTACAGTTTAATTGCAATTATTATTGCTTTCCTTTGTTTCGCATTCTTCAAGGAAAATAATGGGTTTGTAAATAGGCAGCGAATTCCCAAAGTCGGGGTTTTAACTTTAATGCATCACCCAGCACTAGATGAGATTTATAAAGGATACGTTGATGAACTAGCAAAGGAAGGCTATCACAACGGTAAGAACATTAAGATTGAATACCAAAATGCAAATGGTGATCAGAGCAATCTTAAAACAATGGCTTCTAAACTTGTTAACGACAACTCAACTGTCCTTTTTGGAATCACAACACCAGCGGCACAGGCATTGGCAAATTCAACGACAAAAACACCAATCGTTTTGGGAGCCGTTACTGATCCAAGAGCGGCAGGGCTAGTTAAAAATAATCAGCATCCCGGCGGCAATATCACTGGTGTATCTGATCAAGCGCCAATTCATGAACAGCTTAATTTAATTAAACAATTTATGCCACGAATGAAAACACTTGGCGTTATCTACACGTCAAGTGATGCTTCCGCAGTAGCTGGTTACCACCAAATAAAGCGTGAGTGTCGCAAAATGCATATCAGCTTAAAAGCTTATTCAATCGCAAACAGCAACGACTTGAACCAGGTTTCTGAACAAATGCTTAGTCAAGTCGATGCAGTGATTGTACCAACCGATAATACAATCGCTGGTGCAATGCAGACACTAGTCAAGAACGCCGATGCTGCGAACAAACCAGTCTTCCCTGCAACCGACACAATGGTCAAACAAGGCGGCGTTGCAACTTATAGCGTTAACCAACGGGCATTAGGAGTTCAAGGTGCTAAAATGACGGTTGCAATTCTCAAAGGGAAGTCAAAACCGGCAGACACGCCAATTGAGTATATGAAACACGGGACACCGGTTCTTAATATTAAACAAGCACGGAAACTTAATTTACGGATTCCTGCTCAATTTGAAAAAGATGCCGAAACGAAAGGAGAGGTTTACAAATGAATCTAATCGTATCATCAATTGGTCAAGGACTATTATGGGCTTTACTTGGTCTCGGACTTTATCTGACCTTTAGAATCCTCGATTTTGCTGACATGACTGTTGAAGGGACTTTCCCATTAGGTGCTGCTAGTGCGGTCGCCGCAATTACTCATGGTATTAATCCTTTTCTCGCAACCCTCATCGCAATTGGAGCAGGAATGCTAGCTGGTTTAATCACCGGGTTGCTTTATACAAAAGGAAAAATTCCTAGTTTGTTAGCCGGAATTTTGACCATGACAGCGGCTTATTCAGTTAACCTCCGAATTATGGGTAAATCCAACGTTTCCCTGCTCGGTCAAAAAACGCTCTTCAGCGGCTCATTCATGCGCAGTCTTCCCCAGTACTTTGATAGCGTCTTTCTGGGAATGATTACAATTGCGATTATTACAGTAATCCTTGTTTTCTTCCTCGCTACTGATTATGGACAAGCTTTCATTGCTACTGGTGATAATCCGACCATGGCAAAATCATTTGGTATTCATACTGACATAATGGTAATTATCGGCTTAATGGTATCAAACGGAATTGTTGGTCTCTGTGGCGCATTGATTGCTCAAAATAATGGCTATGCAGATATTAACATGGGAATTGGAACAATCGTTATTGCCCTTGCTTCCATCATTATCGGCGAAGTCGCCTTTGGAGAATTAACGCTTAATCAACGACTCGTCGCTGTTACTCTCGGTAGTATCATTTACCGCATTATTTTACTAGCCGTACTACAATTAGGTTTCTCAGCCAACGACCTCAACCTCATTTCCTCCGTTGTCCTTGCAATCTGCATGATGCTGCCACAACTCGAAGAACGTATCCATCTTAAAAAGCCAATTTTGAAAGGAGTTCGCCCTCATGAGTAAACCTATTTTAGAATTACAGGGTGTCAAAACAATTGTCAACAAAGGTACTTCTAACGAAACTACTATCCTCAAAGGTCTTAACCTAAAAATTAATGAAGGCGACTTTATCACCATTGTTGGAACTAATGGTGCCGGTAAATCAACCCTCTTTAACGTGATTGGCGGAAACCTTCATGCTGATGAAGGAAGAATTTTGCATAATGGTCAAGATATTACCAATACAACTGAAGAACAGCGAACTGCCTTCTTATCTCGTGTTTTTCAAGACCCTAAACTTGGCACGGCCGCGCGGATGACAGTCGCTGAAAATATGCTATTAGCAACAAAGCGTGGCGAACGGCGACACCTTATTCCCCGCAAGTTAAAGAGTAATATGGCGCGCTTTACTAAACTAGCTGCAACAATGAATAACGGTCTCGAAAAGCGAATGAACACTGCAACCGGTGCTCTTTCGGGTGGACAGCGGCAAGCGTTGAGTTTCCTAATGGCAACAATTAAACGCCCCGATATTATTTTACTCGACGAACATACTGCTGCCCTCGATCCGCATACGAGTTTGAACTTATTACATGCAACTAACGAACGGATCACTAAAGATCATTTAACTGCTTTAATGATTACCCATAATCTTGAAGATGCCCTCACATATGGTAATCGGCTAATTGTCCTCAAAGATGGTGAAATTAAGGCTGACTTTAATGCCGACCAACGGAAAAATCTTACTGCCGAAAAATTATACGCCTACTTTGAAGGTTAGGTTGACTATATATCATTTTTGGTATATTTTAAATATATCGATTTTGATATATAGGAGTGTTATTTATGAATTGGTGGATTATCTTCATCACATTTCTTGCAGTAAACCTTGATTTCTTTTTTATCCTAATTTTTTTACTTGACCGTTATAGCCTTCGGGAGGTAATCATCGGCTATCTTTGTGCCCTTCTAATCCTCGTTACTATTAGTTTTCTACTCGGAAAGGCCCTTGCTGTTTTTCTCCCTGAATGGATTTTGGGTGTTCTGGGAATTCTGCCGATCTATATGGCCCTTCATGATAATGATGAAGATCCTGATCATTTAGAAAAGCACGGACCGATTGTGACTACTCTAATAACTTATCTTGCAGTTTGCACCGGTTGTAATCTTTCAATTTTCTTACCAATTTTGACTGGTCTCACCGTACAACAATTTATTCAGGCTATCGGCTTTGTGGTCATTCTTTCAATCGCAATTGTAATGCTCATTAAGGGTGTTGGTAATATTCCGCTAATTAAACAACTAATGCAGCGTTATAGCGAGATTTTAATGAAGATCATCTACATTAGCGTTGGTTGTTACGTTTTCTGGGACAGCGGACTCATTACCCACCTTATTCGGCTCCTATAATTTGGTATAATAATTATTAAACCAATTAAAAGGAGGAGCAGCGAACATTGTCTTCAACCCAGGCCTTTATCGATGAAGCTGCTAAAATCTACAAAGTTTTAAGTAACAGTACACGGTTGAATATCCTGTACTTTCTTCGGCACTATAATAATGAAGCTGATGTCAAAACGATTGTTAACGATCTTCACCTTGCTCAGCCTATCATTTCAAAACAACTTGGTATTCTATATCGCTACCAATTAGTTAGCCGGCACAAAGAAGGGACCCGCGTATACTATGCCTTAGATGATCCGCACGTTATTGAAATGATTGATGACATGTTAAAACATGTTAAGCATGAGATAAAAGGCGAGCCGCATCCCCGTAACTTATATAAATAAAAAGTGGATAGAGGGTACCTATTCCTCTGTCCACTTTTTTCGTTATAAATCCTTGCTTACCATTGTTGCGTTAATTAGCGTAAAATAATTAGTAGATTGTCAAAAGGAGATTTAATATGGACGAGCTATTTGAACACTCTTCAATCAAACGAGCATACTTCACCCTTGCGCTGCCAGTTGTGTTAAGCATGGCTGTGACATTGATTTATAACATGGTTGATACCTTTTTCGTCGCTAAAACAGGTAATCCTAATTTAGTTGCCGGCGTTTCCCAGGGAGCACCAGTTTTTACGCTAATGATTGCGCTCGGTGATATTTTTGGCCTTGGCGGTAGTTCAGTTATTTCACGATTGTTTGGTGAACGTCGTGATAAACTAGCACGGTTCGTTAGCGGGTACTGTTTCTACGCTCCAATTATCTGTGGAATTATTGTAACTGCAATAATGGTTGCCTTTCAAACCCCGATTCTACATTTACTGGGTGCCTCACCAGCTACTTGGAAATATGCACGTGAATATTACCTAGTAATTGCTTGGGGAGCTGTTTTTGTTATCTTTGGGCTTTCGCCAACTAATATTTTACGAACGGAAGGTCTAGCTGTTCAGTCAATGATTGCAAGCATGGTCGGTACCGGAATCAATATTGTCCTTAATCCCATTTTTATTTTCACTTGTGGATTAGGTGCGGCTGGCTCTGCTCTTGCAACGGTAACAAGTACTGTGATTGGCGATATACTAATGATTTATTACTTGAAATCAAAAAGTAAAAAACTGACCACTTCAATTCATGAAACTAAAATTAGTTGGAAACTCCAATTTGAAATCTATGCTATTGGAATTCCCGCTTCTGTTACTAACATCATGGCAACATTCGCTGTTGCTTTAACTAATCGTTACTTAATTGTCTACGGTGCGGATAGCGTTGCAGCTATGGGAATCGCAATGAAGGCTAGTATGATCATCAATATGATTATGATTGGGTTTGCATTCGGTGCCCAACCATTGATCGGATATGTTTATGGCGCCAAAGATGAGGAACGTTTTAATAAAGTCGTCAAATTTGATATTCGAGTTGTCGCTAGTCTCGCCTTTATCCTCACTATTATTCTGTTCATTTTTGCTCCACATATCATCCGTATTTTTATGAATGACCCCAAGATAGTAAAAGAAGGAGCATTGATGCTTCGGTGGTTATCAGCTTCAACAACCCTTGCTGGTACTATTCTCGTTTTTACAACCATGTTCCAATCAATGGGGAAAGCAACCCCCGCATTTTGGCTATCATTTTGCCGCCAAGGATTAATTTTTGGCGTAGTAATTAGCATTTCAGCAAAACTATTTGGTTATACCGGCATTGTTGCTGCCCAAGCCGTCTCTGATTGTTTAACTTTTATTTTGGCACTCGTCTTCTTCTATTTCTACCGTCCACATTTTAAATAAAAGATTCTTTAATAAGAGCCAACTTCAAAAACCCTTTAAAATCGATCTAAGTTGTCGATCTTAAAGGGTTTTATCCTACCTATCTTTAATTAATTTTTTGTCTTCCGTTTTCCTAATCCAAGGCCTAATAGTCCTACAACACCAGCTAACAATCCTAATGCAGTAATTGCAACTGAGTTTTGCTCACCAGTTTGTGGTAATTGCTGATTTTCTTTTGTCGGACTATCTGTCGTCTCACCCTTCTCACTCACACTCATTGTCGCTGGTTGAGCTACCGGTTGAGTCTTTTGAAGCGGCTTAACAGATACGGGTTGAACAACTGCTTCTTGATTAACCTCCGTTTTGGGTTGGTCTACCGGATCTGATACCGGAGTTTCTTTGTCAGCTGGGATGATTGGTTGTTCAGGAATAGTTGGTTCCTTTTGATCACCCTCATCTGGTTCAGGAGTAACCGGCTCTGGTTGAACTGGCTGCTCATCTGCCACGTATTTTACAACATGATTAATATTTTCATTTGTATGAGAAACTGTAATCGCTGGTATTTCGGCTTGATCTGGATGGAAGCCCGCGATTTCTGGCGTCTTAACCATCTCGATTGTTTGATCTGGACTCCATTTGTCTTCAATCACTTCACCAGTCCACGGATTTGTCACCACCGTATGAGTAAATTCAACAGTAATTGTTTTATCATCAGGTAGACTTGGTCGCCCTTCCGTCACGCCGTCTTCATACTCATACTTAACGTTTTGCGTTACCTTTTCAGTTTCTGTCGTAACATTTGGAGCTGCGTAGTTAACCACATACTCAGTGTCACCACTTTCATGTGTCACATTCACTGTGCTTCCAGCTTGTGCAAGGTCGTAGTAAAAGCCTGCTAGTTCTGGGGTCGTAACCAACGTAAAGTTTTGTGCTGGACTCCACGTACTCGAAAGCACTTCACCTGTGAATGGGTTTGTTAATGTCGTTTGTGTGAACGTTAACGTCTGGATATTATTTTGTGGCAATACTGGCCGTCCCGTTGTAACTCCATCTGCGTATTGATACTTAACAGTTTGTGTCACCGTTTTATCTTCGGTAGTTACACGTGCCGGTGCATATTTTACAACATACTCAGTATTAGCACTATCATGAGTTACCGACTGGCTGCTTCCAGCTTGTGCCATATCATAGTAGAAGCCCTCTAGAATTGGCGTATCTACCAAACTAAAGCTTTGAGCTGGTGTCCACTCATCCGAAATCACTTCATTCGTAAATGGGTTAGTAGTCACTGTATGGGTAAAAGTAAGCTTTTGGACATTGTTTTCTGGCAATAAAGGCCGTCCAGCGGTTACCCCATCTGCATACTCATATTTAATATTTTGAGTAACCTGTTGTTCTTCAGTAACCACTTTAGCTGGTGCATACCTAACAACATACTCAGTATTAGCGTCTTCGTGAGTAACTAGTTGATTACTACCCGCTTGCGCAATGTCGTAGTAGAAACCTGCTAGTTCTGGTGTATTAACTATCGTAAAGCTTTGCGCTGGACTCCAGCTAGTAGATACAATCTCGCCCGTAATTGGATTTTTAACAATTATTTGAGTAAACGTCAGGTTCTGTATATTATTCTGTGGCAATGTTGGCCGTCCAGCGGTTACCCCATCTACGTACTCATATTTTATAGTTTGTGTTATTGTTTTAATTTCGCTTGTTGTATCTGGTGCAAGGTAGTATACATCATAAATCTTATTAGGACTCTCATGCGTTACCGCCACTGTATTACCTGCTTGGGCCTGATCATAGTAATAGCCAGCAATAGTTGGTGTTGTAATTACCGTAAAGTTTTGCGCTGGACTCCATGTGTCATTAATCACTTCACCTGTAAACGGGTTCGTTAAAATCGTCCGCGTGAACTCAAGTTGTTGAACATTATCAGTCGGTAATAATGCTGGGTTTCCACTTACACCGTTTGCATAATGATATCGAATTGTCTGGGTCACTACCTTACTCTCAGTCGTTTCTGTCGCTGGAGCATAGTTAACAACATACTCAGTATCGCCACTTTCATGCGTTACATTCACCGTGCTTCCTGCTTGAGCTAAGTCGTAATAGAGACCTGCCAGTTCTGGGGTCGTAACCAGCGTAAAGTTTTGTGCTGGACTCCATGTACTTGAAAGCACCTCACCCGTGAATGGGTTCGTTAATGTCGTTTGCGTAAACGTTAACGTCTGGACATTATTTTGTGGTAATACTGGCCGTCCCGTTGTAACCCCATCTGCGTATTGATATTTAATTGTCTGGGTCACTGTCTTATCCGTGGTGGAAACCTGTGCAGGCGCATACTTAACAACATACTCAGTATCGCCACTTTCATGTGTTACCTCAGCATTACTACCAGCTTGAGCTAGATCATAGTAAAATCCTGCAAGTACCGGGGTTTCAAGGGCCGTAAAGTTTTGCGCTGGACTCCATGTATCTGAAATAACCTCATTAGTGTATGGATTAGTAACTACTACACGGTTAAACACTAGCTTTTGGACATCCGTTTGTGGCAAGGCCGGCCGATTTTCTGTAACACCGTCAAGATATTCATAGCGGATTGTTTGAGTTACATCTTTCGTTTCAGCAATTGTGCTTACCGGCGCCGCATAGTTAACCACATAGTAAGTATCACTGTCTTCTGGAACTACGTAATCATTACTTCCTGCCACTGCAATATCTGCATAAAAGCCATTGATCGTTGGTGTTTGTACTAGTTCAAACTGATCATTTGTCGGGGTCCAATAGAACGCAACAACATTACCGTTAAATGGATTTGTAAGTGTTGTCTGGGTAAATGTAATATATTGGACATTATCTTTTGGCAGTTCTGGACGTCCCTGACTATTCCCATCTGCATACTGATAGTGAACAGTCTGGGTAAGCACCTTATCTTCGGTTGTCGATGTTGGTGCTGCATAGTAAACAATATATTCAGTATTACCGCTTTCATGCGTCACACTCTCAATACTTCCTGCCTTGGCATCACTGTAGTAGTAGCCGTCTAACTTAGGAGTATCAACTAACGTGAAGTTTTGTGCTGGCGACCAAGTAGTACTTATAATTTCCCCAGTTTCGGGGTTGCGTTGAATAGTCGCAGTAAACGTTAACGTTTGAACATTATCTTTCGGTAATTCCGGACGTCCATCTGTCACTCCATCAAGATACTCATAACGAACTGTTTGAGTGACAGTCTTTTCTTCAGTTGATTCATTTGGTCCGGCATATAAGACCGTAAATGCCGTACTCGGTGTCTCATGGGTAACATTATCATTTCCGCCAACTTGTTTTTGGTCTGCCCAGAAACCTTCAATCTCCGGTGACGCTACCGCTGTAAATTGTCCTGCTGGTGTCCACGTATCTGAGATTACTTTTCCTGTTACCGGGTTTGTAATAACCGTATGTGTAAATGTCAAACTTTGTACAACATTCTGTGGTAATACTGGTCGTCCCTGTGTAATTCCATCAGCGTATTTATATTCAACGGTTTGGGTAACAACCTTTTCTTCGGTATTAACAACAACGCGTCGATATTGGACCAGGGTATCTGCACCTGGGTTTCCAGGAATAATCGTTGCTTGAGTAGGATCTGCTAGTACCCACCCCAGCGCTGTTAAATCAGGTGCTTGGGTTGCTCCTGCTTTGTGCGGATCATTAGGATCATTATTGTAGATTGGTTGGTCAGCCCCAGCGATTGGATTACCATTTTCATCTACTGGAATTATCTTTCCCAAGTCAGCATAAATTAATTGTACCGAGTTAGCTCCCGGAACAAATGGGTTACGGGCAAGAGTACCATTACTAAAAGTCTTGTATTCATTAACCGGAACTGTCACCGTTTCTGTTTTTTGTCCTGGTCTCAAGAGAGAAATGTTCATTGTCCCCTGTGGATCAATTAATTCGTATATTAGTGTTTGTGAAACATTACGATCCCAATCATACAATGTCTTTTGGTAATATTGACCAATCTGGAATTGCGATATTGTTCCTTCATATGCTCCGTTGGCGGTATTTGCCAAACTCCCTTGCTGGTTAGTAAGATAATAGCCATTTAGTACCTGCTTATAGCTATCAACATTTGTAATCACAAATTGTTGGCCTGTAATCCCGTTAACCGGAACATTTGCAGGAAGGTTTTCGCTAGTAGTATAGTTACCATCCTTGTCCAGATAAATATATTCGATCGCTGGTGCATTGTTTTCTGGCGAAATATCAACTTTATCGGTGTAGTGAATACTATTTTGGTTTCCTAAACCATAAACTGGAGTAACCCGTAAATAAGATTTTATTGAAACGGAGGCCGGAACACTAATTTCTTTTCCGTTAAATTCTAATGTATATGCACCGGTATTGGAAACTCGATATACCTGTGTTTGCTGAGGGTTCTTAATTGCTGAACCATTACTGCTAACTGTTATATCAACATATTCATTAGGCCTCACGATATATTTTTGATAACTCTTTGTATAAGAAGCATCTGTCACATAAAGATAGTTAGTCCCCTGTGGATCAGTAGTGTCAACAGATAAAATTAAGTGCGCATCTTTACCGTTAATTGTTGATCCATCTAATTTAACGATTTGATAAATGTAGTATGGCTCGCCCAGAGCATTTTTATCAACTAATTTAGCCGCATCAGTTGGATAATTTGCTGGATTGCTTACTGTAATTGTTGAATCAACCGCTTGAGTAGAAGTAGTCGCAACAGCCGATGCCGTACTTGTACTTTCTGCAGCTACTCGATTAGCAACCGATGTTTCAGCCGGTTGAGTCATCGTTGTAGCACTAGCAGCTGCTGACTCACTTTGAGGTGCATTGCTTTCAGCGGCTGATTCACTTATGAACTGTCCAGTTTGAGCACTTGTTTCAGCGGTTGTTTGTGAACTTTTACTCAATTGATTTTCAGGACTTTCAGCAATGTTGCTTTGTGCCGAAGCTGGTGAAAGAGTAACTTCATTATCACTTAGGTTACTCACCGTGGAGGCTACTACCCCCCCCACATTATCTACGTTCTCCGTAGTATCAGCGTGAATTATCTGCTGACTTCCTCCCCATAAAATTCCAGCTGAAATCAACGCTGTCATCCATAATTTCCCCGATTTGTATAACTTGTAATGTTGTTTTGTTTCCATCTGTCGTCTCCTTTTTGTGTAATTTGTAACTACACTAAGTATAAATGAAAGCGGAAACAAGTTGGTGGTCAAAATTAGGAGTTTCTATAAACTATTTCTAAAATTTATAAGCAAATTCTAAATTTGTTTAAGAGATATTAAAAAAGGAAGCCATCGCAACTTCCCTTATACCGTTATTCACTTATTTTACGTTCAAAATAATGAGCCAGTTTTGCTTCTGGATAAACACCCGTCACCTTTTCCTTAGCTTCACCATTGCGGAAAAGAACTAAACTTGGGACACTCATCACCTTATATTGTTGAGCAATACTTTGGTTGCCATCCACGTTTAACTTAACAAATTTTATTTTATCGCCGAATCGTTGCTCAAGCTTTTCCATTACTGGTTCCATCATCTTACATGGCCCACACCATGGTGCCCAAAAATCAACAATTGTTAGCGGACCCTGGATGATTTCGTCAAAGTCTGCTGGTGTCGCATTAATTGCCATTTTTACCTACCTTCTTTTTTCGTGATCTGCGCATAAAATGTATGATAATCGTTACGGCAAAAACAAGCAAGATAAAACTACCAAAAATCCCTGATGGAATCTCAATATCAATAGCCGGGATCGTCAAGAATAACTTAATTGCAATCACAAAGATTAAAATATATGCCATTGGTTCCAATTCAGGTACCTTCCGCATTAACTTCATGATCACCTCTGCAATTCCACGCATACATGCAATCCCAATCAACCCACCAATTAAAACGATCACTGGGTTTTCTGAAACAGCTAATGACGCTAGTACCGAGTCAATTGAGAAAATAATATCCATGAACTCGATTTGTAAGACAACCATCCAAAACAGCTTCCGTCCCGATAATCTGGACTTACCTGTTCGCGCCTTACGCATCGCCCGTTTACCAAAAAACTTGTTGTGGAAGTAACGATAGACAAGGTAAATTAAATAGGCAGCTCCAATAACTTTGATTTCCCAAAAGTTAATCAGGTAGACACCAATTCCGATAATTAAAAATCGGAAAAGGTAAGAACCCCAAATCCCATAGAAAAGCGATTCTTCTTGTTCTTTTAACGTTGGTAATACTCGAGTCTGAGCTGCTAATACAACAGCGTTATCGACAGACAGTAAACATTCAATCATAACTAACGATAGAATAATCAACCAATCTTGTCCTGATGTAACAACCGTTGCCCAGTTATGTGGATCAAAAAATGGTCCATACAACTTCTCTAAAAGTGACAATTAATGTCCTCCTTTATTCAAATTTGTATCTTTTGCTAAGTTATATTTTACCAAATAATTTTGAAAATAGGACGGTAACGGGGCAGTAATGTTTAAAGATTTCATTATAAATGGCAATATTAACTTTTGCTTCCACCCATGCAAAAGCATTCCTTCTGTCGACTTTGGATTATAAAGCGGATCGCCGACAATCGGGTGCCCGCTATGTGCCAAGTGAACTCGCAACTGATGCGTCCGTCCTGTCGCTAATTGAAGTTTTACAAGTGACCGCGCTTGGTTGCTAGCGATGACCTGATAATATGTTAGCGCCGGTTGTGCATTTTCCCCATTGACCTGATGAAGATGTGGATTAACTGGGTTGCGTCCAATTGGCCAGCTTAGTTCTCCCTGCCCTTGCATTTTTCCTTCAACGACCGCCAAATATTGACGGTGAATGCGGCCATCACTAATTAAGCGGTTAAGAATCGGTACTACAATCGGATTCTTGGCAATAATAACGGCGCCACTTGTTTGAAGATCAATTCGATGAACCATATAAGCATTATTTTCACTATCCGCTAAGTAACCAGCAACATCATTCATTAAAGTTCCCGGCTCCCCGTGATAATTTGGATGGGTCTTTTGTCCCCGAGGCTTATTCACTACTAATAAATCACGATTTTCATATAAGACCTTTAAGTGCGGATGAGCAGAGGGCACATAGTCGTTTGCATCCGGTGTACGGACCTCATCACCACAGAACTGTAGTAAAATCTCATCTTCACTTTGGACATGTTCATTCATCGAAATATATTTTCCATTAACGAGCACTGAGCGCCTAACCCTTAGGTAGTGAATTAATCGGTTAGGGAGCAGCCATTGATCGTGAAGCAAGTGACGCAATGGTTTAATCTCCTGATTATCACTTAACGTTTCGATAATCTGCCATTGATAATTCATTTCATTTACCTCTTTTAGTCGAACTTTAATAAAGTTATTTTACTTTATTTCCCAGGAAATATTTAGAATATTTTCAAGCAGGTTTACTTTTTAGCAATAATAGCGTTGAATAGAATATGAGTAAATTTAAGGGGATGAGTACTGATGTTAACAACCGAGCAGATTAATGATCATAGTAAATGGATAAGTATATTTGAACCCCTTCCCCATGAACGACTAGACTTAATCGAAAAATATGAGGTTACTCAAGAGTTACTTGATTATGCGATTGACCCATACGAAAAAGCCCGGGTTGAAATTGATCAAGATGCCGGTGTCACATTATTAATTTTTGATGTTTACGTCCCAACTCATGCAGTCACTGCCCCGCAAACAGCACCAATTGGGATTATGCTAACTGCAAATAATATTATTACCTTCACAAATGCGAAAACTAATTTTGTGAACGGAATTGTTGCCAATCAGCTTCAATTGCTAAAAAAGCATGGCAATAATGAAGACAAGCTAAACTTGGTTTTCCCCGTCCTTTACCGCCTTTCTACTGATTATTTCGGTCCGCTTCGTCGTGCAGACCAACAGCGACAAGAAATTCAACGAAATCTTCAGCGCCGAACTGGACGACAAGCTATTACCCAATTTATGGAAATCGAAACCGGCTTAGTTTATATTCTTACCTCCCTCAAAGGAAATGTTTCCTTACTTGAAGAATTTAAACGACGCTTTGGCAACCATATCACTACTAAACAATATAATGATCTTGACGATGTCATTATCGAAGCCCAACAAGGTCTAGAAATGGCGCAAATGACCTCAGACGTTTCTGCTCGTGTTTCTAATGCCTACAGCAAGGTTCTCGATAGTGACTTAAACCAAACAATGAAATATCTCACCATTTATTCAATTGTCCTTTCGATTCCAACAATTGTTTCTGGTTTTTATGGCGAAAACGTGAAGTTACCGCTTGCCAATGGAACATACTCATGGGTCTTCACCATTTTTATCACTTTAGTTTTAATGTTGGCATGTGTGATCTTCCTGATTAACCGTCATTGGTGGAAATAAAATAGGAAAAGCTGAGAACACGATAAGTTCTTAACTTTTCCTATTTTTTATAAATTATCACCGCGTTCAAACTGGAACTTAGAATTTAATAATGCTTCATGTAAAAGCTGATTAATTAGTTCATGAGTTTCGTTTAAAACATGGTTAGCAGTTTTCATATTTTGTTCAGTTAAGTAATTAATTAAATTAGCCGAATTCTGAATCTGGGCTACTTCCGTAATTTTATCAACACGACTCACCCCATAGCTTTGGCAACGGTCACGAAAGTCATTCACTTCATTGATAAAGTCGTGGTAACGAGGTTCAACAATTACTTCCAACAACTTGTTTAACCAATAAGCACTTTTATCCGGTTGCGCATCATTGGTTGCATACTTGTATTTAGCAGGTGTATCACAAATGTTAGTAAAGAATGGAACATATGGACTATAGCAGTAAAAGCCGAAATTAATCCATTGAATTGCAGCATACTGAGCGGGTACATCATGACGAATTTGTAAAATGCATGAGCTTTGATTACGATCAAGCGCAATAGAACGAAATTTCCGCTGTTCTTTAAGGTCCCCAGAAGCGAATGTGCCCATTGGATCATATGGCGTGCCATTGTAGTGCGATGATAAGAAATATTCAACATCTTCAATCGCAATTTTCTTCTCAGCGTGTTGGATAAAGGGAATATTCTGACTAGTAGGTTCTTGTTCTAATGATGGCGTGAAGAGTTTTTGCCCGTACCAGGAACGTGGCGTGTTATAGTAGGCATCAGCTTCATCTTGTGTTCCAAAAATATTGCGAAAATTAAATGTTTGTGGATTAGGATTTAAGTGGTACTTTTCAACAAAGTTCTGAATTTGTGGTGCATACATGAAGTTATCGTGATCATTAAAATCAATCTCTTCAATACACATAATGTTTGGGGCAATCGCATAGGCATCATCCGGAATTCGCTGGGCAACCCATTGATGGCCGCCACCAGTCTCAAAGTACCATACCTCATCTTTATCACTAAAGGCAATTCCATTACTTTCACCAGTGCCATACTTTTCGATAAGTCTTCCTAAACGCTGAACCCCTTCGCGAGCCGACTTAATAAATGGCAAGACAAGATAAACCATTGAATCTTCGTTAACCCCGTTTTCAACTAACGGGTCATGCCCAAGCACCCGTGCATTTGTCATTTCGGTTTCAGTGGCGCTCATTGCAACATTGTATTCATTAATCCCCTGTTCATCCCATCGTCCGTCATCTGGAACACCATTAGGAGTCGCTGTGTAACGGCATCCTTGTCCTTCCATTTCTACTGTTAAACCATTATATTTTGATACATAATGTTCTCCAGTATAATCCTTCGCTGGAAAAATCTTAAAAGTTTTCGGGTTAACCCCATCCTCAGCATCTTCATCACGTGCAATAATCGTCGAGCCGTCAATTGTAGCATCTTTTCCGACAAGCATTGCAGTACAACTACTCATTAGCTTCTTCATCACAATACGCTTCCTTCCATGGTAGTTAATGTACTTCTTAATGATACCACTCCATCAAAGATTATATTTAAAAGCATAATAAATGAACATTTACCAATATCAATCGTCACTTTTAACGGCAGATTCCGAACTAAGCATTGAAAATAGCCGCGATTAATGCTAGGATAACAACATTAAAATAAATAGCCTATATAATACCGAAATATGGTCGGTTAGTTTCTACCTAAAGCCGTAAACTTTAGACTATAAGCACTTCTTAAAAACTGATACTGTCTGTTTTTAACTTAAAGCTTTAAAAATCGGTAGAGAGGCTGGAAATTTTTCAGGCTCTTATTTTTATTTAGGCGTGTTAATTTTTGAGGAGGTATATTTTGAAAGAACCTGTTTCATCTATTCAAGCACCTAGTCACCGCACTAAACTCGATTTTACCCGTCAATGGCAAAACTTTATTCTTGGGTTTCAACATTTACTTGCTATGTACTCAGGAGACGTTCTTGTCCCGCTATTAATAGGTCATTACCTACATTTTACAACCCTTCAGATGACCTACCTTGTTTCAATTGATATCTTTATGTGCGGAATTGCGACTCTCTTGCAATTAAAACAAACACCATTAACTGGGATTGGTTTACCAGTTGTTCTCGGATGTGCCGTTCAGGCTGTAACGCCCTTAGAGACAATTGGCGGTAAACTTGGAATCACCTACATGTATGGGGCCATTATTGCTGCCGGAATTTTTGTGTTCTTAATTGCCGGCTTTTTTGCCCGACTAAAAAAACTCTTCCCGCCAGTAGTGACAGGTTCTTTAATTACTATTATCGGTTTTACCCTTGTTCCGGTTGGTTTCCAAGATCTGGGAGGCGGCACGCCAACTGCTGCTTCGTTTGGTGCACCTGCTAACCTTTTCATTGGTTTCTTAACAATTATCATAATTTTGGTATTTAATGCTTTTGCACGAGGCTTTATGAAATCAATCGCAATTTTATTAGGAATTTTAATTTCTTCATTCATCGCCGGGGCAATGGGGTTTGTTTCCCTCAAGCCAGTTAGCGAGGCCGCGTGGTTCCATGCCCCGCAGCTTTTCTTCTTCGGCATCCCCCGTTTTGACACTAGTGCAATGATTACAATGATCCTTGTTTCTCTTACTACAATGATTGAATCAACAGGTGTTTTCTTTGCCCTTAGCGATATTACCGGACGCCAATTAACAACAAAAGACCTTGAACGTGGTTACCGGGCTGAGGGCATCGCCGCAGTTCTAGGCGGACTTTTTAATACGTTCCCTTATTCAACTTTTTCGGAAAATGTCGGTGTCCTTAAAATGTCGGGAGTAAAAAGCCGGCAGCCGGTTTACTATGCTGCCTTTCTATTACTATTACTCGGCCTATTGCCTAAGGTCGGCGCACTAGCCACCGTTATTCCAGAACCAGTGCTTGGCGGTGCCATGATTGTTATGTTTGGAATGGTCGGTGTTCAGGGAGTTCAAATCCTTCATAAGGTTGACTTTTCAAATAATGCCAACCTCTTAACCGCATCTGTCTCAATCGGGCTTGGTCTTGGAATTACCATGTATCCACAGTTATTCCAACATATGCCAACAGAATTTCAAATTATTCTCGGTAACGGAATTGTCGTTACCAGCATTTCAGCGGTATTGCTCAACCTATTATTTAATCATCGATGGGCATCTGCTAATTAGTTCTTTCTCATCATTCTTTAATTTAGTTATTGACATTCAAATCTAAGCACGATATTATAATTGCAACAATTATCGTTTCAGTAGGTCCTTCGTTAGGGGTAAGAGAGCCGGTGGTTAAGTGCGAACCGGTCAGGCGGAGTGATTCGAATTATCACGAGATTTAGATTGTCCGGCCATATTCAGTGCCGTTACCACCTGATATGAGCGTGCATAATATCAGTATGCGCAAGTGGGTGGTACCGCGGTTTAAAATTAATCGTCCCGTTGATGTAAATATCAACGGGGCTTTTTTATTTCTAAGGAGGAATTTTAATGAAAAATATTCATTTCAAAGAGGCGATAACCCTCTTACTAATTATGCTAATTATCTTGGGAACAGCGGTGATTAAGTTTGGACTATCACCACAGATCCCTGTATTGTTTGTCATTGCTTTGCTTATTTTCTGGGTTAAATTCCGGGGCGCCAGTTGGGACGAAATCCATCAAGGAATTCAAGAGGGAATCGGTACCGCAATTATCCCTATCTTTATCTTCATCCTTATCGGTGCCCTGATTGCCGTGTGGATTCAAGCGGGGGTTATCCCAACCATCATGATTGTCGGCTTTAAACTAATCAGCAGTCAATTCTTTGTACCCTCAACGTTTATCGTCTGCTCCTTAGTCGGGCTATCAATTGGTAGTGGCTTCACAACTATTTCAACAATCGGTATTGCTCTCTTTGGTATGGGGGTTGCCCTCAATGCAAATCCCGCATTAGTAGCTGGTGCAATTATTTCTGGTGCCGTCTTTGGTGATAAGATGTCACCTCTTTCTGATTCAACTAATCTTGCTTCTGCGATTGCCGGTAGCGACCTTTTTGCTCACATTAAGAACATGATGTGGTCAACAATTCCATCCTTCATCGTTTCCTTAATCCTATTCTGGTTCCTTGGCAATTCCAGTTCACACATGAGTGCTAGTAAAATAGCGCACACAATTACTATCCTTAACCAACATTTTTCAATTTCATGGTGGGCCTTATTACCAATTGCCTTAATGTTTATTTGTGCTTGGCGACACATTCCAGCTATCCCAACACTATTTATCAATATTATCGTGACTGTTGGCATGATCTTCTTCCAAAAATCCGGGACATCCCTTCAGTCGCTGGCAAAACTGATCAGTGATGGTTTCGTTGCTCATACTAGCGATACAACTGTCAACACCCTGCTAACTCGTGGTGGTGTCAGCAGTATGATGGGAACCGTTTCGTTAATTATCGTGACCCTTTCGCTTGGTGGTATCTTAATGAAATTCAATATTGTTCAATCAGCAATGAAGCCACTCGTTGACCACCTTCATAAGCCTGGTAGTCTTATTACGGTTACAATTCTTTCTGGTATCGGAATTAACCTTTTTGTCGGTGAGCAGTACCTCTCTGTTATTCTTCCTGGTAAAGCCTTTAAAGGTGCCTTTGACAAAATGAACCTCTCTCCACTAGCACTCAGTCGGGTTCTTGAGGATGGCGGAAGTGTTATCAACTACCTGATTCCATGGGGCGTTGCCGGATCATTTGCGGCTTCAACTCTTGGCGTGCCGGTTCTCCACTTCCTTCCATTCGCTTTCTTTAGCCTCTTCTCCCCAGTATTCTCTATTCTTAGCGGAATTACTGGTATCGGCTTGAAGTGGCAAAAGGGAAAGCAAGATAAAGCTGTTAGTGCAAAGGAACTATAATATAAGTTTTATCAACCCGCTAAAATACAAAATAGGACTTCAGTACTCGGTAAAGCCGAACGCTGAGGTCCTATTTGTGCTTGTGGGGACGTGAAAATGAAACCTCGAATAGCTTCCCGTCCTTCCGCTTTTACTTATTATATTCAACAATTTCCATATCATCATCAGTCAACGTTGCGCGTGTTAGGCTCCCATTAGCCGGACGCTCTGTTACATCATATTTACCATGCCCAAAGCGTTCAACTAAACTTAATAGAGTATTACCATGACTTACCCATAAAACATTCGCACCGTCAGGTAAATCAGCATCGCGAATAAGCGCTAATCCTTTATCCATCCGTTGCCAGTATTCTTCACTGTTTTCAGCATCGTGGAATGGGTCAGCGTCTTTTAGCCAGTCTTTTGCTTGACCGATAGAGTATTTCTCAACAATCTCGCGGAAGTTCTTCAATCCATGTGGTGCTCCGGCATTATACCAGGCAAAATCCATGTTTGTACCTTCATATGATCCGTAAAACTCTTCCCGAAAATAAGGGGCAGTTATTGGATGGTCCACCGAGTCAGCTTGGTTAATATTTAAGATTACTTGCGCTGTTTCCATTGCGCGGGGCAAGTCACTGCAAAAGGCAGCATCAAAGTGAATTTTTTGTAGCTTTTCTCCAGCTAGCTTTGCATCCTCTTTTCCTTTCATTGTTAACGGGGAGTTACTCCACCCTTGTAATTTGTTATAGATATTAAAAAAAGTTTGCCCGTGACGAACAAGATAAATATTTAATTTAGTCATCGCGATCCCTCCATACGTTTATTGTACCGCTTACAAGTTCTTAATACTATTTAAGAACTAACTTTGAGCTTTAAACATATTTCCTTCATATTATTCTCGTAGACTAAGCAATATAGGAGGAAGGCATTATATATGAAACTTAGAGACACTAATCAACCAAACATCGTTGCTGCGAAGATTATCAATGTTACTAAAAGAAATGTTACGGTGATTACTGAAGATGGGCACTTACTCAGAATTCCGCTAACCCAACAATATCGGCAAGATAAAACCTTACATGCATCGTTAGTTGATATTCTAAAGGCTGGTATCTGGATTCCTGTAAATAAGAAACTCAAAAAAATATTCAATTACGACTGGTTACCTGCCCCTACTCCAGTAACTGTACCAGCAAAGAATTAAGTTTCTTCAATGATTTCCAGAAAAAGAATGTTTTACAGCAATCTGTGATAAAATAATTCTTGATTTGTCGAATTTTCACTTCGATAATAGAGAACAAAACACATTGATTGCGAGGAACATTCCTAATGAAAAAATTAAGCAAATTTGTGGATACTAGGATTGGTTTTTTCACCCTCCTAGTTATCCTTTTTTGGTTAAAGACCCTGTTTGCTTACTTTACTGATTTTAAGCTTGGCGTAACGGGAATTTTTCAATACCTTATTTTAATCTTTAATCCGTTAGCCACAACCTTCTTTATTTACAGTTTGGCATTCTATTTTAAACGCTCCCGATTCTTTTACCCTGTCATTATGGGGCTAGACATTGCTAATACATTATTACTTTATTTAAATGTCATCTACTATCGTGAATTTACCGATTTTATGACAATTGCTACAATGACTGGTTATTCTAAAGTTAATCAGGGATTAAGCGGTAGTTCATTAGCCCTCACTAACTTTCACGATGTCTTTTACTGGCTAGACATTGTGATAATTCTTATTTTATTACTCTGCAGGGTTATCAAATTTGACCCCCGAGCAATCGGAACCCGCCTAGCATTTGCTTTTAGTTCTGTTGGTCTCGTCTTATTTGGTGTTAATTTATCCTTTGCGGAAATGAGCCGCCCTCAATTACTGGGTCGGACGTTTGACCGTTCTTATATCGTAAAGTATCTCGGTATTGATACTTTTACCGGTTATGATTTAGTAAAATCGCAACATATTAACAACATGCGGCAAAGTGCCACTAAGCCTGAATTATTAAAAGTGAAGAAATTTACTGATAAGCATTACGCTCCTGCTAATCCGCAAATGTATGGAATCGCTAAGGGACGGAATGTGATCATAATTCACCTTGAAAGTTTCCAACAGTTCTTAATTAACAAGAAAATCAACGGGCAAGAAGTTACACCATTTCTTAACTCGCTATACAACGGTAAGGATACCTACTCATTTGACAATTTCTTCCATCAGGTCGGTCAGGGAAAAACCAGTGATGCGGAAAACCTCCTTGAAACAAGTACGTTCGGCCTACCACAAGGATCGCTATTTGCCACTCTAGGAAGCGACAATACATTCCAAGGTGCGCCAGCAATCCTAAATCAACGGGCAGGTTATACTAGTGCAGTATTCCATGGAAATGTTGCCAGTTTCTGGAACCGTAATAACGTTTATAAAAACTTAGGCTATCAATACTTCTTTGATGCTAGTTATTATGATACGTCCGGCGACAAAGCTACAGGATACGGTCTTAAAGATAAACTATTATTTAAGAATTCGGTGAAGTATTTGCAAAGCTTGCAACAGCCTTTCTACGCTAAGTACATCACAGTTACTAATCACTTCCCTTATACCCTCGATGATGAGGATAAGGATCCAAACTTCCAAACAACTAATACCGGTGATAGCAACGTTGATAATTACTTTGTAACAGCTCATTATCTCGACCAGTCAATTCAAGAATTCTTTAATTACCTTCAAAAAACCGGTCTTGATAAAAAGTCCGTTATTATGATTTATGGTGACCATTACGGGATTTCTAATAGTGAAAATACTTCCTTAGCTAGTGTTCTCGGTAAGAATGCGGATGATTGGACTGACTTTGATAATGCTCAGCTTCAACGAGTTCCACTAATGTTTGTCATTCCGGGAACAGGTCACGGAAAGGTTTATCATACGTATGGTGGCGAAGTTGATGTCCTCCCAACCCTGCTCCACTTATTGGGAATTAGCAGTAAACGATACATTCAGTTTGGAACTGATTTATTCTCTAGCAAGCATAACCAGGTAGTTGCTTTCCGGAATCGTGATTTTGTTACCCCTACTTATACTAGTGTCGGCGGAACAATTTATAATAATAAAACTGGTAAAGAAGCAAAACTAACTAAAAAACAACAAGAAAAATTAAAACGCGATCAGGATTTTGTGAATGAAGAATTAAGTCTTTCTGATTCACTAAACGAAAAAAACCTGCTTCGTTTCTACCATCCAAAAGGCTTCAAGAATGTTAATCCTGCTGATTATAACTACTCTAATGGTCTTAAACGCGCTGAACAGATTGAAAAAGAAAAAGGTATCAAATCAACAAGTATCTTCTCCGAAAACGGTGATCGGTCAACTGTTGATGATTATGATACCGATGCCCCTGAGCAAAACCATTCATCAACTGATTCAAACCGAATTAAGATTACTAACCCAGATGCAAATAATAAATAGATAAAAAAGCTGTTATCTCATGGCGAATACCTTGGGATAGCAGCTTTATTTTTGAAGATATTTAACTATCTGTTGTGCAATTTCCGTTGGGGTTAAGTGATCTGTCACTATTCGCAAGTCAGCACAGCGATCGTAAAATGGTTGCCGTTTATGTTGTAATTGACGAATACCCTCTACGTCTAATGTATTTCCTAGCGGCCGGTTATCCTGTTGTTGAAGCCGGCGGTAGGTCTCTTCTGGACTTGCAGCAAGAAGGATAACTGGAACTCCCGCATGGCGAAGTAATTGAAGGTTGTCCTCTCGCAATGGCGTTCCTCCACCAGTTGCAAGGATTCCTTCAAAGTCCATGCTTTGTTTTAATACATCGTGTTCAAGTTGCCGAAAACCTTGTTCACCACTCTGCGCAAAAATTTGGGGAATAGTTTGGTGACTCTGCCGTTCAATTTCGCGGTCTAAGTCAAGAACCTGTTCATTTAGTTGCTGACCAAGAAGCTGACTTACCGTTGTCTTTCCGCTCCCCATAAAACCAATCAAAATTAATTTCACCATCTTCACCTCGTTACTATTTCATAATCTTTTTCTAAAATACGAGCAGCTTGGTCACGAGCTTCTTCCGTGTTGAAAACTAATTGCAGGATTCCATTAATATCTTCGCGAACTTCTAAAATTTGGATATTAATAATTGATAAATGATGTTTTGCTAGCATCCCTGTGACCCTTGCGATTTCACCACTTTTATCCGGAATGTTGAGGAACAAATCGTAGAATGGTGCACGGGCTGGTGTATTCAAACTCTCGCGGCTTACCTTAGCCTGCTTGAAGAAATCAAATAATGCTGACCGGTCTTCTTTTTTAATCAGAGCGCCAATGTTTTCTAACCCTGTAATGTAACTGGTTAACTGTTTCAAAATTAATTCCTTATTGTTCAGCAGGATTGCACTCCACATAGTTGGATCTGAGGCAGCAATTCTCGTCACTGATTTAAATCCTCCCGCGGCTACTCGCATTCCAACAGGTTCATCTTTGAATGCCTGCTGGGTCTGGTTAACCAATTCGGCCGCAATGATATGTGGAACATGGCTGATTTGGGCCACAATTTTATCATGCTGAGATGGCGTTAATTCAAGCCATTTAGCATTTGTTCCCGCCAGTAACCAAGTTAATTTTGAAGTATCAGTAGATTCTGATGCTGGCAATAAAAAGTAGTAGGCATTCTCAATTAGGTCCGCGCGTCCTGCTTGAACACCAGACTTGTGCGATCCTGCCATTGGGTGGCCGCCGATAAAAGTTAAGTTCCGTTGCGTTAAGACCTTGCCCGCCTGCATAATCGTTTGTTTGGTACTACCGACATCAGTGATAATTACTCCTGATTTTAATTTCAGATTAGCCAGTGCGGTAATATCCTTGATGATTTGTGAAACCGGACTTGCCAAAATAATGTAATCAGCCTGATCAACCCCCGTCATATCAGTCACAACCCGGTCTGCAATATTGTTTTCTTTTGCATATTGCAGCGTTTCTTCATTGACATCACTTGCAATAATTTGTATTTGAGGATGGTCCTGTCTGATTGCGCGGGCTAATGAGCTGCCAATTAATCCCAGCCCCTTAATAAAAACTGTTTCCACCATTAATTCCTCCCTGTCAGTGTTCCTAAATCAGTAAAGAAGTCAGGATATGAAATATTAATTGCTTCCTCATTAGTCATCGTTAATTCATCACTTGCTTTCAAGGCCGCGATTGCACCCATCATGCCAATGCGGTGGTCACCGTAACTTGCTAATTGCGGGTTCCGAACTTGCCACGTTGGCTGACCATCAATAATCATGCCATCTGGTAATTCCTCTACATGAACCCCTAATTTTCGTAATTCTTCAACAACGGTCTTAATCCGATCCGTTTCTTTCACCCGTAATTCTTCTGCACCAGTAATTACGCTACGTCCATTTGCACAGGCCGCTAGCAAAGCAACAAGCGGTAATTCATCAATTAAACTCGGGATCATTTCTGCTCCAATGTTAATAGGGCGAAGTTTACTAGTCTTAACGGTGATATTTCCCAACGGTTCGCCTTTCGTTGGTAATTCCTCAATTGATAAGTCAGCGCCCATTTTTAGAAGGACCCGAATGATTCCAGTTCGGGTTGGGTTTAAGTTAACACGCTGTAAAGTTATCTCTGAATTAGGAACAATCGTACCGGCAACAAGGAAAAAGGCCGCTGAGGATATATCCCCTGGCACTTCGACTACTTGCCCCGTTAAATGCGGGTGCGGTACTACTGAAATAATTCGGTTATCCCTTGTCATAATCTCGGCGCCGAATTGTTGGAGCATAATCTCGGTATGATTACGAGTTGGCAGTTTTTCAATAATCGTTGATACGCCATCTGCTTGTAAAGCTGCAAAAATCAAAGCACTTTTTACTTGGGCACTAGCAACTGTCATTTGGTATTCAGCATGGTGCAAAGGGTGACCAATAACTTTAGCTGGCAACGTTCCATTTTGCGTCAGTTCAACCTTTCCGCCAAATACACTCAGAGGTTGACTAACCCGTTTCATCGGTCTTTTTTGAAGCGACGAATCGCCAATCAAAGCGGTTGTGAAGTCTGTTCCTGCCAAAATGCCCATCATCAACCGGGTCGTTGTTCCAGAGTTCCCCATATCTAATGGGTTTGCGGGTTGCGTTAATCCATCAAATCCTTGCCCGTGAACCAACACATCGGTTCCTGCTTGTTCAATTTTAATGCCAAGGTCTCTGAACGCCTGCATTGTTGAGCGGCAGTCTTCACCATCGAGGAAGTGATGAATCGTTGTATCACCATGGCTGATTGCCCCCAACATAATTGCACGATGTGAGATACTCTTATCTCCTGGGACTATCAAAGTACCATGTAACCCATTTTTAGCTGGTAGCAATCTTTTCATCTTTTATTCCTCCTCGTATTCGATAAATACTCCAAAGCATCTTGGCAGTATATTCTTCTTTAATCTGTATTTCAGGCGTCAAACGGGCAAATTTCTTACTTGTTAAAGCGTACCGGCCGTCATTTACGAATCGTTGATAAGCCTCATATTTACTGGGAACCGTCACGATTGTTACTTTTTCATTAACGCTTTCCCGTAACAGCTCTAGTGTGGCAGCATGAGTATAAGCAACTGATGAGCTAGTATCTGTACGTTGTAATAACACCAGGGAGGCCAGCTCGGTTACTAAACTATCGACTAATTGCAGCTGTTTAATATATCGATAATGCAGATCACCCCAGCTATCCCCCTGCTGATCTCGGAACGCTGCGGGAACAATCAAATAATTATCGGTTAACTGGTCAAGGTGCTGGTATATGTCTTCAAAGCTCGGATGCAATTTGATCTGCGCGTCGAGATGCCGTTTACGAATATAAGTCACAGCTGCCTGATAACTATCCGTCTCCGCTGGCCCTAGTGTGTGAATAATCATTAATATTCCACCAATTCGCGTCGGTAACGATCAATCTCACCTTTAAGCCGTTCAATATTTGAAGATTCAAATGCATCTGTCACCGCTTTAGCCAATTCAATTGCGACAACATTTTCAACAACAATTGATGCTGGAACAATCGCCGTCGTATCTGATCGTTCAACATTTGCCTTTAACGGTTCCTTAGTGTTTACATCTACCGTCTGCAATGGCTTGTAAAGAGTCGGGATTGGCTTCATTGCCGCATTAATAATGATTGGCATCCCATTAGTCATCCCGCCTTCAAAGCCACCGAGATGATTAGTGAGCCGAGAAAAGCCGTTCGCTGGATCATAGCTTATCTCATCCATTACCTGACTCCCCAAATTGGTAGCGTCCTTAAAGCCATCACCAAAGCTAACCCCTTTAATTGCATTCACTCCCATAACAGCACCAGCTAACTTAGCATCTAGTTTAGTGTCCCAGCTAACATAGCTGCCTAATCCAGCAGGGACATTTTCAACTACTACCCTGATAACGCCGCCAAGGGTATCACCTGCACGCTTCGTTCGGTCAATCAAATCATGAATTGATGCAACCTTATCTTGATCAAGAATCCGTAAATCATTAGCTTCCACTTGTTCTTTTATCTGCGCAACATTTAGCGCTGGAGAAATGCCATCGTCTGCTTTCACCGATCCTACTTGCTGAACATAGCCGATCACCTGAATTCCAAGTGCTGCTAATAACTGTTCACAAATATTCCCAATTGCAACCCGGATTGCCGTTTCCCGCGCAGAAGAACGCTCCAGAACATTTCTTAAATCGCGGTGACGATATTTCATTCCGCCAACTAGGTCCGCATGACCAGGACGGGGATGTTCGACCCGCCGAACAGTATTAGCTGGCGTTGCCGGACTAGTTGGGTTCATAATTTCAGACCAGTGCGCATGGTCACGATTTTTCACAACTAGCGCGAGCGGCGAGCCGAGTGTTACCCCATGGCGTAAACCACCAACTATTTCAACCTGATCATGTTCAATCTTTTGTCGGTTCCCGCGCCCGTAACCTCCCTGTCTGCTTGCTAGCGCCTGATTAATTTCGTCAACATTAATGGTTAAACCAGCCGGAATTCCTTCAATAATTCCCGTTAACTGCGGACCATGTGATTCTCCTGCTGTAATGTAATGCATGTGATTCAATCCTTTCGTTGGCTTTTTTGGTATTCTCGTGAACGGTGCATGATTTCCTGATAAATTTCCTGGAGATACGGGAGCAGGTCAGAGCGATTAGTTAATCCCGCAACTTTGGTTAACACCTGTTGTTCACGTTTGGCATCAAGAACCGGTAAGTCATGTTTCAGCTTATAGTCGTTTACCTCTGTTACAACATTAAAACGCTCTTCAAGAAGCTTTACCAGCTGTTGGTCAAGTTCATTAATTTTCTTTCGACTTGTTGATAAATCTTCCATATTAACCCTCCCTATTCATGTAGTACATCAAAAATTTTACTTAATTCGGTCACTGCCAATTGGCCGGGAGCAGATGCTTTGCCAACTGTACCAAAGCTAATGCATGAGCCAAAAATTTCGCCACCAATCCGAATTATTTTTCCTTGTTGTCCCATTCCAATCGCCACTAAAGGAATTCCATCTGCTAAATCCGCATGGTGAAGACTGGTACTCAAAATCGTTAATAAATCTTCGCGTGATCGTGGCATAACCGCAAACTTTGCAATGTTGGCACCAAGATCAGTCATTTGTTTAATCCGTGCTTGTAAGACATCTGCAGGCGGTGTTTTGCAAAAATCATGGTTACTCATAATAACTTTAACTTGTTCTTCATGTGCTAACCGGACCAAAGGCAATACTACAGTTGTCGGTCGCAAAACTTCGATATCAATTAAATCGACTAAATGACTCTTAATTAACTCTTGGTAAATATGTGAATACTCAGTAAGCTGAAATTGGTAATTACCGCCCTCTCCTTTTGTCCGCAGGGTAACTAGTAATGGGTGGCTGTCTAAGATTTGGCGTAACTTACGAGCTGTTTCGATGATTGCTGCATTGCTATGAATATTGTCAAAAAAATCCAACCGCCATTCGACCATATCAATTGGTTCTTGACAGGCCCGTTTTGCTGCATCAACTAATGCTGCTGTCGTTGTCTCTACTAAAGGAACCGCAATTTTAGGCTTGCCCGTCCCAATTTCAAGTCCACTTACTCTAACCGTTCGCATCTAGCCTCACTCCTCGTTAAACAATAACTGGTGAATGTATTCAACAGGCATCTCTTTCCCTGTCCAGAGTTTAAAGGCTTCCGCACCCTGCTCAAGCATCATTCCTAGACCGTTGAGGACATGCTTAACACCAGCTTCCTTAGCAACTTTCATCAGCTTTGTTTCCCGTGGTGCATAAACGGTATCAAAAACAATCATATCTTCGTGGAACCATGTTGGGTCTTCAACTAAGGTCATATCTTCAAGCGGCTTCATCCCTACTCCGGTTGAATCGCAATAAATATCAGCAGTTGCTAATTCATGTTTAAAATCAGCGCGGTCTTCTAAGTGGTGCAAACTAGCATGGCATTTTGTCTGTGCATTAATCATTTCAACATTCTTTTCAGCCTGCTTCCACTGGGCATCTTGGCGGTTAAAAATTGTAATTTCTTTTACCCCATCTAATGCTGCCTGGATAGCAATCGGTGTTCCCGCGCCACCAGCTCCAGTTAATACCATTTTCTTTCCCCGAATATCTAATCCTTCGTCTGCTAACGACTTCATAAATCCGGTTCCATCAGTAGTGTAGCCGGTTAATACCCCGTTATCGTTTACGACAGTATTCACCGCCCCTGCCATCTTAGCTGCTGGTGATAATTTATCTAATAACGGTAAAATCTTTTGCTTATTTGGCATTGAAACATTTGAACCGCGCATATCAAGTGTCCGAATAGCCTGAACTGCATCTGCTAATTGATCATTACCGACTTCAAAAGCAAGGTAGGCGTAATTTAAGCCAAGCTTGGCAAAAGCATTGTTATGCATCGTTGGTGACATTGAGTGTCTGATTGGTGTTGCCATTAGTCCAATTAAAATTGTGTGTCCATCAATTCGTTCCATTGTTAATCTTCTCCTTTACATTTAACAAAGCTAAAACAACCATTAAAACCGTACCGCTCAAGGCGACTGCTAAGTCCCCAGCAAATGCTAATTGAATACTGTGGGTTGATAAAACTCCTGTAATTAGCGGAACCGTGAACGATGCAATACTACCAAAGAAGTAAAATGCCCCGGTTACCATTCCCCGATGATGAGGGTAGAGGTTCATGAAAACCGTTAACCCTGTTTGCATAATTCCTCCAGCAGCGCTAAAACCAAACACTAAACTTGCAATACTTACGAGGTTAATATTATTGCCTTCGATTAAAATAATTAATAATGCAATAACCGCAACTAAATTCAAACTAATTAATAAAGTCATTTCATTAATATTCCGCTTCAATAAGATGAATAGAGTAATTACCCCAATAATCGAACCAACACTGTAAAGCGATAGGAGAGTATGGGCAGTAAGGTTACCGTATCCTAGTGACTTTTGGGCAAAGAGGGTAATCCATTGAGTAAACCAAATCATCACGGCCATTGAGGTGTAGCCGTATCCTAATAAAAGAATTGTCGCAAAAATTTTCCTTAGTGACTTTTTTGATTGATTAACCGTTTGCTGGTGGTGACGGAGCGTTACCCGTTGAATTTTAGGAAACTTAACCGTACTCATGTTAATCATATTCGCAATTGTTAATACCGCCATCACGATAAAAGACCAACCGAACCATAGATTATTGGCGGATAAGGCTGCAACGATTAACGGTAAGATAAATTCGCCAATAGAAACAAAACCTTTAATTAAAATCGTATCGTAGCCTTTACCATTATTCATTTCTACTAACGTCGTGTATGTCCCTGCATCCAAAGCGGAATTAGCAATCCCAGCTAAAATTGCCAGACCATAAGCAACTGGAATACTATGCGTTATTACCATTCCCAACGCAAAAATTAGGTAACAGGCCATTCCAATAAACACAAATAATTTCCGACTAAGCATATCTGCTAGCGTTCCTGTTATTAGGTAGGCAACTAAACGGCCAATTCCAATTCCTGAAATAACAAAGGATACTGTTTTAATCGGTACTTGCCAGGTGCCACCAAGAGCGACCATGTTTTGTGCTAAGATAATGATTCCAAAGCCATGGATCAGGTAATTCATGTAAAGGCTTAATGACAGGCGTCGTTTATTAATCTGTGATTCTGCAATAGGCATTTCCATATCTCTTCTCCTTTAATAATCGTAAAAAAGCGCTAACTAGATCTGAGACTTAGTCAATCTAGTTAGCGCTTTAGGCAACGACAATCTGCCGTAATTATATACAGGAATCCTGAATATCTCGCTCTACTAGACCAACACCTAGCAAAGCATCATTAACTCAACTCTGCTTAGGTCCGAACGTCCCAGTCCGCACCTAAACAGCACGGACCTACATAAAGTAAGCAAAGCCGAAATAATATTTCTTAGTAGTTAATGATAATGAGGTCATCAAGAATCTTCCTTTCCGTTTAATTATTGTCTATTATTAAAACATTCTAATAATTTAAAGTCAACACTTAATTTTAAATCACTTAAAAGTAACTAAGCTTTCCACAATTCTTCAAAAGTGATATTGTTATGTAGTACACAAAGTATAATTGGAGGGATTTTTATGGTTGAAGAATTTGGTTCACCATCGTCTTATATTCAAGGTAAAGGTGTACTTTTCGCAAGTAACAAGTATTTACAGAGTTTCGGTAAAAAGCCCCTATTATTAGCAGGCAGTACGGTTTACAAAATCGTTGGCCAAAAATTTGAAGAATATTTACAAGATAATGGCTATGATGTTACCCGCGTCCAATTTAACGGCGAATCATCAACTAATGAAGTTGACCGCGTAACCGCTATTGGTAAAGAAAATAACGTCTCGGTAATTTATGGTCTCGGTGGCGGTAAGACTGTTGACACCGCTAAGGCTATCGCTGATAACTTGCACCTGCCAGTAGTTATTATGCCAACACTTGCCTCTAATGACGCTCCTTGTTCACGCCTTTCGGTTATCTACACTGATGACGGTGGCTTCGATCACTACCGGTTCTATAACCAAAATCCTGACTTAGTGTTAGTCGATACCCAGGTTATTGCCGGCGGTCCCGTTCGCATGTTGATCTCCGGAATTGCAGACGCTCTTGCGACAAATGTTGAAGCACAAGCAGTTGCTAAAGCTAACAGTGATACAATGCTTGGCGAAAAGCAAACCTTAGTTGGTAATGCAATTGCACAAAAATGTGAGGAGACATTATTTAACTACTCGCACCTTGCCGTTGCTGCTGCCCAAGATCATGTTGTTACACCAGCGCTCGCTAAGATTGTTGAAGCTAATACCCTTATGAGTGGTCTTGGTTTTGAAAGCGGCGGTTTATCTGGTGCTCACGCAATTCACGATGGCTTAACGATCCTTGAAGAAACACATGACCTAACGCACGGTGAAAAGGTTGCCTATGGAACATTGACCCAACTAATGCTTGAAGGCGCTAATAAAGAACGCTATGACAAGTATTTCCAATTTATCTTATCATTAGGCTTACCAACAACTCTTGCTGACCTTCACCTTGAGAACGTTTCTGATGAGGAGTTACTCAAGGCTGGAGAAGCTGCTTGTTCTGAGCAAGACACAATGGACCGCTTACCATTTACCGTTACCCCTGATGATGTAGCTCAAGCATTCCGTGCCGTTGATGCTTATAGTAAGCAATATCTAAGTAAGCACCGTTGCCACCATAGTCGAATGTAATCAATATCTTAATATCGTAAAATAAAGAGAATGGCCTCTAAAGCGCGGTAAAACCGAACTCTAGAGGCCTATTTGTGTTCCCTATTTTCCCCACAAGAAATTAATTATAGCCTTATCGACCTGAGCATTATCATGAAGTTTTGAATGTTGAGCGTCTTTTCCAGTTATCTTAAGGACCCGATACGATTTTGCTCGTGACCCTACTAGATACTTAAGAGATAAAGTCGACGCATTATCAACCCGGCCATCAGTCTTATCTCCTACATCTCCAACAATGTTTAAGACAGCTACTTGACCTTTAGGGTACATTTGCCGTGCTTTTGTCATTTGCTGATATGTTGCATTCATTTTATTTGGTTTGCCATCTTTATCTATTTTCATGCCAGCTGGTTGCTGAATTGCAACGGGAACTTGTTTGAAGTCCGGCAAAATGTCCTGCAATATCCACCTGTTTTTGCAATTGCGGCATATTTTGATTTTGTCCATTTCTAAGCATGTAATAAATAATTGAAATATTTCCCAGGGAATGACCAACCATATTAATTTTAGTAATGCGGTATCGCTTCTGCAGTGCTTTTACAACATTCGTAGCATATTCACCATGCTTATTGAAATCTAACTGACGATTGTTTTCATAATTAACTTCAACAATTGGGTTAATTGCTCCCTTATGCATCGAGCCGTGGAGCGTTACCTTACCATCATTACTAACATTAGCACGAATTACGGTACTAGTAACCCCCGCCTTTTTAGCTGCATTTACCATATGTTCTTCAGCGTGATAACTACTCCCGCCACCATGAAAGAAAAGAGTAGGGGTTGTTGATTGCACATATTTACTATGCTTTTGCTGACGCCAAAATGCGCCACCAATTATTGCAATAATAATAACTATTAATGTTGCGGTAATTCCGATATGGCTTTTTTTCATCGTTTTTCTGCCTTTCCTTACGTCTAAATTTTTAAATTTTTCTTTAACTTATCAGTGCCATAGCCGTTGCCAAAAGTTCCCGCGCCGCACATCATTAACGCTATACAAGGAATAAGTCAAAGGCTCGCCAGTCAACGTTTCCAATTGGTCACTCGTTATCCTTAAGTTACCAACATGCTCGCCTTTCCAAATAGGCGCTTCTAATTGACTAGTTTTATATTGAGTTCCGATTGTATAGTCGGTTTTTGTGTCATAGGGGCTCCAGATTGTTACCTGCTGTGGACCTAGTTTCATTGTTTTTTCAGCTCCATTAGCCACTTTACGTGTTGTTACTGAAGAAGGCACTTTTATTTTTTGGAGGTGATATTCACTTTTAAGAATATTATATAAGTCTTGTGTTGCCTTAAATCGATTATCCTTATTATCACCTTTTGAATGCAAAATAACGGTAACAATTCGATGGCCGCGATATTTACCCGTACTAGCAAAACAAGCCCCTGCACTATCAGAAGTTCCAGTCTTTAAGCCGTCAATCGTTACTCCTTTTACAGTGTACTGCTCACCGGGAAGCATTTTATTTAAGTTTTTCTCAGTCTTAACTTGGTCCTTTGCTATTTGAAATTTCACTTCTTTTTGGGCAGTGATTTGGAGAATCTCAGGATAATGTCTTATAAGATATTGCGATAAAATCGCCACATCACGAGCACTCATAGTATTTGCGGCATTATTAGGAAGGTCGGCTAACTTGAAACTTTTCATATCACCATTATCTAAGCCAACCGAATTAACAATGTTGGTATGAGTCATTCCAATCTTCTTAGCCTTTTGCATCATCTTAAGGTTAAACTCATCGGTCCCATCTCCCGTGGCAGTTGCAAGAGCGACAGTCGCTCCGTCAGCTGATTTGACAAGTGCGGCATTTATTAGTGTACGGACAGAGTAAGATTGACCTGCTTTTAACCCAATTGATGAGTAAGAAGAATCGTTTGAAATTGCCGCAATTTCGGGGGTTATTTTTACTTGGGTATCCCACGAAAGCTGTTTTTGCTGAATCTCGTCTTCAATTACCAAGATTGTCAAAAGCTTTGTGATCGAAGCTACTGGAAGTGCTTTTTCAATATTTTGCTTATAAATAATCTGGCCGGTAGATGCATCAACCATTATCGCTGCCGTCGCATCAATTCGACTGCTGGCTAAAACCGGTTGACTCCCTACCGTCAACACCATGAATAGAGATAAAATAAAAACTATCATTTTTTTCATGAAATCTATTCTCCTATTTCCTCCAAGTACGGTAAGATAAACTTAGCAATAAATAATAAAGGAATCCATCATGAATAAAGAAATTAAACATTTGCTTTTGATCTCGGTCACTCTATTCCTCATCTTTATTTTTATCTTTAATGTCTACACATATCACGCTGCTAATTTTGTCCCGCAAGCAAGTAAAGCAAGTCAAATTATCAACCGAACTCGGCTTCGTTCTCCCAATATTAACCGTCCCTCGGAAAAGTGGACATATCCTAATGTTAATAACTCGCATATTGAATTAATCGCATTAAAAAAGCCGCAACAAGTTTTAGTTATTAATTCTAACAGTCATCGCGTAATCTACATTGTACATGCCCAAATCAATTTACCGGCACAGAAAAGTCCTCTTCATATCCTTCACGCCCGGGGACAGCAAATATATCATATCAATGGTTCGCGGCAAGCTGTATCTAAAAATTGGCTAGGAATCAGTAATGGTAATTATATTGAAACTCCAGTTACGGATATGAACAGCCACCGTGTCCCGCATAACCTGAAAAAAATACCGAAAGTTGAAAATACTATTCAAGTATCGCATGCCGATGCCAAATGGCTTCAAGCATTGCCAGAAAACACACCCTTATTAGTTAAGGAGGGCTATTAAAATGTTTTTAAGATTAAAGCAAGGCCGCTTTTTTAACCATTTACTTGGCAGCAACCTCATTTTATTAATTCTGATATTCTTTTATGACCTGCTTGCCTACTTTGTCCCCTTAGCTAAAATCACTATCATTCAAATCGTTCTAATCTTCTTTATAATTGATCTAATTTTAATTGGTCTTAAAATTATCTCCTTACACGATTAACCGACAATCTCAATCTTAGTCCCGACTGGCAGATTTTGTTCCATCCATTGGGCATCTGGAATTGAAAGCCTGATACAACCATGTGAACCCTGTGTTTTGCCGAGCTTTGCAGCTTCTTCTTCATTATATTTGCCATCCGCTTTAGTAGGGACGCTATGGAATAAATATTCACCATGATTCTTCCATGAAACATAGTAATTAGCCCCTTCTTTCAAAGATTGGTTGAAGAAGCTATCACCGCGTTCTTGCTGAGCATAAAATGTTCCTGTCGGGGTTGCACTCTTCATTTCTCCTGTCTTGGGATCCTTCTTATAGATTCCGCCAGTGCTATACATCGTGTAAATAATTTTTGAACCATCATATAAATATGTCCGGTTATTTTTAAGATCAACTTTAATCCAAAAATTCTTTACCTTGCTTAAATCAGGATAAGGGATTGTTTCTGAAGACTTATGCCAATCAATCGGTGTTCGCATATGACTTGCACTATTATTGTTATTATTTGATTTCTTTTCCTTTACTTGCGATTCAACTGTTGCTTTCTCTGAATGGGTATTCGAAGCAGCATGTAATTCTGGACCAATTGCAATTATTGCTACTAACAAGCAAAATATTCCATAAATCCAATGCTTTACTCGTAAGTTCAAGTTAATTTCTCCTTTACAGATAATTCAAAACATCACTATTATATTATAGGGAATTTTTTATTCAATCTTCATTTTAGAAAGGTGTTTAAAATGCGGGATAATCTTAAGGTTTCATATCTAACTGCTATCTTTTTCTTTATTGTTGCTATAATTTACGCAAACTTTTCATAAGTTCTGACGGGGATTTCAATATGACATCATTTCTTTCAAAATTATCGACTATCTGGTTCTACATTATCAATCATAAATGGTCAAAAGACATTTTACGAGCTAATTTGCTTTTTATTTTTCTCGTGATTGCCTATGACCTTTTTCATCTTTCCTTAAAAGCAATTGGTTGGCGAATATTTTTTAAAGTATTTCTACTACTAAATATTTGTCTATTCTTTAAGTTTTTTCTTGATGGAATTGACCGTTATTTAAAAGCCCGTTAATTTTATAATCTTTTTATTGAGTATTTAAGTAGACGTGCTAAGATAAAAACGTGATTATTTTTAATTTGAGGAAGGTATAATGCGTTCAAATATTAAATACTGGTTGACTGGATTAGTCGCACTACTAATCATCTTAATTGCCGGTATGTATATCCACCAAACAAATCATTTTAATAAAAATGTGACAATCAACAATATTGCTGTTGGTGGACTTACCGCAAAGCAAGCTTTTGAAAAGGTAAAGGGAACCTCAGGAGCTACAAAAGTATACGTCGACAATAAATTAGTTTACCAATCTAAACCAATGAAAGCCAAGTTCACAAATGATGATGAGCAAAAATTTAATCAAGCCTTAAAGAAGCAGTTTTCGCTCTTTCCATCGCATAAAGAAATAGATTTGGCAGTTAAGCCGGATAATTTTGATGAATCCTCACTAAACACCGCCAAATCTAAGGTAACTGAACAGGTTCAACAACTCAATGCTAAGCGTAAGGCCCCCGTTGATGCGTACGCCATTTATCGTAATGATAAAGTTTCAATCGTTCCAGCTGTAAACGGAACTAAATACAACCTTCAAAATGCCATTAATCAGTTAAATAACCAAGCGGGAAGTACTAAAATCAACATCGCGTTGCATAATGAAAAGCCGCTTTCTGCCAATAGTAAAACTGTTAAGAATGAGCAACAACAACTAGAGAAACTAAAGAGTAAAAAAGTAACCTACCTCGTTCAAGATAAAAAGTATAATTTTGCAAGCAGCCAGATTATTACCGAAGCTACGTACCGCAACGGAAAATTTAACTTTAATACTGCTGCATTAAATAAGCAAATTAAAAAGATTAATAACGAGCAGGCTACTCTTGGCAAGCCATTCAAATTTAGGACCCATTCCGGTTCTGAAATTACAACTACTGCTAATGGTTCCTATGGTTGGAAAATTAGTGAGAAAAAGGCCGGTGACTCACTAACAAAGGCAATTGTTAACGGACAGCAGGAAGTTAACGGGAAAAACGACATAGAAGGTACTGGCTATAATACTACCGGTCTTGGCTACAACGTTACCACTAATCACGGAATCGGTAACACTTATGCCGAAGTTTCGTTAGCTGACCAACGAGCCTACTTCTACAAAGATGGAAAATGCGTGCTTGAATCAGATATCGTAAGCGGAACTAACAACGAAGGCAATAAAACGCCAAAGGGAGTCTGGTATATTATGTACCAGCAAAGTCCATCGGTTCTCCGCGGCCAAAATGATGATGGGTCTAGTTATGCAAGCAAAGTTAATTACTGGTCACCATTTACCGAAACCGGCTGTGGCTTCCACGATGCAAGTTGGCGCCATAATTGGTCAAAGACTGCCTACCTAAATGATGGTTCGCATGGTTGTATTAACATGCAGCCAAGTATTGCTGGTCAAGCCTACCATGACTTAGAAAAAGATGAACCGGTTATTGTTTACTAAATTACTGAAAGCTCTTAGCAATTTGCTGAGGGCTTTTTATCTCCCTATCTTTATATACGGATAGGGTGCTGTCTTTTTAAAGATAAATTTACATCATATCTGTGAACCTTCTTACCCTAAATCGTGTTACATTTAAGGTGTATATTTAGGAGGCTTACATTATGACAGATAAAATTGTTACTGCAGAAGAAATGCGTCATTATGATTCTTATACAATTAATACTATTGGTATCCCTTCCCTTGTATTAATGGAGCGAGCTGCCCTAGCCGTTCGAGATGAAATTCTACATGCTTTCCCACTAAACCTTAAAAATGTTGTTGTCGTTGCTGGAAGCGGAAATAATGGCGGCGACGGATTAGCAATCGCCCGGCTACTTCATATTGCTGGCGTTCATGTCTCAATACTTAATGTTGGTAATCCTGCCCACGCTTCAAATGAGCACCAAACCCAAGACAACATTGTGAAATACTATCAAATTCCTGAAACAACTGATTTTGCCGTTCTTGACAATGCAACTTTAATAGTTGACGCAATGTTTGGAATCGGGATTGATCGTCCAGTAACGGGCAATTACGCTGAGGCTATTAAGGCAATTAATAATACAGATGCTATTGTGGTTGCTGTCGACATGCCTTCTGGAATTAACACTGATACCGGAGAAATAATGGGAACTGCTGTTAAAGCTACCGCTACTGTTACATTCGCATATAACAAGGTCGGTCTAGTAAAAGGCGATGGTGCTAGTTATGCTGGTCGTATTGTTATCGCTAATGACATGGGAACCTATGCTATTGATGATTAAAGCCGCTTTTATCCTCAAGTCATTTCACTATTAATATCTAATTATTAATATTATTATAATAACTGGTAGGAGTTTTGATGAATTGATTTGGAGGTAAATAATATGTCAGAATTAACGACCAAGTTATTTTTAGATATTAAAGATTTCGAGAAATATCAGGCAATGCTAAAATGTCACGTTCATATTGAAGAAGAACGTCGTGGCGAATATTGCTTGTCCGGCTATCCTGACCGTCATAATTACCATCGTCTCCTCCGTATTTTACGAGGACATAATGATGGCCTATTGAGTCACCAATTAATTTATGAGTTTGACTACCGTCCGAGTGAACTTAGTGATGCTACTAAAGCGTTAGTAGCAAATAACCTGGCAACAACCAGTATTATCAGTGATGAGGAATATAAAATTCGTCTTACCGATGAAGGAATAGAAGCAGCTGACAAGCTATTATCTAGACGTGATAACATCGCAGAAGCAGCTTACCATACCTTAAGTAATGATGAACAACGTGAACTTGACAATCTTATTAACAAGTTGCTGGAAGATTATAAGAATCGCAATGTTAACTACATTGCACTTGAGAATATTTGCAACTAAATTCTTGAAAAAACGAATGAGACCGAGAAAAACAGTTAGTTTTTCTCGGTCTCTATTTATTACCATCTTGGTAAATTATTTCAAATATTTAGCAGGTTCTGCAATGAAATCAGCGATCTTTACGTCAACCGTGTCTTTCGTTGCTGCATTCTTTAATTGGAACTGTCCTTCTTCAACTTCACGAGTTCCAAACACAGCAAAGTATTTTGCATTACGACGGAAAGCTTCCTTAATCTGTTTTCCAACCTTCACACCACTATAATCCTTATCTGCAATGATTCCTTTTTGCCGAATTTTACTAAGGACTTCAAATGCCATTTCATCCCCTTGCTCATCAGCACTAGCAAAGAAAACATCCAGCTGATCTTTAGGAGCAAATTCTGGATTCTCCTCTTGCAAAAGGAGCATTAATCGTTCAACACCCATTCCAAAACCAATTCCGCCTTCTTCTGGGCCGCCAAGCTGACTAATTAAGCCGTTATAACGTCCACCAGCACAAACAGTCGTAAAACCGCCACCAAATGCTGGCGAATCGGACATGATCTCAAAAATCGTATGGTTATAGTAATCAAGCCCCCGAACCATATTAGTGTCAATTTCAAAGTCAATCCCTAATTTTTTCAATAATGATTGTACTTCATCAAAGTAGGCCTGCGATTCATCATCAAGATAATCAAGAATTGAAGGTGCCTCAGCGACAATCTTTTTATCACCGGCATCTTTACTATCTAATACTCGTAATGGGTTCTTGTATAGACGTTCTTGCGAATCTTTACTCAATTCATCATAGTGTGGTTTTAAATAGTTAATTAAAGCTTCACGATAATCTTCACGAACCTTCTTATCACCAAGCGTGTTAATCACTAATTTAACGTTTGGGATTCCAAATTTCTTAAAGAGTGCCATCGCCATTGAAATAACTTCAACATCAATTTGCGGTGATTCATTATTTAATGCTTCGACCCCAATTTGATGAAATTCGCGTTGACGTCCTGACTGTGGCCGTTCATATCTAAACATTGGTCCCATGTAGTAAACCTTATATGGCTTAGGATATTCCGGACCGTAAAGTTTGTTTTCAACATAAGCCCGAACCACACCAGCAGTACCTTCAGGGCGAAGTGCGATATGACGGTCGCCTTTATCGTGAAAGTCATACATTTCCTTTTCAACGATATCAGAAGTGTCCCCTACATTCCGTGAGAAAACATTATAATCTTCAAACATCGGCGTTCGGATTCCCCGATATCCAAATTGGTTAAAGACTTCGCGGGCATTTTGTTCTACTTTTTCCCAAATACCTGTAGTACCTGGCAAGATATCAGCTGTTCCCTTTGGCTTTTGATAATCCATTATTTACTTTTCCCCTTTCGTTACGTATAAAACAAAAAGCCCTCTAAGACCACGTAGCCTTAGAGGGCGATATTAATCACTGTTCCACCTCTATTTACAGCAACCTCACAGTTACTGCCTCATGAAGTTATTAACTTCTGACGATAACGGATCAACCGGAACAGGCTACTAATCAAGTTCACCTATTCAGCTAGTAGAGGTGGATCATACCTGTCTCCAGCTCTCAACACTACCGGATCTCTGTTTATTACACAGGTACTTTGTTTCTACGTCAATGCTTTTATAATACAATAGTGATTTTACCATAGCTTAATCAATTTGGGTATCATTTCTCTAAATTAAGCCGATGCTGGATTCGATGCAAATAATATAAATAAATACAAATAATCCCAAGCGTTATAATCATCATCCCAAAGACTGACAGGAATAATATCTGATAGTTGCCCTTTTCGATAATATATCCCCCATATAAGGGACCGAGTGCGCGACCGATTGACATCATAATGTTAAGCAAACCTTGATAATGCCCTGCTTCATTCACATTAGTTAATTGTGTAATCCATGCTGGAAGACCTGCAAAACTCGTCATTTCCCCAATTGTTAAAATTACAAAATCAAGGACAAAGGCAAATAACGTTCGCGCAAAAATTAGCAAGAAAAATGAGACCGCAAAAATAAAGAGGCCGATTATAATCTGTGTTGACAGCCTCATGTACGGGCTTAGCTTATTTACCAACGGCTGACCGACAATAATCAATACCCCGTTTAGTGTCCACAACATGCTATATGCATAAAATGGAATCCCCATATTAGTCATGTGGACAGCCATTACACTTTCCCACAGTGAATAACTAAGATGGACCGTGATGTAATTTATTAAAATGAACCAAACAAGAATAATCCACCGGTGATGCAGCTGACGGGGGACCTTATGACGCTCCTTAATCCCCTGCGCTTTCTTAGCTACCCCCACTTCAACGTTAAAGGTTAATATTACCAAAATTGTTAAGAACGCATAGAAAACTGTTGCAGCGACAAAAACAACCACAACACTGATTGGTAATAAGACACCAACTAATAACGTTCCAATGACCACTCCAATATTGAATGCCATGTAGATATAGTTAAAAACATAGCGAGCCGGATGGTCACTTACCATTGCCCCATAGGAATTAACTATTGTAGCATTAATTCCATCACCAAAACTATTAATGGTAATTAAGACAGCATACCACGGCCAACCGTGAATAAAGATTAGCAGGAAAATTGCCAACGTGGATAAGCTAACACCAATTAAAGCTGTCTGATACTGTCGCCAGTGATCAAATAACCAGCCTCCTAAATAGTTACCGCTCATCATTGCAATGGACATCACCAACATGACAAAACCTGCAGTTGTCAGACTTTGACCCAGATAGTTATGCAAGTACATGGTTGTAAGCGGCCATAAAAAAGCTGCCCCAGTGTTATTTAATAAACTAGCAAAGGCAACCCATTTTAATTTTACTGTTTGTTGCTTCATCATTTAACGTTCAGATACCATTTCAGGAGAAGGAACCCGTAAAAGCGTATAGGTAGCAGCATTACGATTTGCTTTTAATCCTAGTCCATTAATAACCGTATTTTTATACTTAACATCCATTACGGCAGCAAATGCATGACCTGTCTTTGCGTCTTCTTTTTCTAGCTGTTTCTTATCCCATGGCAAGGCACTAGCACTTAAGTTAATGATTCGTGAGCCGTCAGATACAGACCCGAAGCGAGAATTTGTTGTGTATTTATCATTACCGGTCCAATATGTGTAAGAAACAATCGGATGTTTGCCACTCTTGCTGCGAGTAGCTAAAACATAATAAAAATCATCTGACTTGTTCCCCATTTGTAATGGTTTACAAGTAATTGATGTCCGTGTTTCTTGGTGGTTATTGATATCAACCGGTCGGAAGAATGTTAGGTACAGCATCCCTCCTAACCAGCATAATGACACAAGCAACAGAATTATATAGCGAATCATCAAGCTAGTCTCAACTACTTTTTTTGTCTTGGCAATCAGCATCAACTGATGAACGCGGATATAATGGATAACATAGCAAAAAAACAGAATTGAACATATCCAAGATACCCATCCTAACCAATTCCAACTCATAACTTACAAATACTCCATTCTCTAAAAAGATTTACCTTGATTATCACACAAAATCATTCACTTGTCGTTAAATCTTAGCCACAAACAGATAAATTTAATAAAATAAACTACTTGGATCTATTCAAACTGTGCTAAACTATTTTTTGGTAACAAGCCGTGTCTTGATTTAGAATAGGACATAAGAGTAAAATTATTTAATAATTCCATTAAGGAGGAGTTTTTTCATGGACAATTTGAGTGAGCTTGCTCAAGAATTGATTAACTTTGAGCGTGAAAATGACTTAAATGATAATGAAGTTGCTTTTGGCAGTCATCTTTCTGTCGAACGAATTCACGAGATTAAATCATCTAACACCCCTGTAACTTCAGAAGAAGTCGAATTGCTTCAACGGTTCATGCAAAGTAAGTAACATTATGATTCATGCCGTCGTGGCAAAAACTTAACGTAAATATTATGGAACAAAATTATAACTTAATTTTTGTCCTGTAAAAAAGGAGATCGGAAAAAGTAAAATTTTCCGGTCTCCATTTTTTATGGCTGATAAAATTCAACGGGTACAAGGGTTGTTTTTATAGTTTCATTTGGTGTCTCAATTCTTTTCATCAATGTGCGAATTAATTCTTGGGCAAGTAACGGGATCGGTTGAATAACAGTTGGCAAATATGGCGCCAATTTTCGGATTAACTGCGAGCCGTCATAGCCTGTAATGAAAAAGTCTTTATTTATTTGCTTTCCCGCACTGCGATAGAGGTTGTAAATCGTTAGCGCTTGAACATCATTAGAAGCTAAAACACCATCATAGTTTCCGGGAAATGTTGCTTTTAAGTCTAAATTCTGGATTGCTAACGGCTCAAAGTCGCGGTTTTGCTTGTTTAGGAAATCAAGTGCGCCCTGAATCCGGTTAATCGTTGGCGAGACAGATGTATCTTCATCAACAATCACTGCTAAGTGCTTAACATCATGATCCACTAAATATTTAGCTGCTAATTCGCCACCGTGATAACTATCTGCCGCAACAATCGGAATGTTATCAGCTAAATATCGATCAAATGAAACGATTGGGGCTGTTAATTGGTGATACTCTTTAATATCAAGATTGTGCGAACTTGATATAATTCCATCAACCTGGTTAGCCATTAACATATTTAAATACTCATGTTCGATTTCTGGATTTTGTGCAGATGATGCAATAATTGTTTTATAACTTTTCTTAAACAATTCATGTTCTAATTCATTTGCCAATTCAGCAAAGAAGGGATTAGTTAGGTTAGGAAAAATTAAGCCTACAAACTTAGACGGCTTCCCTTGCATTGCCCGTGCTAGTGCATTTGGTTGATAGTTTAACTCCCGCATTGCCGCATGAACCTTATCAATTGTCTTTTGACTTAATGAACCGTAATTGTTTATTACACGGGAAACAGTAGTCACTGAAACCCCGGCTAGTTGGGCGACATCTTTTAACTTAGCAACCATTTTAAAACTCCTCATTAATTTAAGTTACTTTATTATAGCTTACTAAATTTGAACAATCGATGATTATTTCTAAACTTATACTATACATTCTACCTACAATACTATAATTACATATGTTTATTCTATCATTTGTTTTAAAATGTTTTTCAATCGATAAAGTAGTTCTTGTGAAGATGGTAATTATTGATTTTATACGATTTAAATAGCGATTTTAAAGGATATATCGCTTTTCCGCCACCCAAATTGGATTGACGCTCGGAAAAATTAATGCTAGGTTATTAGTAGTTGAAATCTTTAGAACTTCTTAAACTTTTTTACTTTTTGCTATCATTTTAATTTATGAAATGATTAATAAGCCACTTTTAAATATTATGTTTAAGATCTTTAATATATAACATAAGGAGTCTCTGCCAATGAATCATCAATCAAATACAGATCCAGCAACACATTTTAAAATGTACAAGAGTGGAAAAAAATGGATGTTTGCTGGTTTAACTGCTGTTACTTTAATAACTACTACTGGTGCTGTTGCTCATGCTGCTGACAATGCGCCAGTTTCAAATAACCAACCAGTTGCTGCTACTACACAACAAAGCAGTGCTGACAGCACAAGTGCTTCAAGTGCTGTTCAAAGTAGTGCTAACGCTGTCAGTGCATCATCTGCAACGAGTTCTGCTGCTAGTGCTGCTCAAGCTTCTAGTGCCGTTGCCAGCACCGCTCCTGCCTCTTCTGCAGTAAGCGCACAAAAACAAGCTACTCCTGCTGCTCCACAAGCAACAAGTGCAGCTCAAGAAAATGCAACTACCGACCTTAATAGTCTTCACTTTAGTAATAATGCTTCTCAACAAGCCTTTATTCAAAGTGTTGCTCCCGGTGCAATTCAAGGATGGAATGAATACAAGGTTCTTCCTTCTGTAACTGTTGCACAGGCCATTGTTGAAAGTGGCTGGGGACGTTCTGCTTTATCTACACAAGCACATAACCTCTTTGGTATCAAGGGTTCATACAATGGTAATTCTGTTACTATGAGAACTCGTGAAGTTTACGGTGGTCGGAGTGTTTATGTTAACGCTAATTTCCGTGCATATGCTAATAACTCCGAATCAGTTGCAGACCACGGTCGATTCCTTAATGTAAACCGGCGTTACAGTAACTTGCTCGGCGATACAGACTATGCTTCTGTTGCCAGAAAATTACGTCAAGATGGTTATGCTACTGACCCAAGTTACGCTAGCACCTTAATTCGCTTTGTTCAAACTTACAATTTAAACCAACTAGATGCTGTTGCTCTTTCTGGTAAGGTTGTTACAAACAAGCAAACAAACAGTGCTCAAAATCCAGAAACAAATGTAAATGTTTCCTCAAATACAGGTTATTATACTGTTAAGAGCGGTGATACTTTATCACGCATTGCTGGTGAATTTAGCACAACGGTTAATAAGTTAGCTTCATTAAATGACATCCATAATGTAAACCGGATTTACGTTGGTCAACGGCTCTTGGTTCGTCAACCTGCTGCAACCCAACAGACTTCAACAACTGCACCTGCTAAGCAAGCTGAATCTACAAATACTAACAGCAATACCAATACATACACTGTTCAAAACGGGGATACTCTTTCCGGTATTGCAAATAAGTTTAATACTACTTACACACACTTAGCTCAAGTTAACCACATTAGCAATCCTAATTTGATCCGCGTTGGTCAAGTGTTAACTATTCATCAATCAACTTCAAACCAAAGCAGTAACGCTGCTTCAACTGCACATCAAACAAGCAGTAATACCACAACTAGTCACGGTACTTACACCATTCAACGTGGTGACACCCTTTCTGCTATTGCTGTACGGTTCAACACTACAACAGCTGCTTTAGCTTCAGCCAACCATATCGAAAATCCAAACTTGATTCGGGTTGGTCAACAATTACAAGTTAACGGTACAACAAATTCAACAGTTCGCGTTCGTTCAAACAATAATTATTCAACGGCTAACCGTGGAAGCTACGTTGTACAAAGCGGTGATTCATTATCTAAGATTGCTGCTTACCATGGCTTAAATTGGCGGGCAATCGCTGCTAAGAATAACTTACAAAGTCCATATACTATTTTTGTAGGGCAACACTTAGCACTATAAAACTACCGATAACCCATTTATATTATATAAAGCAAAAGGTATAAGAAAATCTATGCTTTTTGCTTTTTTGTTTTAAAAAAAATATTTTATGTTTTAGAATAAGAGTAAGCAGTTTATTGTTAATATTCACGAACTAATATTTAGGGAGTTTATAGAAAGTAAGTGGTATTTATTGTGGTAAACCGTCGAACGACTGATATTCCAAACGTTAATAAGATCAGCCAACTATTTAAGCTATTGGGTAATCCCAAAAGATTACAACTATTATATTTGCTTATTCAACATTCAATGAGCGTTTCTGAAATTAGTATGAAGTTGAACTGGGAACAATCGGGGGTTTCCCACCAACTGCAACTATTGCGAAAATATAATTTAGTTCAACAACGGCGAGAGGGAAAGACCGTCATCTATCATCTGGAAGATCCACAGGTAATGACCCTAATCGCTGATGTTTTAAGTCATGCTGAAAAAATTATCTAATTTAGTGAATATTAATTGGGATCCCCCAATTGCTATAAAAGAAAGGCGTTTAGAACTCATGCTAAGGCAAACTTAGTAATGACTTCTAAACGTCTTTTTCGTTAATCTATAAATTGAATCTTAAACCGTTCATTTTCTAAAACGCCTTTTACAATAAGCGACTTACCATTATGAAATTGCTCTTTATCCAGCCAAAAGCCCAGATGAGCATGACTGTAAAACTTAAAACTATACCGCGGTGCAACATCAATATTACTAATCCGCATCACACCCTGCGAACCATCGGAACAAATAACTGCCTGTGATTGATTATTATTGTGAACATATACTGTTGTCACTTTTAACACCTCCATAATAATTATACACTATATTTTGGTATGCCTAAAATATTTTTTAAAGAAAAAGTATCAATTTTCAAAAGAATTGAAAACTGATACTTTTGCTTAGTCAGCTGCTAGGGCATCAATTGGGTTTAAATTGGCAGCTCGACGTGCCGGTAGTAAGGCAGCAACAAATGAAATCACAATTGCAATTACAATCGCGAAAATAACGTTGCCAACCGTAATCTGAACAATATTATATTTGATTAAGCCATATAAAGCATGGTTGAGAAGCAATGCCACAATTCCGACAATTACCAATGCCAGTATTGCGGAAAAGAATCCGATAAAGACTGATTCGGACGTAAATAAGCGGCGAATATCTTTTTTCCGTTCTCCAAGTGCTCGTAAGATTCCAATTTCCTTTGTTCGCTCTGACACTGACATATACATTGTCACGATAATCATTAATGCGGAAACAAGTAATGAAATACCAGCTATTGCAGCGAGAACAGTTGAAGCAAGGCTGACATAAGTATTAACGGTCTTCAGAATTGACCCGACAGTAATTGCACCCATCACACGTTTATTGTTAGTGTCACGAAGATTATCAATCTTAGCAGCTACGTCTTGCACATTATCCAAATTATTTACATTAACAGTTGCAAAGTTCGCTGCCGTTGATGCATTAGCTTTATTTAGGCGTTCCACCATTGTTGCATAGGTAATAGCAGTCACACTGCTTGCGCCCTCTGAAATCCCTGAAACCTTAAACCGGCCTTGAACAGGGACTGGGTTATTATTCTTATCAACCCAATTAAATGAAACATCGATAGTTTTACCGATCATTTTCTTATAATTCTTCGCACTGGAAAGTTGAATAGCCTGCTGTTTGGCGAGGACAATTTCACCGTTTCCCGGTTTATGTCCTTGTTTTATCGAACTGCTGGTTACCGATTTGCTCCACGTTTGTAACGATGTTCCGCTTTGCTTATTTCCGTTATACGTTGCCTGATAGGCGCTTACTGTTATTCCCGGTTCAACTGACGAAACGTTCTTAATTTTACTAAGCCGCTTCAAATTATGATCACTTAACGTCATCGACTGTGGATCTGTTGCCATCGTTCGTCCTAATGACGATTGAATCTGTTCTTGCGTCATTTTTTTACCGGTTGGATTTTTAAATACCGTGACAGCTTGCGGATTTGCCAATGAGTTTATCTGATTTTGAATATACCCATTTATTCCATTTCCTAACCCGCTAAATAGCAGCACAGCAAAAATACCGATTGCGGTTCCCAGCATAATTAATGAGTTCCGCCAAAAATTATATATAAAATGCTTAAATGCGGTTCGGTAGCTCGCCATTGCCGGAAGAACACGCGGCGTTATCTTAGTAGGATCATCAGGAATCGGATAGGCGGGATGCAATCGAGTATCACCATCAATCTTTCCGTCCGCCAAGTGAACAATTCGCGTCCCGTTATCGGCCACTTCTTGCGAATGCGTAACCGCAATTACTAATTTACCATCACGGGCAATCTCATCTAATAATGCCAAAACTTCTTTTGTATTTTGGGAATCAAGAGCTCCGGTCGGTTCATCAGCGATAATGATTTGCGGATCACTAGCTAAAGCCCGCGCAATTGCAACCCGTTGCTTTTGCCCCCCTGATAAGTGATTAGGATGCTTTTTTACTTGCTCGCTTAGCCCAACCTTATCGAGAAGCGTCAGTGCTCGTTTTTTTCGCTCTTCTTTCGTTAAAGTGGTCATGTCAAGGGCTACTAAAACATTATCCAGAACTGTCAAATGCGAAATCAGGTTATAAGACTGATAGATATAACCAACTGTTGCTCGTCGATAACTATCAAGCTGCTTTTCTTTCTTATGATCAAGCAGCTTGCCATTCACTAAAACTTCACCTTCAAAATTACGGTCAAGCCCACCAATAATATTCATTAAAGTCGACTTACCACCACCGGATTCACCGAGAATTGATACAAATTCTCCCCGGTTAAATTGAAGATTAATTCCCTTGAGTACCGGGAATTCTTCTTTATCTAAATAATATGATTTATGAATATTTTTCAGTTCTAAAAAAGCCATCTTGTCCTCCTTTTATCATCCGCAAATAGTTAGTTATCTAACTATATCAGGAATAGCTCTAAGTAACAAGAAGTTTTACTAATCCTTTACTATTATTTAGACTATTGCCGGCGATACTTTACTACGTTCTGTAAGCTGACCATCTGCTAATTCATAGATGTGATCCGCATACTTCCTTAAACGTAAATCATGAGTAACAACAATTACGGCCTTTCCCTCATTTTTCGCCATATCTTGAAATAATTGACCAACTGTCTTTACTAAGTTACTATCAAGGGCCGCAGTAGGTTCATCAGCCAGGATTATCTGCGGATCAGTATATAATGCGCGGGCAATAGCTACCCGCTGATTTTGACCACCCGATAGTTCAGCCGGATACTGCTTTAGTAGGTTTTTTATATCAAGTTTCAGTAATAAGTTTTCAAATGCTTTCCGAGAAATATTACCCTTCTTTTTAATTCGATCCACCAACTTAAATTGGTCTGCAATGTTTAAATATGGTAACAGATTATAGGATTGGAGAATAAAACCGATTTTCCTAAGTCTTAACTCGTCCCGTTGCTTAGGAGATAAATGCAGAAGATCCAAACCGTCAATTAGAACTTTCCCAGTTGTCGGTGTTTGTAAGCCACCTGCAATCGTTAAAAACGTACTTTTCCCTGATCCGGACGGGCCAAGAATAAGATTCATCTCGCCAGCATTTGCTTTAAAATTAACATCTTTAAGGACATGAACACGACCAATCCCTTGACCGTAATATTTATTAACATTTTTTAATTCCATCATTGCCATAACTATTACCTCCTTAATTCAATGCTCGGGCTGGATCAATCTTGATAATCATACGTACCGGTAAAAGCGAGCCTAACATTCCTAGTACAATTAACCCGACCGCCATTAAAGCAATTATTGGCCAATTCATAATAACCGGAACGCTCATCGGAACAACTAATTTCGTAATAAACGTTAATAGGATTCCACCAAGAACTCCACTAATCATCAGAATTATCGATTGGGTAATCGTTGCTAAGACTAGGTGACGGGCCGGTATCCCTTGAGCACGCATTACAGCATAATGACTAATTTTTTGCATTGTTAAGATATACAAGAAGACTGCAATAACAATTAACGAAATTACCATTAGGAAGCCAATCATAAAGGTAAAAGTATTATTTTGTGCGGAATAACCCGGTAGCTTATTAATGTATTCCTTAGCAGTATAATGCTGTAATTGGGGATAAGCATCCTTGTCAAGATTGTGGTCAGAGAATACCCCACTGGCAACCGCCTCGTTATTTAATCCACGTAATGCCCGCCAAACAGATATGTCACCGTACACAACCGGTGCAACACTCAGCTTCGCATCATTCACGAATCCAACAATTTTATATTTTTCATTTTGGGAATTGATCGTTACTTTATCCCCTAAACGATAGCCATCTTTTTTCAAGCTCTCATCAACGACAATCTCATTGCTTTTATTTACTTTATGACCACTTGTAACCTTAACCTTTTCCCGGGAAATAAATTGTGACGGTTCCAAGCCAATGAACTGCGCGCTTTCTTTACTAGCACCCTTTGCTTTCAATACAACCGGTGCCTGCCCAACAAGAGCGGTATTTCCCTGTTCTTTGGTTGGAAGCTGATCACGGGTAATTAATGATTGACTGAGGTTATCATTACTATTTTTATTTAAGAAAACTGTCTCTGTCCCCCATTCTTTAATCGCTGCATCGTTTTCGTTTTGCAGTCCTAACATCATGCCCATCAAGAAAAACATCAGATAACTTATCAGAACAATCATTGCAATAATTAATCCATAGTGTAGCTTCTCATGTTTCATTTCTTTTAATGCTAAAAACATATTTTGCCTCCTACTGCAATAAAGCAATCAGTACTTTGGATAACCTTTCAATTGCCTCAGTTTGTTTATCAGGCTGAAGAAGGCAATCTTTAATCGTTTCATGGCTCAAAACCATTACACTCCATTCACGGGCATTATGCGTTTTAATTTGCGGGTTTGTATCATCCCTTAGTAGTCCTTCATTTGTTTGAAAATGCAATCGCATAAAATCACGATATTTACTTCCATTAATCTCATCTACAAAAGACTTAATCTGATTAATATACTCACTAGCTGCTAACATGTGATTAGAACGGGTAATTGGTGTATGAATTTCTTGAATCGCAACTTGGTAAAGATACGTATAAGCTTCGGTTAAGTCTGTAAAGTACTTATAAAATGCTCCACGCGCAATTCCCGCTTGTTTTACAATTCGTGCAACCTGCGCACTTGCAAGGCTATGGTGACTAAATTCTGCTAATAAGGCAGCCGTAATAACTTCTTTTTTCTGTAAATTCAAATTTTCAAACGTTGCACTTGACATTTTTATTCCTCCAATTTTAAGTGACACCGTGTCACCGTTAATTGTAGTTTAAACACTATCATCAAAGTGACACCGTGTCAATAAAGAAATCATTAAATTATATTTAGCGTTATACTTTAATTAGCTTAATTATATTTAGGGGTGCTTTCATTAATGAAAAGAAATATCCATTATCTCTCATGGTCACTGTTAGGGGTCGGTTGGCTATGGGCAGTTAACACGGTCATATGGTCACCAGAATTGCCATACCTTAACTTCAACCATCTCAATTCCCAAATGATGCTTATTCAATTAAGCCATAGTCTTACTATTCTCGGAAGCATAGTAGCGCTATTGATAGTTGGTAATCAGCTCGGACGAAATACTAAACCGCTATTGCCTACTACAATTAAGTATTGGCTATACACGGTCGGCATCTTGTTACTGACCCTCAGCGTTGTCTGGCTGCGTTTCAATCGCTTTATTTATCATGACTTCTATCATGCAATTCTTCCACTAGCAGGTAATACCGTCCCGCTTGCCGGTGCAATTATCATTGGTTCCCTTGTGCTCCCACTGATCAAACCTGTCATTTTACGTGCTCCTCTCAGCTGGAGTACAGCAGTTTTTGTTATCTTGGCAATTGTTACTTTCTTTAATCATGATTCATTTGGTCTCTTAAAAGGTGAGTCGATAACTTACTATCTTCTTATTATGAGTTTAGGGGTCGCCGCAAGTGAACTTAAATTAAAAAAAGCCACTGTTTTGAAATGGACGTTGAGCTTCCTAATCGTTAATAGTTATCTGGTTAGCATTATGCCGGATGCTTCCTTCTTTACCAGGGGAAATTTAGAAACTGCTAATCGTTTTACTACCCCGGCTTCATTCACAATGGTTGCGGCTGCACTGGGCTTCTATCTTCTCATTCACCATAATTGGCAATCATTTTTCAATAAGCTGCATCATCGCATTTACTTTTTACTAACGATTGCATTGCTTATCCAAAATCCGGTCAGTCTTAACATCGCAGTACGCTATGCAAATCACTCATCACTTTTATGGAAACAATTGTTATTCATTACCGGATGGTTTATTTGGATCCTTCTTTTTGCATTTATTCTGCCGCCAGTTTTTAATTACCTGCAATGTCGTTACGCCCTAAATAAACGGCTCACTCGATTTTGGACAACTGACCCTGCTATGCCCCTTGACCAGCGAACTGTAATTCTTGCTCAACGAGTTGAAAATTGGCTCTGGTCTAAGTGGGCGAATATTCTAGCTTTTGGCTGTTCATATGGGCTTGCGCTTTGTTCAATTTATTTAATGGGACGCCCTTCTGTTTTCGTTAAACAATCAATGCTATGGGTTAATACTTTTTTGATTTTTTGTATTTTTAAATTCATCCAAGGCATCTGTAATCGTTACTGGGCTTCGCTTTTCTTAACTGTTATTCTTAACTTTATTTGGATTATTGCCAACATGCAGAAAATGGCATTCAGAAATGAATCAATTCTTCCTTCTGAAACTACAATGATTAATAATATTCCTGCCCTCTTGAAGATGGTCAGCTCTCAATTAATTATTGTCAGTCTGCTAATAATCATTGGCCTAGTCATTTTAATGATTATTCTAGAACGAAAGATTAAGGGACCGCATTTAACCCTTCGGCAACGGTTAATATGGCTCATTATTCCGCTTTGTGTCTTTGGAAGTTCTTTCTTCTGGAATCAACCTCACTCCCGAATTAATACTTTCGTGCGCGGATGGGGAGATATTCCCCACTTTATTCACCAATCAGCCGGTGCATTGCGAAACGGGCCGCTTGTTCAATTTTTAAATAATATTGATATTACGATTATGAACAAGCCAACTGATTATTCGGCCAGTGAAATGAAGCGAATTAGTAAACGATATACTACGGTCGCTAATCAAATTAATCGCCATCGTACCAATGAGCTTAAAAACCAAACAATCATCTTTAATCTTAGTGAGAGTTTTGCTAATCCCAACCGTGTTCCCGGCGTTAAACTTAAAAACAACCCCATTCCAAATATCGAAAAATTAAAAAAGAACACAACATCGGGAATTATGCTCAGTTCAGGGTATGGCGGCGGTACGGCTAACATGGAATATATGGCTTTAACCGGGTTTGCAATGTGTAATTTCGCCCAAACCCTCTCTACTCCATATACACAGCTCGTTCCATATTTACGTCATAATCCAACGATCATCCAAAGTTTTAACTATGCCATTGCCATTCATCCCTACTCAAGTAAGTTTTACGATCGTGGAATTGACTATCCTAAGTTTGGGTTTAATAAGTTCTTTTATCTTGGGAACAAAAAAGCACCAATTACTCAACAAAAGAAAATCGGTGCTAATTCATATTTATCTGATGAAACTGCCTATGACAATACTTTAAATCAGTTAACCCGCCATCCTCAGGGTCAATTCATCAACTTAATTACTATGCAAAACCACTTGCCTTATAATCACCTTTATCATCACATCAGTCACTATAAAGCCACAGTACCAGCAAATGGTACGATTGCGGCTCAAGTTGAAAATTATGCAATGGGGATTCATTATACCGATCAAGCAGTAGCAAAGTTTATCAAAAAAATTGATAATATTGACCGTCCTATTACCCTTGTCTTTTATGGCGACCACCTTCCAGGTATCTACCGTAATAGCATGAAAAAGGATGGCCTCAAACTTCATGAAACGGACTATTTTATTTACTCCAATCCAGCGGCACAAAGGCTGGGGGCAAAGAATCTCACAAAACATAACCATTACGTCGGGCCCAATGATTTTATCGCCATGACAGCCCAACAAACCAACTCAAAGGTTACCCCTTACCAAGCACTTCTTACCCAGCTTTATCAGCAACTACCAGCATATACTGTCAATACCCAAACTAATGGAACTAATTCTTATAACTCCGCGCCAGAATTCATTAATCAACACGGAGAAAAAGTAGATTATGCCAGCTTTACCGCTAAGCAAAAGCAACTCTGGCATGACTACCAACTTGTTCAATACGATTTAACAGCTGGCCATCAATACTTACTTAAATATAAAATGATGCATTAAAAAGAAAAATCCAAGAATCGGCTAAACAGTCAATTCTTGGATTTTTTTACAGCTATTATACTGTGTCAATTTTAGTTAAATTAAGCTTCTTCGCCGCCAACCTTAACAACAGCTTTTGAAACCTTACCTAACTTACCGCTAACAAAGTCTTCAACACCATCAAGATCTAATTCATGGGAGAAGAGTGGTAATGGATCAACAACACCAGAAGAAAGAAGTGCAATTGAATCTTCAAAGGTGTAAGGGTTAATGAAAGCCCCTTGGATTGTAAGCTGCTTTTGGAATACATCGTAAGTGTTTACTGAGAACTTGTCATCAGGGTTACCAACACCAAACATTAATACTTGAGCACCACGAGCCGCAGCTGCAAGTGCTTGTTCTTGAGTAGCTGGTAAACCAACAGCTTCAACAACGATGTCATATGCGTCAGCAGGGATTTCTTCTTTTGTAGTGTTAATAGTTTTAACGCCAAAGTGCTTACGGTTGTTTTCCAACTTTTCGTCTGAGCGACCGGCTAAAGTAACTTCGTGAATACCACGAGCCTTTAAAATTTGAGCGAATAATTGACCTTCAAAACCATCACCTAATACTAAAGCCTTTTGGTATGGGTGAGTTTCAAGCAAGTCAACACCGTGCATTGCACATGAAATTGGTTCAACAACTGCAGCAGCCTTTAATGAAACATCATCAGGAATTGGGTAAACAACCTTTGCAGGAGCAGTGAAGTATTCTTCAAAACCACCATTACGGGTAACACCAACAGCATCAAGGTGTTCACATAATTCTGGGCGTTGAGTCCGGCAATACTTACATTGACCACAGTAGATGTTAGGGTCAACAGTTACCCGATCACCTGGCTTAACGTTAGTAACTTCTGAACCAACCTTTGTAACTACACCTGAGTTTTCGTGGCCTAAAACAATAGGAGGAACAGCAGATGCGGATCCTGGAAGACCAGCATAGAGCGCCTTATCGGTACCACAAATACCAGCGTAGGCAGTATGAATTAAGACTTCATCAGGCTTAATTTCAGGTTCTTTAATATCTTCAATTTCAAGTTGCTTTTTGCCTGTTAAAACAAGTGCCTTCATATTAAAATACCTCTCTTGTGAATTCAATCATTTGTCAAGTGCTAGTATAGTGTGAAAACGCCTTAATTGTCAAACGTCCAGCAATTAGCTCACATTCTTTTAATCATACTAAAACGTTAAACTTCACAAATTAGAAAGGCTAGAAACATTGGTATAAAAGCATTTAAATAAAAATATAAAATTTTTAAGATTTTTTTCTTCACTAACTTTTTCACCTAATCATAAATGGTTTTACCTTTTCTTTCTATACTCAATTTAATTTCACAAAGCTATCCTCAATTTACCTAGTTATTGTTTATTATCCTCAAAGAAAAATTCCTACTATAAATGTATAAAGAACATTACTAATATTTTTAAATTTTTATCAATTTTTCTTGTAAGCGGTTAACTCCTATTAGGCACGCCAAAGTTTATCCCCAACCATTCCTCAATCTACTCAAGGAAGCTGATATAACGGCGATTTTCCATTGCGGGATATATTTTTTTATGTTACCCTAACAAAGTATTCTAACTAAGTTAATTATGATTTCCAGTCTAATTAACAAAAATCAAACGAAAGGTGGATTTGGCGTGGACGACACAAAAAATCAACACCGTAAGCATAAACTAATTGAATATGCAAACGGTAAATCACTAGAGGAAATTAACGGAACAGTTGAAGTTCCTCGTGGAAAAGGTTTCTGGCGAACATTATTCGCTTACTCCGGTCCGGGTGCACTGGTTGCCGTGGGTTACATGGATCCAGGTAACTGGTCAACTTCAATTACCGGTGGACAAAGTTTCCAATATACCTTAATGACTACTATCTTGATTTCAAGTTTGATTGCGATGTTACTTCAATACATGGCGGCTAAACTCGGAATCGTGAGCCAAATGGACCTTGCTCAGGCAACACGGGCACGTACCGGTAAAGCATTAGGTATTATTTTATGGATTATGACTGAGTTAGCAATTATGGCTACTGATATTGCGGAAGTTATCGGTGCGGCCATCGCGTTAAACTTGCTTTTCCATATTCCGTTGATCCCATCTGTATTTATTACTGTCCTTGACGTTTTAGTATTGCTATTATTGACAAAGATTGGGTTCCGGAAAATCGAAGCAATTGTTGCTTGTTTAATCCTGGTAATCTTATTCGTTTTTGCTTACCAAGTCGCATTATCCAACCCTAACTGGGGCGGGGTATTTATGGGTCTTCTCCCATCTGCAAAAGCAATTGCTCAACATCCAGAAATTGGTGGAATCACTCCATTGACTGGGACATTAGGTATTATTGGTGCCACTGTTATGCCCCACAACTTATACCTTCACTCAGCAATTTCTCAAACTCGTAAAATTGACCATAACGATCTTGATAGTATCCGTCAAACGGTTCGTTTTACCACTTGGGATTCAAATATTCAGTTATCCCTTGCTTTCATCGTTAATTCCCTTCTTTTGATCATGGGGGTTGCGGTATTCAAGACTGGTGCTGTTCAAGATAGTTCTTTCTTCGGTTTGTATGATGCTTTGAATAATACGTCGATGCTTAGTAATCCGGTTCTAATTGCCGTTGCTAAGTCTGGTGTCCTATCAACCTTATTCGCTGTTGCCTTACTTGCTTCCGGTCAAAACTCAACTATTACCGGGACATTAACTGGTCAGGTTATCATGGAAGGGTTCATTCATATGCGGATGCCACTATGGGCTCGACGGTTAGTTACTCGGATTATCTCTGTTATCCCGGTTATTGCATGTGTTGCCATGACTAGTGGTGAAAATACAATTCAACAACACACTGCATTAAACCTTTTGATGGAAAACTCACAGGTCTTCTTAGCCTTTGCCCTTCCATTCTCAATGTTGCCATTACTGATGATGACAAACAGTGAGGTTGAAATGGGTGAATTCAAGAACCGTGGCTGGGTTAAGTTCTGTGGTTGGATTTCAGTAATTGCTCTTACTTTCTTAAACCTTTATAACCTTCCTGCAACTTACGAAGGTTTTGATATTTGGTCAAAGGGAACCTCTGACGTCCTTGCCTACGCTACTATCATTATCATCCTTGCCCTCTTAATCTGGACATGTGTTGAACTTTATAAAGGCGACAAGCGCTTTGCTGCTGAAGGTAAAGGATTTGGTCAACGTGAAGCCAAAATGAAAGATTCGGCAGTTGAAGATTAAAATGAAAGGCTGGAATTTATTTCCAGTTTTTTTATTTTTGTAACGGTTCTTTCACAAAATGTTCATACTTGAACGGTATAGTATAGATAATCCCTAATATAAATAAACCCCTATTTTTCTTCTATACTATCCCCCTCAAAATAGCTATGAAGAAATACGAAAAGTGGTCGGCCCGTAATGAGTCGACCATTTTTTAATTCTTCGATGATCTCCATGGTATAATAAGAAATTAGATATATTACTCATTAAGTATGAGGTGAAATCATTGAATAATAAAGATAATAACCAAAATAATAATAAACGTCGGCCAACACGGGTTGAGCTTTATGATACTCCTAAGCCAGGGGAAGAAAAGAAAAAGCGGTCCTTCTTCAGTCGTAAGCCAAAGCAGCCTACACCAAGTCCTAAGCACAAATCTGCGTCCCCGCAAAAAACAGGTACAAAGAAAAAGAATCGATATGGCATTTCTCGGCGGATGTTTAAAGTCATTCTCGGTTGCCTACTAGTAGTTCTAATTGCTACAATTGTTATTTTCCTTGTTAAACAACAGGACCCTGTTAATGTTGATTCTAATGATACTACTGTTTCAACTAGTACTTCTTCCCATAAGAAAAAACATAAAAAGAGCAGTAGTAGTCATAAACACCGTTCTAGTTCTAATAATACTAACGATAGCGATGATATTCAGGATTCTTATAGTTCTCCATCACCATCACATTCAAACAATAACAATAATTCACAAAATAACCATTCAACTAGTCAACAACCTACTGCTGGATCATCATCGGCTCCTCAGCCAAGTCAACCATCATCTGAGAGCCATCATGACCAAGGAAACCAAAACAATAACCAGCAACAATCAAGCAATCAACCATCGTCTAATTCTGGTTCCCAATCTAGTCCAAGTCAAAATAGTTCGCAGGCAACTCCTGTGACACCACAAAATAATAACCATTAATTTACTATAAGGGGTTGTCAATTGAAGTGGGCGTGCTATAATCAAGACAATTGATTGAAGGATATGCACTTTCAACATCCTCTACAGAGAGCGAGTGCCTAGAGTGGAAGCACTTGTGAGTGATAATGACTGTTGTACCACCTTCCCTTATTATTAGCCGACATAAGGCTAGTCGGATCGTGTCCGTTACCGCACCTTAGAGAGGACATTACTAGTGTGTCCTAAAGATGGGTGGAACCACGCTAATTACTGTTAATTAACGTCCCTGATGCTTTTTAGATAAAGGCATCAGGGACGTTTTTATTTATATTAAAGGAGAGATTGATATGGCTCAAGTTGCTGTTATGTCCCCAGATGGATCAGTTAAAAAGATTGATCGGGATTCTCAAGAAGGTTTAGAAGCATTACGTAAGCTTTCAGCATTAATGTTAAAAGCTGCATTAAAGCAAGAATTTAAAGGTATTCGTCTTGGAGAAGCTGTCGCTGATGAAGATGGTTTCCATGTTGATTCTGACAAAGATGACCAACAAGTTTCTGCTGATGAATTAACTGCTCTTGAAGATGTTATTAAGGGTATGGCTAAGGATGACGTTAAGGTTGAATTTGTTGAAGTTCCTGTTGACGACGCCCTTGCCGAGGTTAAAGATGATCGTTTTTCTACTGAATTAATCAAAGAAAACGCTAAAGACGGCAAAGTTGCAATGTATCAACTCGGTGATGTTAAAGCCGTCGCTGATGATGACATTCTTTTATATGGTAACGTTGTCAAAAACTTCCGCCTTCTTTCCGTTGCCGGTGCCTACTGGAAAGGAATGTCCTCAAATCCAATGCTCCAACGGATTTACGGAACTGTCTTCTATAAGAAGGATGCATTAGAAGAAGATTTGAAGAAACGTCAAGAAGCTAAGGAACGTGATCACCGGGTTATCGGTAATCAATTAGACCTCTTCTTCGTTGATCCAAAGGTTGGTGCCGGATTACCATACTGGATGCCTAAGGGTTCTACCATTCGACGGACAATTGAACGTTACATCATTGACCGGGAAGTTGCCGATGGCTACAAACACGTTTACACTCCAGTATTGATGAACCTTGATGCTTACAAGACTTCTGGTCACTGGGAACACTACCGCGACGACATGTTCCCGCCTATGGACATGGGTGACGGTGAAATGCTTGAATTACGGCCAATGAACTGCCCAAGCCATATTCAAATTTACAAGCACCATATCCGTTCTTACCGTGACCTTCCATTGCGGATTGCCGAACTTGGGATGATGCACCGTTATGAAAAATCTGGTGCCCTTTCTGGTCTTCAACGGGTTCGTGAAATGACTTTAAACGATGGTCATACATTTGTTACCCTTGATCAAATTCGTTCTGAATTCGCTAAGATTTTGAAGTTAATCATGAGTGTTTACGAAGACTTTGATATTACTGATTACAGTTTCCGTCTTTCTCTCCGTGACCCTAAGAACGTTAAGAAGTACTACGCTAACGACGAAATGTGGGAAAAGTCTCAATCCATGTTGAAGTCAGCCATGGACGACCTTAACCTTGATTACTACGAAGCAGAAGGTGAAGCTGCATTCTATGGTCCAAAGCTTGATATTCAAACTAAGACTGCCCTCGGTAATGATGAAACAATGTCCACTATTCAATTGGACTTCATGCTTCCAGAACGTTTCGGCCTTACTTATGTGGGTCAAGACGGTAAAGAACACCAGCCTGTTATGATTCACCGTGGTGTTGTTGGTACTATGGAACGATTCATTGCCTACTTAACTGAAATTTACAAGGGTGCTTTCCCTACTTGGCTATCTCCAGAACAAGTTCACATTATTCCAGTTAACGAAGATGCTCATGGCGAATATGCTGATAACCTCGCTAAGAAGATGAAGGCTGCTAATATTCGTGCTGTTGTTGATCATCGTAACGAAAAGATGGGTTACAAGATCCGTGAAGCTCAAACACAAAAGGTTCCATACACTCTTGTTGTTGGTGATGATGAAAAGAATAATAACGGTGTTTCTGTACGTAAGTATGGTGAAAAGGATCAAAACGAAATGAGCCAAGATGCATTTATGAACGAAATTCTTAGTGATATCGCATCCTACTCCCGTGAAAACTAATTAACAAAAAATGGCTTGAATCACTTTGTGAAAGCCATTTTTTTGTTTTAATTTTTTCAAACGTGAAAAAATTATCATTGCCTCAACCACCACTAATAAACCGTTTTCTATCCATTCGTGAATTTTTGGACAGCCTAAAATTAGTGATTGACACTGTTTCCTAAAGGCTTTATAGTAATAAACGCTCGCTTTTGAGCTACTAAATTAACAACTAATTATTCTAAAAACAAAATTACTTATTTTGGAGGTATGGATAATGTCAACTATGAACGATTTATTCAAGGCAATGAACAAAGCTACAGAAAGCCGCCACACTAGCGGTCTTTCATTTGAAACTAAGAATGATACACCTGCTGGTATCGGCCAGGGAATTCTTAACGTTCGCAAGTAATTATAAAATAAGGAAGGGTAACCTGGTAATCATCCTTGATTACCGGTATCCTTCCTTTAATTTTTTCTAATATTGTTACGAAACATTTGCGGACTAAACCCATCGTAACGCTTAAATGCTTTGGAAAACGTAAATTCATCCTTATACCCGACCCGGTGAGCAATATCCTGGATCGGGTTATTTGAATTTAATAGTAATTGTTTAGCATCCTCCATCCGTAACTGCGATAAATACTTCTGCGGGGACAGGTTCATTTCCCGTTTAAATATCGTATAAAGGTAGCTACGTGAAATATTAATATGATGGCATAAGCTGGTAATCGTACAGTCACTATTCCGATAGTTTTCCTGAAGATAATAGATGGCAAGCTGCATTTGTTTATTAGCCTCACTACTATCCTTTTCCCGCTTATTTGGATACTCTGTCACCAAATTATAAAACATTTGGTAAGTCAATGATTCAATAAGAATATCATTGGGCAATGAGCTCGGGGCGCGTAACGCATCATAGAGTTTTCGCAAGCTTGTATAAAAACTACTCTGTTGAACCTGTCGCAGGTAGCGTTTCTTTGCTAATGTTGATCCCTTTAACATCGTGTTTATTTTTGTACCCGAGAAACCAATCCAAAAATATTTCCATGGGTCTTCACCATCAGCCTGATAAAAACACGGAACTCCTTTGGGTAAAATAAATACATCTCCTGCCTGTAAGCTAACCGTATTGTGGTTGGCTGAAGAAAAGCTTCCCTTACCTTCTTGAACGTAATGAATAACGTAATTCTGCCGAACATTATTACCACGATAAAAATAATTTGGTGGACAATCATCCTGACCAATAAATAGAATATTGCTTTCTAAACTTTTCCACGAAATACTTTTATATTCACTATCCATTTTCTTCTCCAATACTTTATGACATTTCAGATGGATATTTGTTTTTACTTACAAAATAAAAATCATTAATCTCAAGCATTCTGAAACTGTAAGATGTCAATATGTTTTATAACGATAATAACAAAAACTAGGTAAAGAAGTCCATGGTTTGACAAACGCTTAGCAAATATAATAGCAATTAATGAAAGCGAATACATAAACTTTTATTGCTATTCAGAGAAAGAAGGAAAAATTATGGGTACTGAGGGAAAAACTAAAATGACCATGCGTGAGCGCCTTGCTTACAGCTTTGGAGCTTTTGGGAATGACTCTTTTTATGGTCTGCTATGCGGATACCTAATTATGTTTATCACATCGCACTTATTCGATACTGGTAACAAAGCTTTAGATAATAAGATGATTAGTATTGTTACCTTAATCATTATGCTTTTGCGGTTTGTTGAATTATTTATCGATCCTTTTATCGGAAATGCAATTGATCGTACTAAGACGCGATGGGGACACTTCCGCCCATGGGTTGTTATTGGTGGGACAATTTCTGCTATTATTCTTCTCCTGCTTTTCACCAATTTAGGCGGCCTTTATAAGAAGAATGCCATTGCATACCTCGTTGTTTTCGGCATCCTATACATCACTATGGACATCTTTTATTCGTTTAAAGATGTTGGTTTCTGGTCAATGCTGCCATCATTAACAACTGATTCTCGGGAACGTGAGAAAACAGCTACTTTTGCCCGGGTTGGTTCGACTATCGGTGGTGGAATGGTCGGAATTATTGTTATGCCAGCAGTCATCTACTTCTCTGCCACTAACACTAGTACCGGTGACAACCGCGGATGGTTTATGTTTGCCTTAATTATCTGTTCACTTGCAATGCTTTCGGCTTGGGGCGTCGGACTTTTTACACGCGAAGTTAACAGTGATATTCGGAAAAATAAAAAGGATACAGTTGGTGTTGTTGGAATTTTTAAAGCTCTTTCTGGTAATGATCAACTGATGTGGGTTGCGTGCGCCTATCTCTTTTACTGTGTGGGAATTAATATCATTAACTCCCTTGAAGTCTACTACTTCACCTACATTATGGGAGCACCAAAAGCATTTTCAATTTTCTCTACTATCAACGTTTTTCTGGGAATCATCGGCACTTCACTCTTCCCGCTATTCTCTAAGCACCTCAGCCGTAAAGCCTTTTTCACTAGTTTAGTAGTCTTTATGCTTTGCGGAATCGCCCTCTTCTCCGTGGCTGGCGATAACTTAGCACTCGTCTTAATTGCTGCTTCGATGTTCGGTTTTCCTCAACCAATGGTATTCTTAATTGTTCTTATGATTATTACTGATTCAGTTGAATATGGACAGTTAAAACTTGGGCACCGTGATGAGTCACTGGCTCTCTCTGTCCGTCCATTGATTGACAAATTTGGTGGCGCTGTTGCTAACGGTGTAGTCGGTCAAGTCGCTATTATCGCTGGTATGACTACTGGTGCCACTGCTTCAACTATTACCGCAACTGGACGAATGAATTTTAAGCTTCTAATGTTTGCGGTACCAGCAGTTTTGCTTGTAATTGCAATTACCGTTTTTGCTAAGAAAGTTATTTTAAGCGAAGAAAAACACGCAGAAATCGTGGCTGAACTTGAAAAAACGTGGGGTAAAAAACTCAACAGTGATAGTTTAAATACGCCAACTAAGACTGTTAATATCCCTACACCAGTCTCTGGTGAATTAATTAAGCTTAGTGATGTCAATGATCAAACATTCTCATCTGGTGCTGTTGGTCAGGGCTTTGCAATCAAACCGAGTGACGGTCGAGTTCTCGCACCATTTGACGCTACTGTGCGGCAGGTCTTTACAACACGACATGCAGTTGGCTTAGTTAGCGACAATGGCGTTGCAATGCTAATCCATATTGGTCTTGGCACCGTCAAGCTAAAAGGTACCGGTTTTGTATCCTATGTTGAGGAAGGTCAGCAAGTTAAGAGGGGGCAAGAATTAATTGAATTTTGGGACCCAACCATCAAAAAGGCAGGTCTTGATGATACTGTCATCGTGACTATTACCAATTCTGATAAATTCGACAATATTACTTTGACTAGTCAAGCCGGGAGTAAAGTTAAGGCTGGTGAGGATGTTTTGAGCTTACAAATTGAACTCAACGAAGACTCGTCTGCTGATGAAATAACAAATACTCCTGTAGGTGATCCGGCTTAAATCGATATTATTTATTCGATAAAAAGGACCTCAGTATTCATACTGGGATCCTTTTTATAATAGAGTATTTACCAACTTAGTCATTTACTGATTTTGATGATGTAATCGTAAAAATGACAAAGCCAATTGCAAACAAGATACTTAGTGAAGCTGCACCGACTGTTGACTTCCCTGTCCATTGAGTGACGAGTCCCACGATAAACGGTCCGAGAATGGCAGAAAATTTACCAAGAATATTATAAAAGCCGAAGAACTCGCTACTATCATTTTTAGGAACAAGACGGCCAAAATAGGAACGACTTAATGCTTGCAATCCCCCTTGGCTCGTTCCAACCAAAATTGCTAAAATCCAAAAATCAGTTAAAGTTTGTAGTCTTAAGGCATAGATGCAGATGAAGAAGTAAATTACAATTCCTAAAATAATAATTCGCCGCGTTGAAAATTTATCGGCCAGCCACCCATATAAAATTGAAAAGGGCACGGCAATTAATTGAACTACAAGCAAAACTACCATCAGCATTGTGGTCTTAATTCCTAAGTCTTTTCCAATTACCGTTGCCATTGTAAAAATTGTATCGACCCCATCAATATAGAAGAAATATGCAACCAAAAACCAGGTCAGCTGTTTATATTGATTAATGTGATATAGCGTCTTCCGCAAACGTCGTAAACTGTCAATAAACGGATTAGACGCATTTTCAACACTATAATGCTGACGCCCGTCCTTTAACAACGGCCACCCAAAAATAATCCACCAGATTGCGGCAAGAATAAAACTAAATCGCGCTACCCCATAGCTGGTTAATAGTCCATTAAAACCATTCGTTAATTCTGCGACTAGGAAAATAATAAAAACAACGACACCGCCAAGGTAGCCCATACTATAGCCAGTTGATGAAACACGGTCCATCCGGTCATTATTAGCGACATCCGTTAAAAAGCTATCATAAAATAAATTTCCACCCGAATAACCAATAATTGAACCAATATAAACAACTAAAAGTAACTGCCAATGCTGAAGCGGAACAAGAGCGAGCCCGATTGTTAGGATAATACCAAGCCATGTAAAGAAATTAAGCCAGCGCTTCTTAGCATGAGGATAATCGGCCAAAGCCCCTAATAATGGTGCTAATAATGAAATAACAAGCGTTCCAAAACTATTTGCATACCCCCATAAGGCCGTCAAATCAGCTGCTCCAACACCAGCTTGGCCTGCTACCGCTTTAAAATAAACTGGTAAGACAGCCGTCACAACTAAAATTCCATAACCAGAATTTGCCCAATCATAAAGAATCCATTGCCACTGTTGTTTTGTAAACTTCACAACCTCACTCCTTAAAGATTGCGTCAATTGCCTGTCCAGCAGTTGGGGCTGGATAATGTAATCCCAAGATTTTGGCAAACGTTGGTCCTTCGTCAACTAACTGTGCACTTTCAACCGTTGCGCCACCCTTAATTTGCGGACCAGCAAAAATAGCCGTTGTATAGTAATTTGCTTGTGTCGGGCCATAACCATGGACACCACGATAACGGTCAGGAGTCCCAATTGATTTAGGATTAACCTGCTCAACAATAGCGGGGCGGTTTACTTCATCAGTAAAATAATATCCGGGTTTAGCTTCGACTAAGAATGTACACTGGGGATCTGCACCACGTTTAATTGCCGTTGCATTATCGTAAATTTTCTCTACCCCTTCAACACCGGCAATCATTTGCTTAAGTTTGCCACGATCAATTGCTCCCCGTGTATAGATATAAGTTTCACCATCGCATGTTTTAGCAGTAACTTGCCAGTTATCCCGATAGGTACTCTTGTGACCAAGGGGGTGAAGGAGGCCGTGGCTGGCAAATAGCATATTTAGGTGAATTATCTTATCAACATTAATCTGATAGTGATCACCGAGAACAACAAAATCTGTTTGATCATAAGTACTTGCATCTTTTGTCGCCTGAATTATCTTAGCCACTCGCTTATCCAAACGTTGTAAGGCTTCCCTAGCTTGGATCGACCGAACTCCATAACGGTGACGCATACTATCCATATCAACTAAATGAATCAGCGTTAAATCAGGCTGTTTATTTTTAATTGTATCAACCGCACATGCCGTTACGAAATCATCAAGCCATGGCTGCTTGATCCCATGCCGCAACTTACCATATTTCTTATTCATTTCATAAAGAAATAATGGACTGCTTGCTTTTAACGAAACCAATACCTGATTGGTCCAAATGCGATTAGGAAAAATTTCCGCAAGATTATAATTAATCTTACTACCAGCAGTTACAGGCCATAAAAATGCAGCAGTCGTTAACCCTTTTTTGCGGGCAATATCATATAACGGCATTGCTTTGATGTCTTTTCGATACCAGAACCAGTCAGGTGATTGGCGGCGCGGTTGTAGTTTTGTGTTATTAATAATTCCGTGAACAGCAGGATATTGTCCTGTAATGATTGAAGTATGAGACGGGTAAGTCAATGTCGGGAAGATTCCCGTAACTTTTTTCACCCAGGTTCCTTGTTTAATTAACTTTGCTAATGTTGGCGTTAATTGCCGCAATTCATTTAGGTCGCGAAATCCCAGTGAATCTAGCGAAATAACGATTAACTTGTGCTGCTTCATTAGTTCATCTGCTTTCTTTTCAAAGTCACCATCTATTTTAAAATAAAATCATGACTAATAAACAACTTTACAAGAGAAATCGGAAAAACATTTTGATAAGTATTACAATTCTCGTTATAAAGGCAGCCAGATCTTACCAAGTTAGCGAGGAGAATTTGATTCACAGTAATTTTTAATGTAAAATTAAGTTTCAGTTTTCTGTATTTTATCGAAAGGAATCATAATCATGCAAAATCAGTTACCAAAGGGAAAAGAACACGAGAAAACTCTCGGCCTTTTTGACCTTTCTATTCTAGGCATTGGCGCAATTATCGGAACCGGAATTTTAGTTTTAACTGGAATTGTCGCCGCGGAAGATTCGGGTCCCGCCATTGTTTTTTCATTTCTGATTGCTGCACTCGCCAGTGGGTTAATTGGTCTTTGTTATTCTGAACTAACAACTAGCTTGCCTAATTCAGGAAGTGCCTTTTATTATGCATGGGTTTCAATTGGTAAGTTCATGGCATTCCTTGCTGGATGGACACTTATTGGGGTTTATGTCACTACAACCGCTACAGTTGCCAATGGATGGACTGGATATGTGCAATCATTCTTAGAAGTTCTTGGAATCAACTTACCGCATAAATTGTTAGTTAATCCGGCAGCAGGCGGCTATGTAAATCTCCCTGCCGTCCTAATGATTCTTTTTATGACAATTATTTTGACGCGCGGTACCAGCGAAAGTAAATTCGTTAATAACTTTTTAGTTGGTGTTAAGATTTTCATCATTATCCTATTTATCGTTGTCAGTGCCCAGCATATTAATCCCGCTAATTGGCATCCATTTTTACCTTACGGATATAAGGGGATTTTCACTGGAGCATCTGCAGTTTTCTTCTCCTTCCTTGGTTTTGATGCCCTAGCTACATCTGCTGAGGACGCTAAGAACGTTGATAAAAATATTCCCCGGGCAATAATCTTATGCTTAGTCATTTCTACCGCCCTTTATATCCTCGTTAGCCTTGTTATGACGGGTGTTATTAGTTACAAAGACTTAAACGTTTCTGAAGCCATGTCGTATGTTCTCTTATCAAAGGGTCATAAGTATGTTGCCGAAATCGTTTCAATAGGTGCCGTTCTAGGAATTATGGCTGTCGTATTTGCCTTTATTTACGCTGGTTCAAATATTATGAAGTCAATGAGCCGGAGTGCCTTTTTACCTCAAGGATTAGCTAAGGTTAACGACAAAACACAAAGCCCTAACCGTGCCATTTGGTTAGTCGGACTGCTCTCTGCCATTTTAGCTGGTGAATTTGACCTGCATTATCTTGCATTAATTGCTAATATTGGGTCATTAGTTGTCTTTGCCTTAATTTCTCTTATTGTCATTATCTCACGTTATCGGTACCCAGAGTTGAAACGACCATTTAAGGTACCATTTGGCAATGTTATTCCAGTTTTGTCAGTATTAATTTGTATTGTTTTGTTAGTAAGCATTTCACTTAATGCTTGGCTAACATACTTATTATGGTTAGTAGTTGGATTAATCGTTTATTTCTGCTACTCGCTTCGTCATGCTAATGAATTTAATTTCAAAGACGAAAGTGACATTCCTGGTAATTAAAATAAGGTTCCAGAGTTCGGGGGTACCGAATACTGGAGCCTTTTATTTTACATATTATTCTGCGCTTCGGTTCTGCCGAGTTGTTTCGGCAAGGTGGACGAGATTCGTCACAAAATTATGCGTTTTAGCTTCATAATGATATTTACGACCAAGCTTAACAAAATAACCATTGATATAGTCAACTTCTACGGGACGATTGTGACTCATATCTTGATACATCGATGGATAATGATGCGGACAGCCAACTTTAGAAACATAGTTAACACTCTCTAATTCTTCCGCACGAGTATTAACTAGCTGAACTCCTGCCCGTTCACAGACGTCGTAAGCTTCATCGATTAATTGGCGGGATAATTCATCTGCTTTTTCAAATGCCGCATATTCACCCATTGTGATTTCAAACATTGTACAAAGGGTATTGACGACCGAATTAAAGACCACTTTTGCCATCAATGTTCCCATAAAGTCATCTTTAAGTGACGGATTAAAGTTTGCCTTTTTCAGTTCTGCCATTAACTCCTCGGTCTTTTCATCAGGCTTTTCTGTATAGTTAGCCCAATTAGTTGTTCCCATTCCACGTTCACCAACAAATTCAACTTCTCCTGGTTTCGTAAGGATAGTGGCAACTAATGCCGTCCCTGCAACAACCTTTTCTTTTGGGAAGTATTTCAATAGTTTTTCAACATGCCCCATCCCATTCATCGCTGTCATCACATATTGATCTTTAAAGAAGTGTTTGCAACGTTCCAACATATCATCTAGTTGCATTTGTTTTAATTCAAAGAAAACAAAATCTGCATCTGTAGCGGTATATTCTTCTGGCGTATAAACGTTAACCGGAACAAGATGTCTATTTTTACGTTCACGTGTTACATAAACCCCGCCTTGTTCTTTCATCTTGTTGTAATGAGGTAACCAGCCCTCAACGAAATCAACATCATTCCCTGCTTCTTGCAATAAAACGCCAAACCGTAAACCCATTGCACCGGCACCAACTACTGTAAACTTCATGATCATCTACTCCTTTGTATGACTATAAAAAAGCGCCCCTAGATTAATTACTTTAATCTAAGGACGCTTTTTGCGCGGTACCACCTTTCTTTGCCAACAACTCACGTTACTAGCCTCATATGTTCAATGCTGCCATTAAACACGTCAGCTATAATGGGCTGATCCCACCATTAATTACTAGTTTCATCATGGCACTCAAAGTGATTTTCGTTATAAGTAGATTATCCTTTTTCATCAGCCAAGGACTCTCTGCCAATCCGCCTATAATTACTCTTCTTTTCAACGTGTTTTATAATCATATTTTAATTTTTATTTAATATAATCTCTTGAATATAAAATGTCAAGAATAATTTTTTATAAAATCAGCTTGACATTCACCTTTTGTCCGCGTATTATAATGACAAATAAATGAGAAACAGCTTAGAAAAGATGAGTAATCTTAAAATCTTATTACAGAGAGTCACAGTTGATGAGATGTGATATAAGAGATTAAGATGAAGATGGTCTTGGAGCTTAACGAACCGCGAGTACCCTGTATAAGCGATTCACGATTGACGACCGATAAAACGTCTGGGTATAGCTTCCATTAGTGTACCTATTGAGGATGGTATTGCGAAATACTATCAAATTAGGGTGGTAACACGTTAATTAATAATGATTAATCAACGTCCCTAGGAAAAGTAGAAATATTTTTCCTAGGGACTTTTTTATTACTTCAATACCTGAACTCACCACAGATAGAAAGGATCGATTTACTATGACTGAATTTACTACACGCACTACTTCACCATTTCGCTACGATATCGTTGGAAGTTTTCTTCGTCCTCAAGAGCTAAAAGAGGCTCGTGCCAAATTTGCAAAGGGTGAAATTTCACAAGCTGACTTAACTGCCGTTGAAGATAAAACAATTATTGAGTTAATTAAACAAGAAGAAGCAGCTGGCCTTAAAGCAGTTACTGACGGTGAGTTCCGTCGTAGTTACTGGCATCTAGACTTTTTCTGGGGACTTCACGGTGTTAAGCACGTTAATTTAAAACATGGCTACTTTTTCCATGACGAAGAGACACGAAATGATTCGGCCCAAATCACTGGTAAAATTTCTGGTGAAAACCATCCCTTCGTTGAGCACTTTAAATTTACACGGGCACATGCTTCCGCTAATGTCCAAGTTAAGCAAACCATCCCCGCACCAGCCCAATTCCTAGAAGAATTTCTTCGACCAGAAAATCAAGCAAATGCAAAAGAGTTTTATCCAAACCAAGACGACTTGGATCATGACGTAGCAGCTGCCTATCACCAAGTTATTGAAGACCTTTATGCTGCCGGATGCCGAACTCTCCAACTTGATGACTGTACCTGGGGAATTTCTGTTAATGCTTTTGCCAACCTAAAGAAGAAAGATCCAAATGCTGATGTTTCACAGCTAGAGGCATTACAAGAGCGGTTCTTAAAAGTAAACAACGCAGCAATTGCTGATTTACCAGCTGATCTGACCGTTAATACCCATGTTTGTCGGGGAAATTATCATTCAACATGGGCTGCTGCCGGAGGATATGGTCCTGTTGCCGACAACCTTTTCACCCAAGAAAATGTCACGGCATTCTACCTTGAATATGACAGCGAACGAGCTGGGGGCTTTGAACCACTTAGCAAGGTACCTGACGATAAGTATGTTGTCCTTGGCTTAGTTACTTCAAAATCAGGAGAGCTTGAAGATAAAAAGGAAATTATCAACCGGATTCATGAAGCTGCCCAATTCCATCCATTAGATCATCTTTGTCTCAGTCCGCAATGTGGGTTTGCATCAACAGAAGAAGGAAATATTCTAACTGAAGAACAGCAATGGAAAAAGGTTGCATTAGTTCAAGATATCGCCAAAGAAGTCTGGAACTAACTACAAAGTTATATAAGCTTTTAAATCATCAAAGGGGATTAAGAGAATTATTATTTTCTCTTAGTCCCCTTATTGTTAACTTTATATCTTCTTATCTTAATTTTCGCCTGCTAAAACGCCGACCTTAGGCAAGTTAGCGAGAACACGATCCTTATGCGGCGAGTCTTTATATAAAGCATCCGTCAAATCGTTTCCTGCTTGGTGCCCATGGTGTTCTCCACCCTTCCATGCAGCAACATTAGTCACATCATATACTGTCCCGCTGACAGCTACATATGCCGGATTACCGTCTTTGCCATTAAACTTGTGTAGTTCGTCTAAAGTAAATGTCTTTTGCGTCATTGTAAAACACTCCTTTACCTAATCAGCCAACTTCCCAACTACCGGCAATTCAGCTAACAATTTTTCTTTGTCAGCTGAACGATCAAACACCAGCTCCATTAATTCCTTGGTACTAATCCCTTTTTTCGGTGCATCAGTAATATCATATACAACTCCACCGATTGCCATATAATGAGGCTTACCGTTATCACCATTATATTTTGCTAATTCCACACGCGAAAATTCTTTTGTAGCCATCAACAGTTCCTCCTAAAGATTATTACCAATTTAAATATAACACTACTATTTAATAAATAAACCTAAAAGCACTCAAATAGTTAAATAATAAGCATCAAAATAACGATTAAATTATAGTTAAATCTAGAAACTTAATACCATGTCTAAATGCGGAATATTGTCCTCAAGATATATAGCGGAAACTGGCTTAAAGCCGAACGAAGCATAGAAATCTTTAAGATATGCTTGCGCTTGGATCTGAATCATTTTATCTGGAAAAAGACGTTTTGCTTCGTCAATTGTTGCTTGAACTAGCTGCCGTCCATAATTATGTCCGCGAAATTGTTTTAATACTAACACTCGGCCAAATGTTGCATGGCGTTCATCTTTATCCATAATCCGTGTATAGCCCACTAATGCACCCTGGTCATTCTTCAGCATTAAATGATATGCCAAGTAATCTTGCTCATCAATTTCTTGATAAGGACATTCTTGTTCAACAACGAATACTTTTACCCGTTCCTCTGCTAATTTGCACCATTCTACAGCTGACATTTCACTTAATTTTTTTATTTCTACATTCATACCAAAACCTCCTGAAAATAAAAGAGTACTAACCAACTTCTTCATGTCATTATGACAGGCCCTAGTAGAAGATGGTCAGTACTCTTATTGCCTATAATCCGGGGACTAAAGGCGAGTTCTTATAAATATTCGAGTTTAGTATACCACTGATATAAAAACCTCTCAAATAGCAAATTAGTACCAAGCTGGTTTATCACCATCAGTACCTGGTTTATTTACCCCAAAGTTTTTACGTGCATACGGCGCGGGGTTATCAATAATTTTCGCTACAAAATTACCAATAGATTTGCGTGAGACCTCGGTTCCTTTGAATGCTTCTCCCTTTTCAGTTGTTTCATAATCAACTTCATCTTTATCTGTTAGCCAAGCTGGGCGGATAATCGTGTAATCAAGGGCAGAATTCTCGATGACATCAGCTGCACTTCGGTAGGTTCCCAAGTAGCTATCTTTTTGACCGCCACCCAGCATTTCATTATTCCATTCACCAAATTTGCCAGGCACTTCATCGTAAATACCGATTGATGAGATCCAGATTAACGGCTTAACAGCGTACTTTTCCATCAAGCTAACAATATTTTTCGCTTGTTGGGTAATTTCAGGGTTACGTAAATTAGCGTAAACAATATCTGCACGTTCAATTGCCGGTTCAAGATCACCGATGTTTAAAACATCCCCCTTAATGATTGTTTCACGACTATCATCGACAACATCTATATTTTGTGGGTGGCGAGTAAATAGTAATAATTTATCATCACCATTAGCTAATAATGCATCAATCGCATATCCAGCAATTTTTCCAGTTGCACCAAGAATTAAAACTTCTTTTGCCATAACTTATAACCTCCTCATAAATTCTACTTTTAGTATACTGTTTTCTTCATTGATTAAAAGTAAGTACTTTTAAGTAAGGTAGTTACATTCAGGTAAGATATTATTGATAGCCATGTGATCAGGGATTTTTAATTTTTTGTGTATTTTTTGCCCCACTGATTAATTGACTTAATTATCGGAATCAAACTTTCTCCTACCTCTGTTAGAGTATATTCAGTCTTAAGCGGAACTTCTGAGTACACTTGTTTCTGAATAATCCCCGCCTTTTCTAAATCTTTTAATTGAAGTGCCAGCAGTCGTTTTGAACAGTTAGGAATCAACTTCTGTAGCTCTGAAAAATGACATGGTCCATGCGTACTAATTTGATATATGATTACGCTTTTCCACTTTCCATTTATTAGCTTAAGCGTATTTTCGATGGGACAATCTTTTCTTATCATTTTTACCCCTTTCACTGGTGAAATAAAATTCACTTCTTGCATCTTTTTATCTTTAGGTTACTATTAGTAAGTAAATAAAAGCGAATATATAGGAGTGATTTTTATGAATTCACAATTTAATCTTTTTACGGCAAAGCGACGTTCAATCTATGCTCTTGGTAATAACCTTTCACAAGCACCAGAAGAGATTTTTGATTTAGTAAAAGAAACAATTAAAAGTTCACCAACCGCATTCAACAGTCAAACAGTCCGCGCAGTCGTTTTATTTGGTCAATCATCTGACAAAGTATGGGACATCGTTGAAGATACCCTGCATAAGATTGTTAAGGGTCCTAATGCTTTTGCAAAAACCAAGGAAAAAATTGCTGCCTTTCGGGCTGGTTACGGAACCATCCTCTATTTTACAGACACTGCAATTGTGCACCAATTAGAAAATGATTACCCATCATATGCTGATAATTTTGCTAACTGGGCTGAACAAGGACTCGGGGGAGCACAACAAGCTGTTTGGACCGCTCTCGCTGAAAATGGGATTGGTGCTAGTCTTCAACATTATAACCCATTAATCGATGATGCTATCCATCAAACATTTAATATCCCCGCCAATTGGCAATTACGTGCTGAAATGCCATTTGGGTCGATTGAAGCTGCAGCTGGAGAAAAAACACATCTTAATGACGAAGAAATGTTTAAATTAATTAAGTGATCTTGTTTTTCTTCACCTCCAATAACGTTATATAATTAAGTAGAGACGCTAAAGGAGGTATTTCGATGGAACAACACCCGAAAATGTATAATACAGGCGCCGATTATGCTCTATCAATTATTGGCGGCAAATGGAAATCAGTTATTCTCTATCTTTTAGCTGGTCACCCCCGCCGAACTAGTGAGCTTGTTAAGCAATTAGGTACCTCGTATAAGGTATTAGGTGACCAACTTCGGGAAATGACAGATGCTGGTCTCGTTGTCCGCAAAAGTTTTAATACTATTCCTCCCCATGTCGAATATCGCCTAACTGCTGAGGGTGAAAATCTTTATGCCGCCCTCCGCTACCTTAACTACTGGGGTGAAAATCGGGCAAGAATAACCGGCGATGCTAAAATTATGTGTACCGACGAAATGAAGCAAAGCGGTGATGATGGTTTGTGCGTTATCACTAAAAAACACCTTAATCATTGGAAACAAGAAATTGTAAAAAGCAAGGACTGAGAGATACTTCTATCTGAGTCCTTGCTTTTTTGAACTATTTAGTTTAAATGCTAACCACATAACGAACAAAATCATATATCCCGCCAGAATGACATGGGTATTCGTGACGATTGGGAAACTCTGAATATTGGTTTTACCTAGTGAAAGGGCACCAAAAATCTTGTTCATTCCTGCTGTGCCGGCAAAGATAAATAAGCTCCCCCACATTACTAACTGTGATACTATCCCTGCAATTGATGCATAGTAATAATTGACAATTAATGAAATATTATAATTATGAGTTGCTTTTTCGTAATCATTAATTGCTATTTTACGTTCGGCACCTGCGAAGCTACGAATAATAAATATGCCAATAAAATATGTCGGCAACCAGAATGTTAAAAGAATACCTATTGTAAGCATCACTAAATTAATTTGATAATTTTCAAAATGAAACAAGTGGTGAGTTTGCTTCACGAGTACCCCACCAAATACAAATGCGAATAAATAAGCAATGATCGTCCATGAATACATTTTTGTTCCATACAAAGCGCCAATAAAAACGGTGCTATATAAGGTCCAATATTGACCGCAGACACCATATAACATTATTCGCAGTCGTAAATGATTCGGATAGTGAAGTAATTGACGACGGTTTAAGATCAACACAAGAATCATTGTAATAAGGAAAATCAACAACAGCGCGCTTCCCCATTCAAGAGGTTGGCCAATTCCTAAGCTTCTTCCTAAGCGCAACAGCAGCATTGCCCCAAGTAACACTAATGCAAGTAAGTAATTAGCCCAGCGTAATTGAACGGGCCAGGGTTGGACTGCGCGTGGGGTGTCCCAAATAGATGCCATCGCACAGATAGTAATAATGAGCATTAAAGCAAAACTAATAGCAGGAGTCTTTATTTCAGCTACTATTCCCACAGCAACTAAAACGATCACCAGCTGAAATATTGGTTTAAGCCGCTTCTTTGGAGGAAGCAGTCCTTGTTTTCTTAAGCGTCCCTGCTGATTGATTGCAGTTGGAAATAATTGAGAAGCAATTCCAGCCCCAACTCCAGATAAATCCCACAAAATAGGCTGAAATCCACCAAATATCCCTAATAAGTAGCCAATAACTCCACTATAGAGGCCAATCCAAGCCAGACGCTGATAATCATACTCTAGGTCACGACAGAATAATAAAATTGTATGACGAAAAGCATAAAAAATAGCAAATGGTAACGCACCTACAAAAATATCAGATTGTCCTTTAGTAAGTGAAATGTACACTATAAAGGGCATTAAATTTAATAATAAGCTACAAACACCCGTGAATTTTTCTAATCTTTTCATTTTCATCGCTCTTAATGATGATCAATTGCGTCATTTAATTTCTTCCGATTTACTAAGAATATAATAATAATTAGCGGAATAATGAATAACATTACCGGATAGAAATATTTAACCGGTAAGGTGCTATCAATAATTCCACCGATAATCGGACCTAATGTCATTCCAATATCGAGTCCAAGGAAAAATGTCGAACTTGCTAATCCACGCTCAGTATCCGGCGCTAACATCATTGCTGTAGATTGACAAACAGAGTAAATAATTCCATAGCCAAATGCCATCCCCGCAGCTGCTAGTCCCATTTCAATATTAGTCTTCATGACAGTTAGCATAATTAAGTAAAAGATGGTTGCAACCGTACTTAAAACTAGCCAAGGCTGAAAACGAACCGTGTCAAACTGATTCCGTAAGAACAACCGACTTAGTAAAAGGACTACTGCATAAATCAAGAAGTAGGCACCAACAGCAATTGATAAATGTCGCTGCTCGGCATATTCAACAATATCTGCTTGCGTTGCAAAATAAGGAATAGCAAATAATGCCACGATCAACGCTACAGGAACTGCATCACGCTGAATAATTTTAATATGCAATTTTTTCTTTTTATCTACTGGCTGTTTAATAACTGGGTTAGCACGATTACCAACAAATTGAACCGTTATTACCACCATTAGTGCTGAAATGGCAGAAACAATAATTGCTGTCCGATAGCCAACCACCTTATATAAATTAATTGAAACAGCCGGCGCACATGCCATCGCTAAGGCGTTCATCAAGCCATAAAAGCTCATCGCTTCACCTACATGCTTAATTGGAACCAAGTAGGCTAACCACGTTGTCATACAAACGGTACATAGCACATATCCCAGCCCATTAACTAGCCGAAACAGTAATAAAAGGCCGCTATTAGGAGTTATTACATAGCCTAATACGCCTAGAAAACATAACGTACCCCCAATAAAGGATAAACGGTATTTTGAAAAGTGATCAGTTAAGTTACCAGCGATCGGCCGCAAGAACATCGCTACAATACTCATCATACCGACAATAATCCCTGCAAAAGCGCTAGATGCGCCTAAGTCTTGAGCATACCCATTAATTAACGGGTTGCAATACATATTACTAAACATAAAAAAGAATGAAGCCGCCATTACTAGCCGAACATCTTTTGAAAAAATTCTCTCTTTTTTTGCCATCAATTCTCCAGCTTTCTCTGCAATTATTGCTGTTTAACTTTTATTTTCTATCATACAACCATTTTCGGTATATCCATAATTTCCCGGGAAATTAACAAAAAAAGAAACAGGTTTTTATTTCCTGTTTCTCAATATTCTCATAACATTCTATTTTATTACTGTAATGAATCCCATGCTGGTAAAATATCTGGTTTGCTTGCAGCTACTTTCTTCACCCGATCACTGAGGTACTTTTTATTAATAACTGCCTCATAAGTATATTCCTCAAACCAGTCTTGCGTCATAACAAAGTAACCATTATCACCGTTATCTTTGCCCCAACTATTTTCGATCTTCCACCGTGTTGGTTGGTCATTCACCATATCGAAGCCAGTTAATGTCATTGCATGTGAAACAACACCCTGTTTAGTTTCTAGACGATGCTTTTTATCCATTACAAAATCAACATCAAGCAGTTCTTCACGGTGATATAGCTTAGCATCCATCAATCCCCGCTTACGATCCATTTGTTGGAGAACATCATTACCAACCCAAACAGTTTCGCCAGCCTTCAATTGCTTAATAGCCCCTTCTTGTAATTCTTCAAAAGGAACATTGACAAATTTAATTGGCAATCCGTCAACAACACTATCTTGGGCCGGCATTAAGTAACTACGATCCATTTCATGATCAGGAGCATTAGTAACTACAATATAATCATTTAAGTTCGTGTCAAAATATTCATGATAGAACTTCAATGGTGTCAAGCCAAGAACTTGATGAAACTTTTTATCATCATCACGGTATTCAAGGTCAAACTTTGCAGGCGGTTCACCAAACGAGTAAGCTGCAATCTTATAAACGTCACCCATCATTCGCTCTTGTGCTTCTTGTAATTCCTTTTCACTTGCATTTGTTTGAACCATCGTCCGTAATTCAAGCGCATCTTTACGCATCAAACTGTCAAATACTTCTGCAACATCCGAGGTATCCTTGGTATTATGGGTATCCGGCATTACATATTCAGGGACGACCCCATATTTTTCAATAATGGAAGCTGCATTAGCCCATTGTCCGCCATCATTTAATGCAAAACTAAAGTAGAAATCAACGGTGCGATCATGCAAGGGCTTATCTGCTGTTGCAATAATCTTTTGGAAGAACATATTTGCCCGTTCAATTCGATCCCAGAAAAACAAGTAATTTTGTGATAATTCAAAGTCCTTAAACTTATATTTTGTTGCAAATTTATGGCGAAGTGTATTTAAGGCCGCAAATGACCAGCAACGTCCACTATGCCGTTGATTTGTTGGCTTACCAGTCTTAATTTCATAGGAAAATGCCCGATGAAGGCGTTCACTTGATGCTGGATCTTCACTTGATGCCTTGATTCCATTCTTTTGTATTGCCCGGGCAATAATTTCTGCATCCTTACGGGAATGGAATTCTTTCTTTAATTTTTCAACCATTTTTGACGTTAAATCATGTTCTTCAGTCACAATAAATCCCTTCTTTGTATAAAATTGTTAAATGACTCATACACTATTAATGATACCGCACTTTATATAAAATTATTGAACTAACGGCCTCTTCCTTGCTTTTTATAATTGCTATTCCTTTCGTACTTATAAAAAGTAAGCTATAATTATGTTAGTAAGTCATCTTTACTTATAAATTGTATCAATTGCGTTAAAATTTTATTTAGGAGGTCGATTTTATGAAAAAAGTATTTGTTGTCGGCGGTTCAGGTCGTGTTGCTACTGATTTAATCAAAGATTTGGTCGCCACTGGCAATGAAGTTACTGCCGGTGCTCGTCATCCAGAAAAAGTGATTAAACTAAATCATGTTACAGCTATTGAATTAAATTTACATGATAGCGTTGAAAAAATTGCTGAATTAATGAAGGGCGTAGATACAGTTTACTTTGTTGCTGGATCACGCGGTAAGGATCTGCTCCAAACAGATGCCATGGGCGCGGTTAAAACAATGCAAGCCGCTGAAAAAAATGGTATTAAACGTTACATTATGCTGAGTTCCCTCTATGCTCTACAGCCTGAAATGTGGTCAAAGGTTCCATCATTAGCAGGTATCATGGACTACAATGTAGCTAAGTTCTTTGCTGATAATTACCTTGTTTCTAACACTGATTTAGATTACACCATCCTTCAACCAGCAAGCTTAGTCGAAGAGCCTGGGACAGGTAAAATTCAGGTTGGTGAGGGATCTGCTACCACTAACCCGATTCCAGATGTTGCACAAACTTTAGCAGATATTTTACAACATGACAATACAATCGGCCATGTAATCATGATGCGGAGCGGTAATACGCCTATTGAAGAAGCATTAGCTAAAATTTAAATTCATTTTACAGGTTGTCGGCTAGTCTAGAATAACGTAAGATTAGTCTACAACTTTTTTCTATCTCAAAGTCAGCTAATAGTTTAGCTAATTTTTCTAATCAGCCGTATAATAAACATTAAAAACATATTAAGAAGGGGACCTTACGTATGGCAGAACTCGAACGTTTTTATAATACTTTTCAACCAGATCATTATGATGTCTTTATTGATGTTAGTCGTGCAGAAAAAACAATTAATGGTAAGACGACAATTACTGGTAATGCAAGTACTCCTAAGATTGCAATTAACCAAAAGAATTTGCAGGTTACCAGTATTCAATCTAATGGTCAAGAATTAAACTTTAGTGTTGATAATGATGCTGAAGCGGTTTGGATTACCCTTCCTCAAACTGGCAAGGTAACTTTTACGGTTACTTATAATACCAAGCTGACCGATTCAATGATGGGAATCTATCCATCATATTACGAAGTTAACGGCGAGAAAAAGCAGATCATTGGGACACAGTTTGAAACGACTTTTGCACGGCAAGCATTTCCTTGTGTTGATGAACCAGAAGCAAAAGCCACTTTTAGTTTAGCAATTAAATTCGATGAACATCCTGGTGAAACCATCATTGCCAATATGCCAGAAGATCACGTTGAAGATGGTGTCCACTACTTTGAGCCAACTGTCCGAATGTCCACCTACCTTGTTGCATTTGCTTTTGGTGAGCTGCAAAGTAAAATGACCACAACAAAGAGCGGTGTTAAAGTCGGTGTCTTTGCTACTAAGGCTCACCAACCAAAGGAACTTGACTTTGCGTTAGATATCGCTAAACGGGCAATTGATTTTTATGAAGACTTTTACCAAACACCATACCCCCTTCCTCATTCATGGCAGCTGGCCTTACCAGACTTTTCTGCTGGTGCAATGGAAAACTGGGGATTAGTAACATATCGTGAAGCTTATTTGCTGCTCGATCCAGATAACACTTCTCTTGAAATGAAACAATTAGTCGCAACGGTTATCACACACGAACTAGCCCACCAATGGTTTGGTGATCTCGTCACAATGAAATGGTGGGACGATTTATGGCTTAATGAAAGTTTTGCCAATATGATGGAATACGTTGCTGTTGATGCCCTCCAACCCGACTGGCATATTTGGGAACTTTTCCAAACTTCAGAAGCTCCAATGGCATTACAGCGGGATGCTACTGACGGCGTTCAATCAGTTCACGTCAACGTTAATAACCCAGCTGAAATTGATGCCTTGTTCGATGGTGCTATTGTTTACGCAAAGGGATCACGGATGTTAGTAATGGTCCGCGCCCTTTTAGGCGACAAAGCGTTGCGTGAAGGTCTTAAGAATTACTTTGCCGCTCACAAATACGATAATGCAACCGGTGCTGACTTATGGAAGGCTCTCGGTGATGCATCAAAACTTAACATTGGCAAGATTATGAATTCGTGGCTCGAACAACCAGGCTATCCCGTGGTAACCGCACAAATCGATCAAAACGGTGACTTAGTACTATCACAGAAACAATTCTTTATTGGTGATGGTAAAGATGTTGGCCGTCAATGGCAAATTCCGCTTAATAGCAACTATGACGCTGCTCCACAAATTATGGCTGATAACTCCATTAATCTTGGTAATTACCAGTCATTGCGAGAAAGTAACGGTCATCCGTTCCGCCTAAATGTCGGCAACAACTCGCACTTTATTGTGAAATATGATGACACATTATTGACTGATATCCTTGACCATACCGATGAATTAGATCCAATTTCACAACGGCAGCTTTTACAAGATCTACGTTTACTTGCTCAAGGACAACAAGTATCCTATGCTTCATTAATCCCATTGATGACTAAGTTTAAGGATAGTAAGTCATCAATTGTTAATGCAGAACTTTATCAAATCGCGAATAACTTAAAAATGTTTGCGGCACCGGGGTCACCTGCAGAACAAGAACTGCGCCAATTCTTTGACTTCTTAAGTAAAGATCAAGTTGCTCGGCTCGGGTGGATGCCACAGGATGGTGAAAGCAATGATGATCAATTAACACGGCCATATGTAATTAGTGCTTCACTATATGCCCACAATACTGATTCAGTTGCCAAAGCACACCAGATTTTTACTGATTATCAAGATAAGCTTGAAAGTCTTTCGGCAGATATACGTGGCTTTATTTTAAAGAATGAGGTTCAAAACTATGGCAGTGAATCACTCTTTAAGAAATTAGTTACTGCCTACCAGCAAACCGCTGATGCTAGTTATAAGCAAGACTTACGAATGGCAATCCCAAGTACAACTGACCCTGCGCTTATTAGTAAGGTTGTTAGTTACTTTGAAGATGCTAATGTTGTCAAACCACAAGATCTCCGTGCATGGTATCGGGGTCTCTTAGTTAACAATGCTGGACAACAAGCTGCTTGGAACTGGCTTCGTGACGAATGGCAATGGTTAAACGATACAGTTGGCGGCGATATGGAATTTGCAACGTTTATTACTGTAACCGCTGGTATTTTCCATACTTCTGAACGATTAAAAGAATTCAAGGATTTCTTTGAGCCAAAAATCGATACACCAGGCTTAACCCGCGAAATTAAAATGGATATCAAAGTAATCGAAAGTAAGGTTGCGCTAATTGAAAAAGAGCAAGATGCTGTAAACGAAATGATTGCCAAAAGCTTAAGCTAAATAATATATCAGCAAAAAAAGAACTATAACTGTGGAATTATTTGTTATAGTTCTTTTTATTTCACTCTCATCATCATTTTTATTGTTTAATATCCGTATTTATCGTATACTTCAATTGTTGGGGTAGGAATCCCAGAGTCATTGTCCAGCGGAACGGAATGTGAACGTTGGAAGGAAGCTTTCGCGCTGCTTTGGTTTTCCGCATTCACCATAAACGGAAACGTCAATGTGTTCCCTGACAAATTTTTTATAAGGGAGTGGATTGATGATGTCTACGTTATCTTTTACCGGACCACGGTTTACAACTAAAAACCTAACCTTAGCAGCGATGTTGATTGCTTTACAGGTTATATTGGAAAAACTCTCAATCGGTGATCCGTCAGTATTAAAATTTAGTTTCGGCTTTGTTGCAACTGCCCTTCTCGGGTACTGTCTCGGCCCATGGATCAGCGCCTGGGCAATGATCGTTGCGGATATAATTAGTAATACTATTCTTAGTTCAGGCAGCTTATTTTTCCCTGGTTTTACTTTATCGGCCTTCATTTCTGGAATAATCGCCGGAATGTTTTTATACCAGCAACGAATTAGTTGGCAGCGAGTATTGGTATATGAATTTTTCCAAATTCTGCTTACAAACGTGATTGGAACAACTCTCTGGCTCTATCTAATGAGTCTAAGTTCTAGTAGTAGCAACCATACTTTTATGGCATTATTATTTATCCGTCTTCCGAAAGAACTTATTACTTGGCCGATTGAATCACTGATCGTTTTAGTCATTCTACGTCAAATATCACGAATGAATTTAATTACAAAGAATCATGATTAGAAAAATGAAACCGACTGACATCGATAATATTATGACTGTTTGGCTAACAGCTAATTTAGAGGCTCATCCTTTTATCGACTCCAAATACTGGTATCAAAATGCTTCCGCTGTTAGAAATGCGATTCTGCAAGCAGAAGTTTATTGTTTTGTCGACAATCTTGATCAAGTTAATGGTTTTATTGGTCTCCAAGGAAGTTATATTGCGGGACTATTTGTCGCTAAGCATTATCGATCGCAGCATATCGGAACCACGCTACTTAATATTGCTAAAGAAAAGCACCATGTTTTAACCTTAAATGTGTATATGAAAAACCAGGCAGCAATTAATTTTTACTGTCACAATGGCTTTAATATTACCAAGCATAGCGATATTGAAGCTGAAATGACATGGTCTAAGATAAAATAATTTAAACAAAGTATTGCATTTTAAAAGAATTAGGTTAAAATACAATTAACAAAATAAAAAAGCGATGAGAAAGAAGAGTAACTAGTTGTATTCGTTCAGTGAACCGATGATAGTGAGAAATCGGTCGACCCTACGCTAGTGAATAACACTTTCGCGAGTGCTGCCAACCCAAATGAGTTTACTTAAAGTAGGCTTGGCCGGATCTGGACCGTTACCTTACCAGCAGAGCATTATAGCGTGTTCTTGAGGAGGTCTAGATATTTCTAGACAATTTGGGTGGTACCGCGGAAAAAAGCCTTTCGTCCCTTAGTTTTAGGGAACGAAAGGCTTTTTTAATTCATTCCTAAATCTAATATTTAAGGAGTTGTCTATTATGGACTTAACTATTCCAGCGGATTACGATCCACGACTTTCAATTCGAGAAACAGAAGCAGCTATTCGATACATTCGTGAAACATTCCAAGATGAATTTGGTAAAGAATTAAACCTTCAACGGATGTCAGCGCCGATGTTCGTTGAAAAAAGCACTGGACTAAACGATAACTTAAACGGCGTCGAACAACCGGTGTCTTTTGAAATGAAGGACATGTCTGGAGAAACAGTCGAAGTTGTCCATTCATTAGCTAAGTGGAAACGGCTTGCTCTTAAACGGTATGGTTTTGGAATGCACGAAGGTCTTTACACCAACATGAACGCTATTCGTAAAGAAGAAGACCTCGATAACTTCCACTCAATTTATGTCGACCAATGGGACTGGGAAAAAGTTATTGCTAAAGAAGAACGGACGGAAGAAACATTAAAAGATACTGTTCGAACGATCTTCAAGGTGATTAAGCATATGGAACATGAGGTTTGGTATAAGTTTCCACAAGCCGTATACCACCTGCCTGATGAAATTCACTTTGTAACCACCCAAGAACTTGAAGACCGCTGGCCAGACCTAACCCCAATGGAACGTGAAGATCGAATCGCTAAAGAACTTGGCGCAGTCTTTGTAATGAAGATTGGTGATAAGCTAAAGCGCAGCGGTAAGCCTCACGATGGCCGGGCACCAGATTATGATGACTGGAGTTTAAACGGTGATATTATTTTCTGGTATGAACCGTTACAACGGCGGATTGAAATCTCCAGTATGGGAATCCGAGTTAGTCCTGAATCAATGAAGTATCAGCTCGAACAGGCTGGTGCAACTGATCGTGAAAAATTACCTTTCCATAAAATGTTGCTCAATGGCGAATTACCATATACAATTGGTGGAGGAATTGGTCAATCACGCCTCTGCATGCTCCTACTCGGTAAGGCCCACGTTGGAGAAGTACAAGCAAGTATCTGGCCAGAAGATATGATTAAGAAGTGTGAAGCAGCACACATTCAGATTTTATAATTTAAGGGAGAGTATAGAAGTGGAAACTATTACAATTAGTCAAGCTCCTCAACACGTTGGGGAAACTGTTAAAATTGGTGTTTGGTTAACTGATAAGCGTTCAAGCGGTAAGATTGCATTCTTACAATTACGAGATGGAACCGGCTTTTTCCAAGGAATTATCCGCAAAAATGATGTTTCAGAAGAAAAATTTGATTCTGCAAAACATGATCTTCACCAAGAAACTAGTTTTTGGGTAACTGGTGAAATCGCTGAAGACAAGCGTTCAAAGTTTGGTTATGAAATCCATATCAAAGACTTTGAGATTGTGGGTGAAAGTGAAGAATACCCAATTGGTAACAAGGAACACGGTATTGACTTCTTACTTGACAATCGTCACTTATGGTTACGTTCACGCAAGCCATGGGCACTAATGCGGATCCGCAGCCGCGTTAAGCTTGCAACAATGGAATTCTTTGACAAGCATGGTTTCACCCAATTTGATGCTCCCGAATTAACCGGTAGTGCTCCAGAAGGTACTACTGAATTATTTGAAACAGATTACTTCGATCGGTCAGCTTACCTTTCGCAATCTGGTCAGCTATATGAAGAAGCTGGAGCAATGGCACTTGGTCGTGTTTACTCAATGGGTCCAACTTTCCGGGCTGAAAAATCTAAGACCCGTCGTCACTTAATGGAATTCTGGATGATTGAACCAGAAATGGCTTGGATGCATGAGGATGAAAGCGAAGAAATTCAAGAACAATACATCGCCTACCTAATTCAAGACTTAATTGACCACTGCGCAACCGAGTTAGAAATGGTTGGCCGAAGCGTTGAAAGTCTGAAGCCGTTTACTGAACTTCCTTACCCACGGATCACCTACAAAAAAGCGATTGAAATGCTTAAGGAAGGCGGCTTTGACGTTGAATACGGCGCTGATTTCGGTTCACCAGAAGAAACCTACCTTGCCGACCAATTCAAGAAGCCAGTCTTCATCAAGAATTATCCAAAAGAAATCAAAGCATTCTACATGCCACAAGACCCAGATGACGCTCGTCAAGTTATCTGTGCCGACTTGTTAGCACCAGAAGGCTATGGTGAAATCATCGGTGGTTCCGAACGTGCATATGACTACGAATACATCACTAGCAAGCTAGAAGAAAATGGTTTAAGCAAAGAAAACTATGGCTGGTATGATGACTTACGGAAGTACGGTTCAGTTCCTCACTCCGGATTTGGAATGGGCCTTGAACGATTCCTTGCTTGGATTACCCTTCAAGATCACATTCGGGAAAACATTCCGTTCCCACGGATGCTTAACCGGTTGAATCCATAAAAGGTTAAAAATTACCACGATAAATATTATTTTAAAATATCAGCCCTCTTCATTTACTAGCGAGAGGACTAAAGAGTTGAGATTTTTTCTCAGCTCTTTTTTCTTTCTTGAAAAGAGTATTTCAATGGCAAAAAAACTTAAATATGATAATTAATCATACCAACTTATAATCTCACGGAGTCGTTGAACGTAATCACGCCGCAGTTGTGCAGGTGCAAGAACTTTGATTTCACTACCGTATGATAATAAATATGTCAACAAATACTGATAATCTTCATGAATATAAGTTCCGATTAACCTATGACCTTTCAATTCCATCCCCGGATAGTGATTTTTCAAAAAGCGCTCACATCCCGCCATGGTTAGTTCACATTCAAAATTCACCTTTTGCTTATTCTTCTGTTCTTGACGAACGCGATGGTCAAACTCGTCGAAAGTATATGGTGCATCTTTGGGTAGTTTCTCATACTGCACTAATAAATCACACCGGTAACGAAAAAACTTGTTAGTCTTTACATCAATTCCTTCAACAAACCAATTTCCGCTACGATATAGTAACCTCCGCAATTGCGCTTCTTGTATTATTTTGTCAGCTTGTTTTGCTCGAAACCGAACTAATTTAAAATCTAAGATTGCCTCTAACAACTGATGCAACAGGTCATTATGATGAACAGGGGGAATCCGATAATAGTCAACAGCTTGTTCTATCCGATTAACTACCTTCCTTTGCTTACCAGGCAACGAATTTAATAGCCGCTTTGCAATTCGGGGATATGATTGCTGAAATGGATTACTTGTAAGAAGACGAAGGGCATCGATAGCAAAAAAGATTGCCGAAATTTCGCTGCTTGTAAAGTTAATTGGGATAAGCGGCTCCTTATTTAGTAAATGGTACCCGCCATACTTTCCCGGCTCACTATATATTGCTAGCCCTACTTCTTCTAATGCTAGTAAATCACGTAGGGCTGTTCGCTTTGAGATCCCAAACTCATGCATTAAATCTTTTAAATTAAAATAATGATGATTATCTAAGTAACTTATCTCTTGCACTAATCGTTCTGCTTTTTTCATTATTTTCCTCTTATCGGTGTCATTTTTTGTCACCTTTAAATTTTATAATAATTATGAAATAAGAAAAGAGGTTTTATAATGAAAACACTAATTATTAATGCTCATCCAGATTTCACTAATATTGGTGACCACTATTCACTGCAACTACAACAACACTTTATAAAAGGTGTTCAAGAAAAATATCCAAATAACGAAATTACTATTTTTAATTTATATCAACAAGAGATTCCACGACTCGATTGTACCGATAAGGGATTGTTTACAGCATGGAATACAGAAGATACTAAAAATGCACAGATTATTTCGACCCAGCAAACACACCAAAAACTACTATCTCAATTTTTAAGTCACCACCGGGTTGTAATCACGCTTCCTGTCCATAATTTCAATATTCCCTCACGACTAAAGGACTATCTCGACAATGTTATGATTGCTGGTAAAGCATTCCGCTATGTCCACAATGGTTCCGTACCATTACTAACTGATGATCGTAAACTCATTGTGTTACAAGCCAGCGGATCCATCTATACTCAAAATGACCGTTATACTAATCTTGATTTTTCCGTACAATACCTAAAAGAAATATTTACTAACATTATGGGATTTAATTCTTTTGAGCTAGTACGAGCACAGGGAACTTCAACGAGTTACTGGAATGAACATTCTCTTAAGGAAAGTTTTGCAAACCTCAATAAAAAGATGGCGGAATTTTATAGTTAGACTAATAACCCCCTTATACTTAGTCTTTTTCTTTCTTGAAAAAAGCCCCCTGGGTATCAGATGACTTTGCTATTTCATCTATACACTCAGAGGGCTTTATAACATAAAGCAGTTCCGCTTTCCTTAGAAAAAATATATTCAATTACTAGCTATTCTTCACCATAAAATCCAACAATTGGTACATAACTCGCTTATTTTCAGCAGGAACACCATGCGCAATAATCTCAGCACCCGTTTGATGCAAGTCATTATGGTCCAATGGGTATTGATCATCGTTAACTGCAATCTCGCGAACATTGTCTGGACCTGGCTCAAAGTGGAATTGGAGGCCAATTACGTTACCATTCATAATAAATCCTTGGTTTTTAACCAAATCACTGCTAAATAACAGGTCTGCTTGGTCTGGAACTTCAAACATCTCTTCGTGCCAATGTAAAGCAGTTAACTTTTCAGGAATGGCAGAGATAAGATTAGTCTTTAGGTATACCGGTGCCCATCCAACTTCCTTGTGGGGTGCTTTTTTAATCGCATACCCTAACGTTTTTGCAATCTGCTGTGCCCCATAACATGCTCCAAAAATAGGTTTATGTGCATCTAACAATTGCTGAATCAATACTCGCTCTTGCTTAATCCATGACAAGTCATCATTAGGACTCATTGGCCCGCCAAGAATAATCAACATATCGGTCTCGGTAGCTGTCGGAAGGTTACCAAACTGATATGGATGATAAATATACATCTCATGACCATGATCCTGTGACCATTGCTGAATTGTTCCGGGTCCTTCATTAGGTGTATGTTGCAAAACATTGATTCTCATCGAATATCCTTTCCGTCGACGGCAATGTTGGGCTAGGTATCGCCTGCAAGTACCTAAGATATTATTGTTATACCATTATAAAGAAGTGTTAACAATGTATTTATTCCCAGTATTCCTCATATTTGCTGGATGCACCAGTAGAAGCATCAACGTCAGCCTTTCCATTATGCTCCCACTTAAAATTGAACGTTGGCTGGGCATCGTTTTCGATGTAATCAACCGTCACGATCATTCCAGAAAAGAACCACCCATCATCAAAATTAATATGATAGTTAATTCCGTCTTTCTCAGTTACAACTGTCGCATTATCTAAGTTATCTTCAACAGCATAGCCCTGCTTGGGACTATGCTTAACATTATGCGGCTGAACTGTTTTGCCGTAAAGCTTTATCCCACTGCCACTTGTCAGATTCAAGTTCTTCTTAAACCACTGACTAGCATTATCTGTAATAATCAGTTGCATTTTAATCGCTCTCCTCTCAAGAACACTTACTAATAATAAGATACAATAATTAAATTATTAACTCAACAGCCAAAATAATAGCCCCTACTATTAACACTAAGCTAGTCCCAGCGATTAAAATGTGGCGCCATACCTGTTGACGCACCTGTTTTACCTTTTGCTGGCGATATTGTGTAAGAATTGCTTTTATCCGTTGTTGGTTTTGCGGTTGAAAATCATGCGTAAGAAAACTTATTTCCCGTGATAATTGGACCTTATTAAAAAACCACTTAACCTGTGAATAATGTGGCTTAATAAACTGACTCCTTGTTATCCACCGCGGATTACTAGTTCGGACTGGCAGAATTAAAATTCTAATAACCATCGCTGGTTTTATTTTTGCTTTTCCCTCATGATAGTGCGAAACTGGTACATTTATTAACGCCCCTAGTAAAATATCTCGCCACTCCCCAGGATGGTGACGACGATGCTGATCCAAGGGCTGTTGAAGATCACGGGCTAATTGATAATTTCCCATCTTGCCATCCATAAATTGTACTTGCACCCAATAATACCATTGGTTAGAGTCGTGGGACCTTTTTCGTCTTTTCACTTTTGGCTTTATTTCTTGATGATACAAAGCCCGCTTTGAAAATGACCAATTCCGTGTATCCGGCTCTCTCATTAACTTTCCCCTTTTCCATGATAATGCCACGTTAAATTGCTTGTGTTTATAAAAACTACAATTTAAAATAATAACAAAAATTGAATCATGGTGACTAAAATGACTAAAAAATTATTACTTCTCTCCACCGGTGGCACAATTGCGTCAGTTGTGTCAGATGAGGGACTTGCTCCCGGCGAATCTGGTGAAGAATTAATCAAGATGCTTGGCCGACTTGAATATGATATTACTGTCCGCGATATTTTAGAATTAGATTCTTCAAATATTCAACCGGAAGAATGGAAAATTATTGCTGAGGCGATCTATGATCATCGAAACGATTATGATGGAATCGTTGTTTCGCATGGTACAGACACGATGGCTTACACTGCATCGATGTTGACGTTTATGCTTCAACACCTTAACATCCCCGTAGTCTTAACCGGAAGCCAGGTACCAATGAATGTGATTCTTAGTGACGCGCCTGATAATTTACGGCTAGCTTTCACAGCGGCCGCAAATTGTGCCCCTGGTGTCTATATCGCCTTTAACCGCAAAGTGATGCGCGGCTGCCGAAGTGTGAAGGTCCGGACAACCGCTTTTGATGCCTTTGAAAGCGTTAATGTCCCACCAGTGGGCGAAGTAACCTCTGATGGTTTTTCCTTAAAAGACCACCGCGTGCCTCAATCTGGCGAATGTCAGTTAAATACAAAGATTGACACCCACGTTTCACTCGTAAAACTTTTCCCCGGCTTTGATCCTGCCCTCCTCCATGCTATGGCTAAAAACGGTTGTCATGGTATTGTTATTGAGGCCTATGGATTGGGTGGAATGACCTCAATCCGTCGTAATATGGTAGCTGCCGTTGGCGAACTTATTCGCAACGGAATTCCAATCATCACGACCAGCCAGTGTCTTTACGAGCGCAGCGATCTGACCAAGTATGAAGTCGGACGGCTAGCATTGCTTGAGGGAGCTATTAGTGCTCGGGATATGACCTCTGAAAGTGCGATTGCCAAATTAATGTGGGGGTTAGGTCAGGGGATGGACGTTAAAGCCATTACTAATTTCTTTGATATGGATGTTGCGGGCGAAGTTACCCTCGACTAACCTTAAATTTTAATAATATAACAAGAAAGTCCTCTAGTGCCCCATAAAAATGGTTGCTGCTAGAGGACTCTTATTATTCACTTTATATTAATTCTGCTTGATCTTACCACTAATAACATCACTATAAATTGGTGTTGGTAAACCAAATCCGCCACAAACAGGGACTAATTCTCCAGTGATATTGCGTGACTCGTCACTTGCGAGAAACGCAACCGCATTAGCAATGTCTTCAGGCTCAACAAATTTGCCAAGCGGAACATTATTTAAGAATGTTTCCATAAAGTCCTTGGATAGATTCTTAATAGCATCAGTATCAACCATTCCAGGTAAGACTGCGTTACAACGAATCTGTTGACGGGCATATTGAACAGCAATATTTCGTGTTAATGAATCAATCGCCGCTTTGGAGGTCGTATAAGCTAGACGCGAGACATCCGGTGTTGTTCCGGCAACCGAAGAAATATTAACAATACTTCCACCAGTTTTTTGTTTCATCATCTGCTCAACAGCGTAACGTGTACCGTAGTAGACACTACCAATATTTTCCTTAATAATCGCAAAGAACTTTTCTGGATCGCCAGTTGTCAGCGTCAAATCATGCGCAATATCAGTTGTTCCAAAATTATTAACCAGGATATCAATTCGACCAGCGTCTTTAACTACTTCATCGACCATTGGCTTGTATGAACTAAAGTCAATCGCATTGTAAACCACCCGCCGATAGCGATCATTTTCTGCATGCAGCTTATTAGTCAAATTAATGTCTTTATCACTATCACGAACTGCCATGTAAACAATCGCACCATCTTCAACAAACTTTTTAACAATCGCAAAACCAATTCCGCGGCTACATGCCGTTACAATTGCAACTTTTCCTGTTAAATCGCTCATATCTGCACCTTCCTTAATTAATAAATTTATAACTGCTTACATTTTTATTATATTGAATTCGTTTTCAAAACTTAAGGATAATGCATTATATTTAATTTTTAACAATATAATTAAAAAAACTGAGAACAAGTTTTATTCCCAGTTTTCGATTTATTTGATAAAACGGTTAAGGATAACCATTCCAATAATTAGCAGTAGAATGGCTAAAGCATACAAGACAATTTCAACCGGATCACCATGCGTTGCAATTAGCCCCCGCAATAAAGCTGTAACTCCTAAACTCATCAAAAAGTTAACGGAAATATGACCATTATGTTTAAGCGCTGAAATAATCATTGCTATAAACTCAAAGAATAGGAAGAAAACAATTACATCATCGAGGATTTTAAAATAAACATTCGCCAGGTTTAAAGTAAATAACTGCGTGCTGAGGTTGAATAATTCAATAAATAATACAACGCTCAAACAAATACCCAATAGGGCCATCGCAATAATTGTCAGTAATTGCAAAAAACGACTAAATTTAACAATAAACTGATTAAACTTTTCCACTTTGATTCTCCATCAACCTAACTAGAACCAACTACGAACCCAGTTAACCAACCGTGTCCACCAAGATTGGGCCTCTTGTTGAATAGCCTGACCATCTTTAGAATTCAAAAATTTCTTAGCTTTATTCATCATGTCGCCAGATGAATTCTTCACATTATTAATAGTATCAGTAACGTGTGAACTATAGTCTTTACTGGAACTGATTGGTGAATTATTAAACTGAACTAAAGCATTAATAATTGGCTGCTCATAATTCTTGGTTTCATTATAAATATTACGAGCTTCTAGTTTTTGATTAAATGTTGTCTGAATATCATTTTGCGTTGGGGTATTCCCCTGTTTCTTTTGCTGGTTAATTTCTTTTGTCGTATCACCAACCGCCGCCATTAATTTACCAGGGTACTTGCTATCATCTTTATTTGCCTCAATCGCACTATTTGTAGCAGTTAGCATTTGGTTAGCTGATTGCGTGTTCTGCTCATTAAGGCCAACCCCATCAGCCGCAATTGCTTTATAAACTCCTGTCAACGCCGATTCACCAGACACAGCACGATTAGCACTAACGGTAATTGTTACATCAGTTACTCCTGCCATCTGGGCAACCATTGCGTATTGCTGGGCGGTGACTTTAGTGATATTATCCTCGCCATTAAACTTTTTGACATTAACCTTTATTCCAGAACCTGGATCGGTCGGAACAATTGCCACTGAACTAACCATTGCAGCATTAGTAGTTGACCCGTTAGGACTGATGTACTTCTGATAGTCGCTTGCCGTTGCTGTCAGGTTAGTAAAATTATCGTCAACTGCTAAAACGTTATCCAGTTCACTCTTATCTGCAGCTCCTGCACCATATACAACATATGACTTATTAAGTGTATGCGTTTGAGTGCTATTACTACTTGAACTTTCACTATTTGTAGTTTCAGCTGCTAATACACTAGTCTGCGTAACCGGAACAGCTAATAGTGAAAATGCTAGCGTTGACGCAAGCAATATCTTTGTTAACTTTTTCGAGTGCATGTATGTTCTCCTTTTTTCACGAAATAAGCTATTTTAATAATAAAAAAATTGTCCTAAAAATACTAGTAATTTACTAACATCTTTAGAACAGTTTAATGATTAATTCGGCGTGTTTATTCCAATGCTATTTCGGGAGTATAATCGATCGTCCTTAACTAGTCGCAGCACTAAATCAGCAATCGAACTTATCGTTGCATATTGACCGCCAAACGGCTGCCCTTTCTGTGTTATTACATAATTAATCGGTCCGCGCATAAACCAACCGGGACGAATAATCGTATAGTTAAGATCAGAAGCTTCAATTGCATCAGCTGCCTGACGATAAGGAATTAAAGCTGGCTTATGCTCCAAGTTGTTAGCTGTCCCGATTGAATTTGGAATCTCATTATAAATTCCCATTGAAGTAATAAAAATTAGCCGTGAAACATGATTACGATTCATTGCGGCAATTACTTGCTCGGCATACACTCCTAAAGGACCACGAAGAGCTACAAAAACTGCATCCTGATTAATCATTGCTTTATCAAGATCAGCAGCATTCATTACGTTGCCTGCGATTATATTTTCCTGGGGGTGCGGATCAATTTGATTTGCGGAACGGGCAAATAGCGTTAAATGATAATCAGTATTTTTTAAGAATTTTTGGCGAACCGCGCTTCCAAGAGTCCCAGTTGCTCCGAGAATCAAGATGTTTTTCATCATTATTTCTCCTCCAACTGTTTTTGTACTTCCTCCAACCACTGAATCTGACCCTGTGTACGTGATATTGCACGCATCAGGATTAAGTAGTGACCATAATTATTTTGGATCATCGTATCATCAGTAAAAAGTTTTTGGCGACGGTGACCTAAATAATTAAGTTCTTTCTTTAATAGTACCAATTGTTGGGAAATTAGTTCAGGAATCCGCTTATCATTCATATCTTTAATAAAAAATAATTTTAGCGAAAAAAGGTCTTCATGTACCGGCAGCTCTGTAACTAATTGGTTTAGCCAATCGTCTAGCGTCTTTTTACCGGCTGCGGTTATTTCGTAATACTTTTCCTTGGCATTATCACTATTCGTTGAAACTTTAATCCACCCATCATTTACCATTCTTCTCAATTCAGGATAAATCTGACTGTGCGATGCTTTCCAAAAATCACCAATTTCAGTACTAAATTCCGCTGTAACTTCACGACCAGTTATCTTAGGCTGGCCATTAATAATCCCTAAAATAATAAAAGGAAGAACTCGTTTTTTTGGCATTATTAGTCCTCCAAACATTAATTCTTCCCTATATTATACTAATTTATTTATTAATCCGCCGATAGTTTTCATCAAAATACCGACCTTCGCGAATATCATCTGTAATTCCATCATAAGGTGCTTCTGAAATAACATCTTCATTATTTTGACCAGCATCCCCGATATAAGTAATATGAGCAAACTCAGGCACTACTAATTTAGGATATGTATCATATTTTTCTCGTGCTTCATGCATTCGGTCAATATGTTCATTTTGAAATGTTACCGTAATTTCAGGATGCTGTTTCACCCAAGCAGGGAAGAAAATCGTCCCATTAAGCTTCTTTTCATTTGGTACAAAATCAAGGGCAACATCTGTTCCTGTCGGCTTCGTCCATGCTACCTTATAAATTCCTTCTGTCAACATAACAATGTTAGCTTCTTGGTCTTTAACCCAGCGACCTGCAACCATACCACCATGAATTCGGTAATCAACTGTATGATCATTTTTTGCGTACCATTCATACTCCCAGCCATTATCGTAAGTATAAATAAAGTGGGTTCCTAAAAAGTCATCGAGAGTCTTAAACTTCTTTTCTGTCATTTTTATCATCCTTTCATCTTCATCAACGATTTTATTTTATGTCGTTATCGACACAAAGTCAAACAAAAAAGAGAAATTTTTGATATTTCTCTTTCGCTTTACTAACTTATTTTTCCCATAAGAACTTAATTAGTGCTTTATTTACTTGGTTATTATTATGTAATTTACTGTGTTGAGCATTTTTACCATGGATTTCGATTTCCTGATAAGACTTAGCCCGGCCAGCAACAAGGTATTTCAATGATTTAGCAGAATTGACTGGCACATCTTCATCAGAATGACTGCCATCACCAACATCACCATAAATATTTAGAACCGCGGTATTCTTAGGAAATGTTTGGCGCAATCCTAATAATCCGCGATATGCGGAATCCTGTTGCTCCGGTTCACCTGTTTGCGCATCTATTTTAGCCTCAGCTTCACGCTCCCCAACTAACCCATTATAATGACCGGCAATTGCGACTAAGTGGGCGACCTTAGGCAAATTTTTATTATTCACATTATCATTAATGTAGTTAATAATCTCTAAGTTTCCCATTGAATGACCAACTAAGTTAATCCGCTTATAATGATGTTGTTTTTGCAAAGCAACTACTACATTTTTTACATAAGTCCCACCGTGACGATACCCTTGAGTATAATCATCCTGGTAACCAGCCAATTTATTATCTTCTAAATTCACTTCAACAATCGGGTTGACTGCATTAGCTGGAATTTGGTGATTAAAGGTAACATTCCCTTTCTTATCAACATTTGCTCGGACAATTGTTTTAGTAACTCCTGCGTCACGAGCAGCATTCGCCATCTTTTCTTCCGCGTGTGAACTACTACCCCAGCCATGGACAAAGATTGTTGGGGTGGGCAATTGAACATAGTGGGTGACTGCATGGGCACTAGCGGTGAATCCTCCTACCCCTAACAGTGCTATTACTAAAGTAAAAAGTAATTTCAAACTTTTTTGCATTTATTTCTCTCCAATTTCCTTAATTATTTTTGCTGGTACTCCTGCCACAACCGCATTAGCAGGAACATCTTTCGTCACAACCGCTCCTGCTGCAACAACGGCATTCTTGCCAACTGTTACACCAGGTAAGATCGTTGAATTAGCACCTAACCAGGCATTTTCATCAATCAGCACCGGCTTCATCTCAACCTCATGCCTTCTCTGCGGATCTAGCGGGTGATTTACTGAAATAATCGTTGCATTCGGTCCAATTAAAACGTTATCAGCTAATGTAATCCCGCCAAGGTCAGTAAACATTACACCGCTATTGATAAAGACGCCTTTTCCAATTCTTAAATTAGCACCATAGTCACTTCGGATTGGTAATCGGATTTCAACCGAATCATCAATTTGTTGACCAGTAATATCACCGATCACTTGGCGAATTTCTCTTTGACTTGCCGCCCTGCTATTCAATTGTTGAAGAAGGTCTTGGCTTTTTAAAGCGGTTTCAGTAATTTCCTTTATCTATTTAAGATCTGCGCGTTGCATTGACATCCCTCACCTTATTGATTTGTTATATTCATCATAACTACTCACGGTAAGAATGTTAAATACTTATATTTTATAGTGAACTATAATCAAAACGAATGGTAAGACTATAAATATAGCTACTGATCCGAAGAGCGTCCTAATCAGTAGCTAATAAATTATGCCAAGCTAAGATTATCTACCCATGAATCGATTTGCCCAGCATTATTTAACACGGCTCCTCGATTAACCTTAGTATCATAATTATTTTCTTTGATTGCTCGTTCAATAAAGCTTTGCGAACGATCATAATTCGTTCCGCCAGAAGTAGCAAACAGTGCTAAGTTCTTGCCGTTTAAATCAAGCTTATCAATTAAATCAGCAATCATCCGTGGCGGAATTGCCCACCAGATCGGGTGTCCAATCACGATATTATCGTAGGCAGTGATATCAGGAAAATCCTCTTTAACAGCTACTCGGCTATTGTGATCGTGCTGCTCGATTGAAGTCCGACTAGTTGAATCATGCCAATCGAGGTCTGCGGCAGTATATGGCTGAGCAGCATGAATTTCCGCAATATCGGCATCTAATTTTTGGGCAACTTTTTCTGCAATTTTCTTAGTTGTGTTTGTTGCAGAGTAATATAAAACAAGGGTTTTTGCCATATAAAATCTCTCCTTTATCATTTTGTTCCTTAAGAATATGGTTAGTATAAGGCTTAAAGTATACTTTAAGTCAAGCGCTAAAATTAATTTTCATTTTCGATTTTTGAAAACACTTCCATAAGCGACATTGACTCTAAAACATTCTTTTCCGTCCCATCTTTAACTGCTTGGTCATAATATGCACATTTAAAATCTAAAATTTGTAGGTTCTTTTGCATTTCTTTCATTTTATTAAGCAGTCTTTGCCGAATTGCGTGAAATAATTTCTGGCGTTCAACAATTGAATCATCACCTTGAGCGATTAGTCGCGTATAATCTTGAATTTCTTTAAGCGTTAAACCAGTCTTTTTCAAGCATTCAATCACCCGAATTGTATCAATATCCCTTTGAGTAAACTTGCGGATTCCGCGAGAACTTTTTTGTAAATAAGGTAAAAATTCTAGGCTATCATAGTAACGAATCGTCGAACTAGGAAGTCCGGTTATCTTTGAAACTTCACCAATTGAGTACACTTTTTCTGTCTCTAGCATTTGTATTCTCCTCCACTTAAAGTTAACTTTAATTTTTGGTTATTATATCGCGCTAATTCCGAGTTTCAACCATTTACCGCCTTGCTTTTTTTACAGGGCTAATTTTAAAATAAACTCAAAATACTTATATGGAGGATACTTTATGATTCGTGCAATTGCCACCGACATTGACGGTACATTTCTGACAACTAAACGGACGTATGACCACCAGCTATTCAATACTGCCTTTCAGCTAATGCAACAGCGAAATGCTAAGTTTATTGTTGCTAGTGGTGACCAATATTACTTTCTCCGGTCACTTTTTCCAGAGATTGCCAACCAAATCGCCTTTGTCGCTGAAAATGGTGTTCTAACGGTTGACCAAGAAGAAGAAATTGCCTGTGGTCAGTTAAAGATAAATGATGTTAGAGACATTATCGCCTATGTTGATGCGGTTCCCGATACTTACTACGTTGTTTGTGGTCGCCAATTTGCCTATGTTAAAGATTCCATGCCTGAAAAATTCAAGCAGGGTCTTCACCGCTTCTATACGCGTACCAAGGTCGTTAAAGATTTTTCGTCCCTCAATGATAAGATATTTAAATTTGCCCTAGTCGTCCCACCAACAAACATGCGGACAATCGCACATAATATTAACACCAAGTTTGCAGGAATTATCCGTGCAACCGCTAGTGGTAATGGCGCAATTGACTTAATCATTCCAGAAATGGACAAATCATACGGGCTAAAAAAGTTACTCAATCGTTGGCAAATTTCACCAACCGATTTAGTAGTTTTTGGCGATGGTGAAAATGACCTTGAGATGTTTGATCTTGCTGGCACCAGTTACGCCATGGGAAACGCACCGACAAACGTTAAGGAAGCAGCTACTCATACGATTGGAACTAATGATGATCAAGCGGTGTTACGTACCATAATTGATATTCTTAAATAAAAAAGCAGGCATCACAGCCTACTCTTAGCTATTAATCATTAGCATGCACATCATATTGACTAAGCATTTCTTCAACGCCCGGTGCATCTGGATCGTGCATCCCTTTACCTTTATCTAAAGCCCGCATTTGATCCATTTCAGCAGAGTTTAATTCAAAGTCAAAGATTTCCATGTTGCTCTTGATCCGAGCTTCATGAACTGACTTTGGAAAGACGATAATACCTTCTTGATGTTCAAAACGGAGAATAATTTGTCCGGCATCCTTCCCGTATTTTTTGACCATCTTGGTAATTACCGGTTCTTTTAATAAATCAGCATTGCCTTGACCAAGTGGTGCCCAGGCTTCTAAGGCAACCCCTTTTTCTGCCATGATCTTCCGAATCGCTGTTTGTTGGAAGTAAGGGTTAAATTCAACTTGGTTAACTGCTGGCATTACATCAAAGTTCGGAACAAACTTATTCCAAATCTTCGGTGTCATGTTAGAAACACCAATTGAACGAATCTTACCAGCCTTTTGTGCTTCTTCCAGTGCCTTCCAGGCTTCATCGACCTTGCCATATGGTTGGTGAATCAAGTACATATCCATGTAGTCCAAGCCAAGCTTCTGCAATGAAAGATCAATAGCCTTCTTAGCATCTTCATAAGCGTAGTCTTGGAGCCAGAGCTTAGAAGTTACCCAGATCTGGTCTCGTGGAATTCCACTGTCCTTAATTGCTTTGCCAACTTCTTGTTCGTTAAAGTAGGCCGTGGCGGTATCAATGTGACGGTAACCAGCGGCCAAGGCGTCTTTAACTGCTTGGTAGGTGGTTCCATCAGCTGGAATTTGAAAGGTTCCAAAGCCAAATGAAGGAATTTCATTACCATCGTTAAGTTTGAATGTTGGAATATTAGTCATTAAATATGTCCCCCTTATTTTTCACTATTTTGCACTTGCTTCAGACTCGAACCAAAAATTTGCTCAATCGTCACAGGATCACGGTGGTCAAAGAATTGACTTTCATTCTTATCCAGGTTAGCCATCTTCTTCATATCGTCATCAGAAAGTTCAAAGTCAAAGACATCAATATTTTCCGCCATCCGCTTTTGGTGCACGGACTTTGGAATTACCGTGATGCCGCGTTGTAAGAGCCAGCGCAGAATTACTTGACCATTGCTCTTGCCATACTTTGCAGCAATTTCGGCAATGGTTTCGTTAGTAAAGATGTTATGCTTACCTTCTGCAAATGGTGCCCAGGCTTCAACCCGAACATCTTGGCTTTGTGCAAACTTTACTTCATCATCTTGTTGGTACCACGGGTTAACTTCGATTTGGTTAACAGCTGGCTTAACTGGCATTGTCAGTATTAAGTCTTGCAACTGGTCAGCGTAGAAGTTAGAAACACCAATTACTCGAATCTTGCCTTCTTTTTGCGCTTCTTCTAATGCTCGCCAAGCGCCCATCGTGTCACCGTATGGCTGGTGAAGCAGGTAAAGGTCCATGTAGTCGAGACCAAGCTTTTGCAAAGAAGTATCAATTCCCTTCTTAGCCCGTTCGTAGTTAAAGTCAGAAACCCATAATTTAGAAGTAACAAAGATATCGTCACGGTTAACTGAACTGTTCTTAATTGCCTTGCCAACCGCCTCTTCATTTTGGTAAGCAGCGGCAGTATCAATTAAGCGGTAACCTGTTTCAATCGCTTCGGAAACTGCTTTTTCTGCTTGGGATAAATCAGGAACTTGGAAAACTCCAAAACCAAGCGTTGGCATTTCGACACCGTTATTTAGTTTTACTGTTGGAACACTATCTGACATCAGAATAACTTCCTTTCGTTTGCTTTTGTGATTGCCTATATCATAACCGTATAACAACGAATTGAAAATTACTTAAAAGGTATGTTAGTATACGCTAAATGTATGCTAAGCGGAGGAATAATAATGATTGATAACTACCTACTAGAGGAACTCGTAACCTTTGCTAAATATAAAACCCTCGCAAGGACAGCATCCGAATTAAATGTTACTCAGCCCACTATCACGCGAGGGATGCAAAAGTTAGAAGGTGAATTAGGCGTGCCATTATTTGATCGGCAACCGAATCGCATTACATTAACCAAAACTGGAGAATTGGCAGCTGAAAAAGCTAGTACCCTTCTCCAGGCTAACCAACAATTTGTTACTGAAATAAAGAACTATGCACGTAACCAACAAGTCTTGAAAATCGCCAGTGTAGCCCCAGGACCGCAGATCGTTTTGACTCGAGAACAACAGCAATTAAACATGAATATTGAAATTGAACACCGCTTACTTCCAAATGATCAAGTTGAAGCTGGACTTTTAAATCACCAGTATTCACTCGTGATTACTAGTCAAGAAATTCAAACTGATTTAATTGAATCCCGCTACTTTGGTCCAGAACATCTTTATGTTAATTTGGATCAATTCATGTACCTTGCTAACCAACGCCAAGTTAGCTTTAAAGAATTGGCTGGTCTCAGCTTTGTTGTGCTCAATGAAATCGGTCCGTGGAAACAAATCATTCAAGATCATATTCCTAACGCGAAATTTCTTTACCAGGCTGAGTACGATTCAATGCAAGAATTAACCAAGTACACCAACTTCCCGTTTTTTACTACCAATATCACTAATCCAAATGAAGTCTATAATACTTATGACAGTGTCATGATTCCGATAACTGATGAAGCAGCTACCATGACTTTTTATGCTGCTTATTTAAAAAGCCAACGAAGTACGATTGCTCCATTGACGAAAAAATTGGTTAGCGTTTGGCCTAAAAAATTATAAAGCTATACATGATGTCCATTTTTCAAAAGTGTAAAATTATTTTCATATTCATCGATAATCTAATTAAAGTGTCAAAGTAATTTTGAACTAATGGTATAATTAGTATAAATAAGAAATTACTTTCAAATTAATAGAGGGGCTTATAAAATGATCAAACGAGATAGTTATATGGAAAGACTAGATCTTGTCCGCAATAAACAAATCATTAAAGTATTAACTGGTGTTCGGCGATCAGGAAAGTCAACTATTTTAGAAATGTACATGCAACGATTAAAAGAGACATTTAACGTTGATGATGATCAAATCCATCATCTTAACTTTGAAGATCTTGGAATTTCTAATCTCCAAGATTATCACAAGCTATATAACTACCTAAACAATCATTTAATTGCTGACAAAATGAATTATATTTTTCTTGATGAGATTCAAAATGTTACTCACTTTGAAAAGGTACTCGATAGCTTATTTATTAAAAAGAATGTTGATCTGTATGTAACAGGTTCAAATGCCTTTATGCTTTCTGGAGAATTATCAACACTGTTATCCGGTCGTTATATTGAAATTCATGTTTTTCCGTTATCATTCGCAGAGTTTTTACCGACTATGGTCAACACCCCTAAAGCCCAAGCATTCGAGCGTTATTTGGAAAGAGGCGGTTTTCCGTTTGCCATTGAATTGAATGATAATCAAACTTATCACGATTATATTGACGGTATTATTAATACAGTGCTAGTTAAAGACATTCTTGCGCGTCGTGAACGTGGTAACGCTACTTTCGTTGAAGAATTAGCTAAGTATTTAACGGATACAACTGGGAATTTGATCACACCAAGAAAAATAGCAGGATTAATGACTTCAAAGGGTGTCAAAACAAGTTCAGCAACTGTTACTTCATATTTGAAGAACTTCACTGATGCCTATCTTTTCTATAAATGTGATCGCTATGATATTAGCGGCAAAAAATACTTAACGATCAATTCAAAATACTATCCAGTCGATCCAGCGCTGAGAATTGACTTATTAGGGACAAAGCGCCCTAATTTTGGTAGCCGCTTAGAAAGTATCGTGTATTTAGAACTACTACGACGAGGATATGAAGTTTATGTAGGCTCATTGGGTAGTTTAGAAATTGATTTTGTTGCAATTAAAGATGGTATTAAAGAGTATTACCAGGTTTCCCTTTCAGTTAAAGACGAACACACTTACCAACGTGAAATACGAGGCTTTCAACAAATTCACGATAACTTTCCCAAAAGATTATTAACTGAGGATAGTGGTTATTACAATGATAATGGGATTGAACAAATTAACGTAATTGATTGGTTGTTATCATAGACTTACACCCAAAATTTAATTTTCTCATTAATGAAATAGTCCATTAACTAGTTCACCAAAGACTAATTAATGGACTATTTATTATTGCCTGACTAGTGCCTCAATTAACTGAAGCTTTTTTTACTTTGGGAACTTTTCTGTTTCATAAATCTTCTGTAATGTCTCGGCGTCCTTACCGATGCTATATTGGTAACCGTGTTCTGTATTCCAGGACATAATTGCTGAAACCTTACCAAAGGTGAACCAAGCAGCATCATTTTCGCCATTATTTTTCATCACAATATGAAGAACTGTCTTCAAAATAACCTCATGAAATGCTTGATCTTGCTTTTGACGATCAATGATTTTTTTGCTGACTACTGATGTATTATTCATGATTGTCTGAAAAAAGTAAAATGGTCGGTGGATAAAATCATTTACTGAAATATCGGCCTGGTCAATCATTGAAGTTAGTATCTGTTCAATTAAATCATACTTATCACGATAATGAAGATAAAAAGTATTGCGGTTAATTAATGCCCTACTAACGATATCTTTGACCGTAATTTTACTAAATGGCTTCTGCAATAATAATTCAGCAATTGCTTGTTGAATTTCTCGTCTAGTCCTAATTTTTCTCATGTCTGAAATTTTAATCACCACTTTATGGACAGTGTCGTTTAAATATGCAAAGCAAAACTATTACCCATCGTCTATCCTTAATATGCCAGTTACAATATAAAAAGTCAATTAAAGGAGAGTGAATTATGGGAAAACTACTTAAACGACTCGGCGAATTCATGGCTAAGCATAAGTGGACAGCTATTATTATTTGGCTAATCGCTTTAATTGGTTTTGGAACCGCTGCTGCCAAAATTGGGTCTAATTACAATGAGTCATTATCGATTTCTGGAATTCCTTCGACTGAAATTCAGTCAACGTTGAAAAAGGAGTTTCATCAGGACACCGATCACGGAACTCTTCAAGTTGTAATTAAGACGAAAGATAAAAATGGGCTGTTAAATCCTAAAACACAAAAGGCAATTACAGCTTCAATTGCTAATGCTGAAAAAAAGTCACACGTTGATTCTGTAACGAACCCTTATCAAACAAAGCAATTTAGTAAGGACTTAACAACAACCTATGCTACTGTAACTTACAACCAGAAGGCCAACTCAGTTACTCCTGAAACAATTCATAAAACTCAAGATGCCTTTAAGTCTCTTGATCACCAAAAGGGTGTGCAAGTTGAATATACTGGAACAGTTTCTCTTCACCCAATGGGGGTAAACGAAATTGCTGAGCTAATTGGGGTTGCGATTGCCTTTATCTTCATGGTAATCCTCTTCCGCTCATTTATTACTGCTGGGCTACCCATTATTAGCGCCGTTGTTGGGCTTGCAATTGGATTACTTGTGATCGGAATTGGTTCAAACTATTTTGAAACGGCATCAGTTGCTCAAAGTTTAGCGATGATCTTAAGCCTGGCGTGCGGTATTGATTACGCCTTATTCATCATTAATCGTTACCGAACTAATCGTGTCACTGAAGATGATCATATCAAGGCAATTGGTATGGCAATGGCAACCGCTGGTAGTTCAGTATTATTTGCCGGAATCACTGTTATTATTGCTGTTGCTGGGTTAAGCCTTGTAGGCATTGATTTCTTAACTCAAATGGGATTAGCTGCAGCAGTCGGTGTTGCTTTTGCAATTCTTTCGGCCCTAACCCTCTTGCCAGCTTTAATTTCATTAGTGCATAAACATATTAGACCAGCTAGCAATCAAACAGGGAAGCATAAGAAAAAAATTAAAAATAATGGGCTTGTCGAACACACTATCATCCGCCACCCGTTTGTAACTGTAATCGTCAGTGCTCTTGTTCTGCTTGGCTTTGCAATTCCTTCTGGACATATGAGACTTGGAATGCCATATAATGGATCCTTACCTACTAATCAAACTGAACGGAAGGCCTATGATATTCTGTCCGATAAATTCGGTGAAGGAATGAACGCCCAATTAATAACTGTTGCGAAGTTAGATAAAAATGCTACTCCAGAAGAAAAGCAACAAGATGTAATGGAAATTACTAAGCATCTTTCAGAAATGAAAGATGTCAAAATGGCTACTCCAGGGATGATGAGTAATAGTGGAAAGTATGCAGTCTTTATGGTTATTCCAACTGAAGGACCAGAATCCGTAAAGACCGATCAGCTTGCTCATCATATTAAGAAGTACTCCAACACAACCGAAGATAAAATGAATACTAAGCTGATTCTAACTGGTACTAATGCTATTAATATCGACATTGTTGAAAAACTAAACAAGGCGATCCCCATTTTTGCTGGAATTGTGATGGCACTGGCTTTTGTCTTAATGATGATTGTCTTTCGTTCATTCATCATTCCACTAGTTGCGATGGCTGGATTTGGTCTCTCACTTCTTGCTTCCTTTGGGGCACTAACTGCCGTCATGCAGGATGCAGTAATGAATACTGTCTTTGGTATTAGTAAAGGAGCACCAATTATCGCCTTCCTTCCAGTAATTGCGATTGGGATTCTCTTCGGACTAGCAATGGACTATGAAGTCTTCCTCGTTTCTCGGATTCGTGAAATCTACTTGCTAACCGGAGACAATACTAAGGCGGTTAGGATCGGAATGAAGGAAAATGCCAAGGTAATTATCACTGCCGGCCTCATCATGATTTCCGTTTTTGGTAGTTTTGCAATTACATCTAACCCAACAAGCAAATCAATCGGCCTTGCACTCGCATTCGGGGTTTTCTTTGATGCCTTTATCGTCCGCCTAATCTTTGTTCCGGCAATGATTAAACTATGTAGTAAATGGAATTGGGTATTTCCAGGAATGCGGCGCAGCAAAATTGAATACAGAAAATAATTAACTTTAGGAGGAACTCATCATGACAGTAAATAACTTGGCTTTTAACAAACATTGGCCGGAAATGAAATTTAGTAAAAATATGTTGCAGGATGCTTTAATTAAACACGTTCTCGGTCTGACTAACTATCATATGGCAGATATTGGTGAAGTGTTTGAGGTAACAGTTAACTTAAAGAATGGTAATGAAAAAAACTGGATTAGTTCCTGGGCAGCTATGGCTAACCGCCTCCAGAAAAAAGCTCAGGACTACGAAGCAAAAAATAAAAAAATTAGTGCGGCAAGTGCTTATCTCCGTGCTTCAACCTACTGGCGAGTATCCTTAATGTATTTCAGTAACAAAGAAGACGTTCGGATGAAAGACTATTGTCTAGCCAGCCAAAATTGCTATGATAAAGCTCTTGACTTATCCGATTATCCAGGAACCGCGATTCAAATTCCTTATGAGGATACTACTCTTCCTGGACACTACTTTATCTCCCCATCTGCTGGGCAAGATGCTCCATTGTTAATTGTTGTTCCAGGACGTGATACTTGGGCTGACGACACTTGCTGGGTAACCGATGCTGCAATTAAACGTGGTATTAACGCCTTAACGTTCGATGGCCCCGGCCAGGGAATGACCCTACGACTACAAGGCTTACCGTTCAGACCAGACTTTGAGAATGTCATGAAACCAGTTCTGGATTTTGCTACTAGTTTACCGCACGTCGATAAAAATAGAATTGGCGTCATGGGGATGAGTTTTGGTGGCTTTCAGATTCCCCGAGCCGCAGCATTTGATAAGCGAATTAAGGTTTGTATAACCGACCCAGGAAACATTGCTTGGGGTAAGATGATTAGCCAGCGGCTGAATAAGATTCTTTCCTTGCCGAAATCTCTTCGCCCAGCAATGCTCGAATATATGTTAGAGGATTATACTTGGAAACACGGTTGCTCAGAAGAAAACCTGTTGAATGAGTTGGCAAAATACGATAATACTAAGATACTTAACAAAGTATCAGCTAAAACTCTTGTCCTTAATGGTGCTGCCGAAATTAATCCGACAACTGCTAAAGAATTCTATGATTTATTAACATGCCCTAAGGATTACCTATTCTTTGACGAAGATTCCACTGCCCAGCAGCATACCCAAATGGGCGGGTATGCACCAGCAAGTGAGAAAATCTTTAATTGGATCAGTGATAACCTATAAGAAAAGGAGGAAGCGATAATGAAACTCTTTATTATCGGAGCAACTGGGCGAACTGGCGAAGAGTTAGTTAATCAAGCTCTGGAAAAGCAAAATGAAGTCATTGCATATGTTCGTCATCCCGAAAAAATGGTTAAACATCAAGGTCTTGCGATTGTTGCTGGTGAATTAAATGATATTGAACTGATGGCAACATCAATGAAAAATTGTGATGCTGTTTTAACCGCCCTCGGTAATCCGATTTCCAATAGTAATGGTAAACTTTTTGCCCTAGCCATCCCAAATATTATTGAAGCAATGGATAAGGCTAAAGTTAAGCGACTGGTTAGCATGTCTGCTCTTGGCGTTGGCAAGACCTTCGATAATACCCGCTACCCGTATCGCCTAGGCGCAAAGGGTTTTTTGAAGGGAAACTTTGCTGATCATGATGCCGGAGAAAGACAACTCCCTAATTCCGATCTTAATTGGACAACCATTCATCCCGGCCCGCTTTTTAACGGCAAAAGAACGCCTCATCCCCTAGTCCGTGATGCCACCTCAAATTATAAAATGGCCGGTGCACCTCGCACATACCGCAGTGATGTTGCACAGGTAATGCTAAAAATCGTCAATGATCCTACTACTTATGGCAAGCAATTGATCATGTCTTCTAAGCAAGATCAATAGTAATAAACTCCATCAATAAATATTTAAAAGCTTCAATTGGCGTTTTACGTGCTATAAATTGAAGCTTTCCTTTAAAATTTTACTTTCAATTTCGTAAAGAATAAATTTACAAATCCTACCCATTTTTATACTGTCTATTTTAATAAACTCGTTTCATTCTTAAAATCGGGTATGGATTCCCCTGATCATCAATCGTTAACTCTTTCAAATGCCAGAAACAGCGCTTGAATATCTTGGTAAAGGCGTGAATTAAATACCATCGTTTTAGCTGTCCGTTAATGCTAAAAAGCTAAGTAAAGGTCACCCCCTACTTATAATGCTGCCTTTACATCATCCAGCACCTTTGAAATATCACCTTTAATGGCCACACCCTTATCTTCAATTTGTTCTGGCAAGAATTGATAATCCTTATTCACCATCACGTCAAAGGCTCCCGGCAAATTATTAGTTAATGCCCAGAAAGGCTCTTGGATAAACATTGGTGTCATCCGACCAACGCCCAATTCAACGAAAAGGATCTTATCGTGCGCTTGAATATGCTTTTCCAGATCAGCAGAAATCTTTTGGTACTCTTGCTGATAACGAGTTCCCTCTAAGAAATTACCATAGCCACGAACCCACGGAAAGGCTTCAGCACCACAATGCGGACAACGAGGAATCATCTCGGTTGGAACCTTGGTACTATCACCCATTGCTTTAATCATTTCTTCTACTGGCTTGACTGCATCCCATACTTCATCTGTACACTGCTGTGAACATTGAAAAAAGCGGTGGTCGCCCTGAATTTGAGCAACTTTTTCTTCTGGGAAAGCCTTAATTGCCTGGGTATCTTGATTAGTCGTCACAATAAAGTAATCCCGGTCTTTTAAGATTGCTTGTAAATCTTTATATGGCCGTCGAATTTCCGCATGTTGCGTTGTATATAAAAAGGTTGCTAGATAACCCCAGAATTCTTCCCGGCTATCCCAGTGATGTTGCATGCCGGCAAATGCACCCTTAAAGCCATATTTTTCATAAAACTTAGCAAAATGCTTTTTGTAGGACGGTGAATCAGTGTAATAGAAGTCGCCACCACCAGCTGCAGATAGCCCTGAGGCCCCGCCAATCACAATATGGTCTGCTTCTTTGATTTTGTCAGCAAAAATCTTAATTTGTTGGTCATAGGATGGCTGTGGTTTTTCTGTTAACTTAACTGGGGTCCCACCACTAGCGTAAACTCCATAATATTGCGAATAATTCATCTGGGTTTGGATTACCAATTGTTCATACATCGTCTGCTTATTCATGGTCAATGGTCTCCTTTAATTGTCCTAATGTTTCACTTAAATCACCAGCAAGGGCAGTTGAGCGGTCAGCAATCACCGGCATAATGTTAATTTCATTTGCTAAATTCATGGTGACATACGACCAATCGGGATTCATAGCAACCATCCGCATTAATGGTGCTTTAATTAATTGATTTGTCGCGCCAATCCCTAATTCCAGTTGAACCAACTTCTTACCACGATATTGTTTAACAAAAGCTTGAAAAGCCGCTTGTTGCGTATACCATTGTGGTGACCGCATCTGTAAATCAAAAAAGTTACCTTCAATTTCCCAAATTTGATCAAAGCCATTTACTTGAAAATGCTTGTCTGCGTTCGAAGTTACGACAAAATAATCTTTACCTTGGACGATCGCTTTTAAGCTGTCAAATGATGGCGATCCCTGGTAATCATCTAGCAAGTATTTCTTTAATTGGGCAATAAAGGCTACTCGTTCATCAGAAGTGAAATTATAACTAGCTCCCTGCAAAATGCTTTGAATCCCATACTTGGTTTGAAAATCACTAAAGTATTGTTGAAAAGCTTGATTATTAGCGAAAATATTAACTCCTTCACTAATGGATAAGCCATTACTAGCACTAATTAAAATTGCATCAGCACTTTTGATTAGTTGTGTTGCTTGAATAATTTTATCCATTGCTAACTCCTTTACTCTTTGTATTATTATGGACAAGGTGTTGTTAATTTCTTAAAGATAGAATAATGAATTTTACCGTTCAACTTAAACACAGATCTCTGATTTAGTTTGTTTTATGGACACATTAGCAAATCAGTAAAGGAGTTTTTTATAATGCCCACTAGAAAAATTGATCGGCGGACTCAATACACCATCAATATTGTTAAAGAAGCTTTTCTTGAATTAATCAATAACCATTCCTATTCACAAATCACGGTTACACAGGTTTGTCGACAAGCAGAAATTACCCGTTCAACTTTCTATCTTCATTTCAATAATCTCACTGATGTTTTAAATATTGTGTTAGACGATGCATTAATGATTTCAGAAAATTCGACAGGAACGTTACCGAATATTAGCAAGCTCTCAATTGACTGTTTAAAACAAAATGAATCCTTATTGCCGACCTGTCAACGGATTGCTAGTGCAACTAAGTATCGTGCCCTACTCATGGATCCTGATTTGAGCGAATATATTATTGGCCGAATTGCAAGTCATGAACGAGAGAAAATGATTCCATTAATCCAGCAACGAACTGGTTTAGATAGCCAAGACGCCGAAACCTTGTTTTCATATACTCTCCACGGTTCGTTTGCGATTAATAAACGTCACCACTTTATTAAGGATGATGAATGGTACCATGAGGTTGAACTATTGAACCGCTTTATCAACGCCGGCTATCGAACATTTAAAAAGTAACGGTAACCTTGGTAGTTGAGATGATAATATTTTACTAATTTTTGATTGATTAATCATACAATAGCCTCTTTTATGAACCTAATATAATAATTAGTAAGCATAAGGGAGGAATCTTAATGACTATTAGTCTCGGATTACTGATATTTATTGGCGGGATTATCGGTGGAATCATTTCCTCAATCGCCGGTGGTGCTTCAATTGTTTCTTATCCGGTATTGTTGCTATCTGGAGTTCAACCGATTTTTGCTAATATCACTAATCACGGAGCCTTGATTTTTGATTATGCTGGGGCAATTGCGTCTTCCAAGCGAGAACTAAAAGGCCGCTGGAGCCAAGCTGGTTTTTACGCCGCTTGTTCAACTATTGGTGCCATAATGGGAACTTACCTTCTATTAGCCTTTCCTGCTAAGGTATTTGAACGAGTTGTCCCAATTCTCTTATTAGTCTCTGGTGTATTATTTATTTTTGGCAAGAAAAAGCCAGCACACCAACCAGCCACAAGAAAAGAGCTACCAAAGACTTTAGTAGCAATTATTATGATCTTAATGGGCTGTTATACTGGCTATTTTGGTGGCGCTAATGGCGTTATCGTCTTAGCCGCCTTTCAATACATGACCAATAATGACTTCTTAGTTAATAATGCTATTAAGAACGTTATTTGTGGCTGCGGTAACCTAGTCGCCTTTATCATCTTTATCTTTCGTTCAAAAGTATATTGGACTCAAGGAATTATCCTGGCAATCGGAATGCTTATTGGTGGTTATCTTGGTCCCATGTTACTACGCCATGTCTCAGTCAAAGCAGTGCGACTAATCGTTGGTTCACTGGCTTTTATCCAGGCAATTTACTTCTTTATTACTGCTTATTAATATCGGAACGGGACCACGACATAACTCATATTACCCCCCCAAAAAAACCAAGCCGGCCTCAACGTTATTGCTTTTTAGCCAACCGATTGAAATGAAAGGTCTGATCAATTAATGAATAAAGTAATTGTTTTATTTGAAGTAACTATCAAAAATGGTAGAAAAGATGACTATCTACAATTTGCTCAAGAATTGAAAGCTAGTCTATCAAAAGCAGATGGCTTTATAAGTGCTGAGCGTTTTTTATCTTTATCTAACCCCAATAAGTTACTAAGCATGTCGATTGGGGAAGATGAAGAAAGTGTTAGCAAATGGCGTAACTTTTCACAACACCGAAAGGCTCAAATCCAAGGACGTCAATTTGACTTCGAAGAATATAAAATTACAATAGTAACACCTATTAAGACCTACACGATGGCTACCCAGAAGCAAGCACCACAAGATTCCAATGCCTACTTTAGAAACTAACTTCTAGCACTGATTAATTCAGCGCTTTTTTTATAGGAGAATACAATATGGATAAAAAAACAATCTTTAACCTAAGCAAAAAGTATTCGTCATTTTATCTCTATGATGAATCACAAATTTTATCAAATATTTCTCAACTCCACCATGCTTTCCCCAATATTAAACTTCTATATTCAATTAAAAGTAATTCTAATCAAGAAGTACTAAAAACTATTTTTAACAATAACTTGGGTGCCGATGCCGCAAGTATTAATGAAGTATTCATGGCTCAAAAATTAGGCCTAAGCAGGAATAATATTTTTTACTCGGCACCTGGTAAATCGTCAGAAGATATCAACCAAGGCCTTAAAAATTCAACATTGATCGCAGACAGCATCAACGAACTGAGAAAAATCAATGAAATTGGAAAATGCAATCATACAATTTATAAGATCGGCGTCAGGATTAACCCTAATTTTTCTTTTAATGATGAATTAGGTTATCCCTCAAAATTTGGAATAGATGAAGACAAATTGTTCCAATTATTCAACGAAAATACACTGAATAATATCAAAATTATTGGTATCCATATTCATCTAAAGAGTCAGGAACTTAGTACTAAAAAATTAAGCAATTATTATCAGAATGTGATCCTACTAGCTTTACAAGTGCAAAAGCGACTAAGATCACCCCTAACCTTTATCAATATGGGTTCTGGCATTGGAGTACCTTATCGTTCTACAGATAATCCTGTTAATATTACATTGTTGGGAAAAAGATTAAGCAGCCTTTTATCCCGCTTTCATTCCCAATTAGTTAATACCAAAATAATAATTGAATCTGGACGCTATCTCACCTGCAATGCAGGCACCTACGTTACTCGTGTTCTTGATCGGAAAGTTTCACATGAACAAACATTTTTGATTTTAAGCAATACATTAAATGGCTTCATCCGTCCTTCACTAGCAATGCTGATAAATAAATATAACAACCATAGTATTTCAGTAGCAAGCGAACCACTCTTTACGACTACTAACGCTTTTAAATTCACACCCCTTCCTCAACGACCGGTTAATAAAAAAGAGAAAGTAACTTTAGTTGGCAATTTATGTACTACTACTGATATTATTGCCGAAAATCTTATAATGCCTTACTTGCGGCCCGGTGATGTAATTGCCATTTCAAATGCTGGAGCTTATGGAGCTGTTTTATCCCCAATGCAGTTTTCATCACATAATGATATAAAAGAATTTCTTATATAATCTTAATCCCATTCTATTAAGATCTATCGATATCTAGCAAGATAGTTAAAAACTTCAGTGACTCGACTTTGCCGAGCACTGAAGTTTTTACGTACTATATTATTCGTACTTCAACTAAATAGTTTTGCATTGAAGTTTATTATGACTCTGAGCTTTAGGAACATATCGTTAATTAATGTTCTTTATCATTTATGAAGAAGTAGACGACCGATAAAATGAGCATTACAACTCCCGCAGCTATGAACCAGTACCCTGGCCCAAATGGAGAAGGAACAAATAAAACATAGATACACGAACCAATAAACCATAAAACGGCAATACCGCGAGCAAATAAGCAAATTTTATGAGAAAACCTATTTTTTAGAATTAAACTACTAAAAAATAGAAATACAATCAAATAAGGCATAAGTAAAATAGCAATATTTAAGTGAACATTTCTGAATGCAAATCCATAAGCTGCATGTGGCGCATTAATTAGTGATCTAAACCATGTACGATGGAATTGTTGAAAGAACCCAAATCCCATTAATATAACCGCAATAAAACTCCAAATTAGTAAAAACGTACTTGTAGTTAGTTTGGCTGTTTTATCTAAATTTTTACCTGCTTGCCTCTCGCCAAAAACGATAATGGATAAAATAACCAACCCGCCAATAATTACTAACCCTTTTGCCATGTCGCCAGAGCTTACGCCTGAATTAGTTTGTGCCACTATCCCTTTTGCAGTAAATAGGTTAGGCAACACCAGCTTTGTTCCGCCAATTCCTTGAACAACATACATTACGATAGTTAAAACCGTTGAGATAAAAGTCCAATATTCAAAAAATATTAACGTTTTATTAGCTTTTTTAGCCAAACATTGACCATACTGCCAAATAAAAACTGCAATCATTAAGCTAAGCAGCCCGACAAACATATTATCATAATGACTAGTGGTAATTACTTTCTTCCACTCTGCCAGACTATATCCGATTTTATTAGCATACCAACCACAAATCCCGGGCCAATTTCCAAAATCAAGAATAAATCCAGATAAATCACCAAATAGGCCACCAATAACCGTAGCTGCTGAACCAGATATAGCGATATAGTAAAGGCCCTTCTCATTTTTTAAACGCTTATTCTTTGTAGTAATCAAACCCACCAAGAGTGTAATTAATACTACGTCAAGCGCAAAGAAACTAAGAACTTGATACCAGAGAGTAACTTTGGTATTCGTCATTGATCGATTAATTGCCCCTCCAGTAGTCCCAAGGATAATCGTAGCTACTGTAAAGTAAAAAATTATTTTTTTAATCAAATTTGATAAATTTAAAACTTGGCTAACAAACAATGCAAGTAATCCTGCTAATCCAACAGTTAATCCGTGAAAATACATAACTTTTGAATAGCTAACGGGACCTGTATACGAATTAAACATCGAAAAGGGATTTGCTAATAATATACTTCCTAGGCCATAAATTAACAAAACAATAAATAGCCATTTGATAATATAACTCCACGAATATTTACCGATCCCTATATTATTATCTCTGTCATTCATTATCTTCTCCCCCATCTTCTATAATAATTATTTTGGTTCACGAATAAGAAACGAGAAAACAAGCGGAATTAAACCGATTCCTGCTAATATTTGAAAGACCGTGACTAGGCTTGTGGCATCCCCAATGTAACCTAAAAATGGTGTGGCGATTCCTCCAATACTAATGGCTAACCCTAACGTTACTCCTGAGGCGAAACCCATATTATTTGGCAAATAACGCTGGCCCAAAATAACGATGGCACTATACGGTAAAAAGATTAGCAAGCCAATCGGTAACAGAAGCAAAGATCCGATTAAAATATTTCTAGTTAAAGAAAGAGCTAAAATCAGGAATGGCAAAATACAAAAGGTGAGCCGGATTACTTTAATTGAACCAATGTTGTCGGCTAAGCGACCACCAAGTAACGTCCCTAAAGAACCAATGACAAAGAGAACACTCAATGCAATACTACCGTTCGTGTTGCTTTGCTTTAGAATGTGCATCCAATACAGGACCAAAAAGGTATTTAATCCATAGAAAATAATTGAACGTCCAAATAACACCATTGAAAGCAGCAAAAAATGCAACCAATCATTGTGACCATGTAAAGCTATTTTGGCATTGTGGTTCTTTTTTGAACTCGACCAAAAGGCAACCGATTGACGATGCATAATTGGGTAAAGTTTCAACAAAATTAACGTGATAATAATCGCCACTATCAAGAAAACACCAATCCCATGAATGCCTAAATGATTAACAATCAAAGTCAACGTAATCGGTCCAATGGCAAAACCGATATTTCCACCAAATGAAAAAATACTCATCCCTTGTCCAGGATTATACCCAGCAAGACCATTGACGAGTTTAGCCGCATCTGGGTGGTAGGCTGCTATTCCAATTCCGCAAACTAAACATCCGATCACTAATAATGCATACGTTGGTACATAGCCCAAGGAACTAAAACCAATCCCCGTAATCAAAATCGCTAAAATAATAATCCAACCGGTATTATACTTATCCGAAAGAAAGCCAAATAAGGGCTGAACAACGGAAGATACCAAGTTCATTGCAAAAACTAAGGTTGCTGCAACAGCATAGTTATAATGGTGTTGCGCAATCAGGGTTGGCAATAAGGCCGCTAACGCTCCCTGGCTGAAATCAACAAATAAATGTCCCAGGGATAAGCTATAAATATACTTCGATACTTTCAAACTAATTCTCACTTCCTTTGGGGATTTTAAATTTACTTACATCAATTTTTTCTAGCTGTAACAATTTCTTCTTAATTGGTAACCCCGCAGCGTAACCAGTTAAGCTCCCATTAGATCCAACCACCCGGTGACACGGGATAATAATTTCAATATGATTACGCCCAACCGCTCCGCCAACTGCCTGCGCAGACATATGCTCTTTATGAAGCCTAGCAGCAGCAATATCGGCAATTTCGCGGTAAGTCATTACCTGCCCATAGGGGATGGTTAGCAAAATCTGCCAAATTATTTTTTGAAAATCGGTTCCCATTAAATGAAGGGGTGGTATGAATGAAGGCTGACGTTGCAAAAAGTAATCATCTAACCATTGCCTAGTTTGCTTTAGAATTGTTGTTTCCATCGATACGTTCCGTGGTCCAAGACTGTCCGCATAATATTTATCATTTTCAAACCATAATCCAGTTAATCCCTGATGATCACTCGCCAGTAATAGTTTTCCTAATGGTGATTGATAGCTGGTGGTATACTGCATAATCCAACGTTCCTTTCCTGTACTATTATGATTATATCTTCACTAAAAGCTCTACATCATGTTAATATGTCCATAAATTATCTAAATGTTATCAAAAGGAATAATTATGAATAAGTATATTAATTCCAAAAACATTAACGCCCAGTCAGACTTCCCGTATTTAGTATTAGACGTCATTAACCACCATGCGAACCCGATTAACCCCGGATTCAACGTTATGCACTGGCATAGTGATCTGCAATTTATTTACGTATTAAAAGGAACGGTTCAAATTAAAACGTTAGAAAAGACTGAAGGACTCTCGGCTGGAAATGGTGCTTTTATCAATCAAAATGTTGTTCACCAGGTAAATCATCAAAACAACTCTCATTACCGCTCATTTATTTTTCCAGCATATTTCTTAGAGTTTTACTTTGGTGGACCAACTCAGCGACTAGTTGAAGACTTAACGTTAAATTCTAACTTGGAACTAATTAAATTTGAGCCAACCGGTAAGTGGTCAGCTATATCCAAAAGATTAAATAATTTATCTCAGTTATTTGAAAATGAGCGACAACAACGTCTGTATCCTTACGAAGTTCTAACAACTTTAGTTAATATCTTCTTGGAACTACAAAAAAGAGTCTCACTGCCTCAGCAACAGCAAGACTCCAACGCTAAGATTAGAATAACAGCAATGTTAAATTATATTCAGGAAAATTACCCACAAAGAATTACACTAGCAGAATTAGCAAAGAGTGCCAACATTAGCAAAGCAGAATGCAATCGGTGCTTCCACAGTATTTTGCAAACTTCACCCTATAAGTATTTGCTGGAATATCGATTATCAAAAGCTGCAGAACTATTGAAAAAGACAGAGTTGCCAATAAGCGTAATTGCTAATCAGGTTGGTTTTGGTCAAGCTAGTCAATTTGGTAAGTATTTTAAGGCTAAAACTAACCTAACCCCTTTTCAATTTCGTAAAGAATAAACTTGCAAATGATATCTATTTTTTATACTGTCGATTTTAATAAATTCGTTTCATTTTTAAAATCGGATATGGATTCCCCTGATTATCAATCGGTGACCGTGAAACAACCTTAAAGCCCATGTGTTCATAGAAGCCACGAGCATTCGGATTCTGTTCATTAACTGCCAATTCGTCAATATGGTATTGGGTCATTCCATAGCGAAGTAGTTGACTACCAATCCCTTTACCACGTTCACTTGCCGCTACAAAAAGCATTTCTAATTTAGTCTCGTTAATTCCCATTAACGCTCTAATCTGATCATCTTCAAGAGCAACGATTAGGTGTTGAACGCCACGAAAAGCCTGCGGAACATATTGTTTAATCGTTGCGATTTCTTGAGAACTAAGAAACTGATGGGTTGCAATAACCGAGCTTTCCCAGGTAGCAACTAATTGGTTCATTTCATTATCGCTGATTGTCGTTAGTTCTTTGACTTTCACTCCCTATTAAATCTTAATTCGGTAATTGAGTTGTTACTATAAGAACTGCATCTAATCTATCAGTGAGGTTTACAAACTTTATAATAATCGTTGCCTTATCCATGATAGTTAACTTCTTAGTTAGGATAAATTCTAAGATTTTTGTGTTTCTTTTTATCAAGTATCAATTCGCATATTATATATATGATTATTCTATGGTCTAATCTCTTTAAGCGCATTACCATGATATAATATTTAATGGATTGTAAGACAAGTTGGCAGTGCTTAATCTCTGGTTTGAAAAGATACAGAGGTGCTGCCAATGGAAGTAGTTAAATTTTGTTAGTAGTCCTTGAGTTCATCTATGAAAGGTCTTCACCGTATGGGGTTTACTCCCTTTGATGGTTTCGCACATGTGCTCCAAGCAATGCACGGATTACCAGAAGGAGTCCAATATGCAAGCCTAGTGACCCTAGTCATTTTAGTTAGCATATTTGTTTGGGCTAGCGTTCATTTACATAAATAGGCCAAACAAAAACACCATCCTTAAGTTTAACGGCTTAGATGGTGTCTGATGTCATATCACTTAATGAGATTAGGCATTGTCAACAATACTTATTAATCTCGAAAGAGTCATGTTGCACCATGGCTCTTTTTATTTATAGTCTATTATAACATGGTCAAATATGGAAGTACACGGGCCAATATGGCTTATTGCGAACCAAACCAACCAAAAGTATTAATCAAGATAATACTCCAATACAAATAAAATTCCTTACTATTGCCTTACCAGAATTTCAAAAGTATAATTGTAAGGAAATAGTAAGGAGATGAGATATGATGGAATTACCAGTTCAAATTAATTCACGAATTACTAGTAAAAATCAAGTAACGATTCCCAAAACAGTCCGCAATTTTCTAAAAGTAAAACCATCTGACTCCATTAAATGGACTATTAATACTAATGGGCAAATTAGTGTGACAAAAGGTACTGCTGAACTATGGGACATGGTCAGTAAGCAAGAAAAAGAGTACGGTAATTTAAGTACTCCAGAGATTGACTGGGGAACGGATATAGAAAGTGACGATTTTGACTAATGAAATTTAATCAAGGAGATATTGTGTGGATCGACCTAGATCCAGCAAAAGGTACAGAAACAAAGAAAAAACGTCCCTGCATTGTCATTAGTAATAATCAATACAATCGTTATTTCAACACCATTATTATTGTCCCGATTAGTTCATCTAAAAAATACCTTACTTTAGAAAAATACATTAAATCACCACTTTTCCTAAATATCGAGAAAGACAATATTCAGGGAACTGCTTTACTTCAACATTTGCGAACGATTGATCCAGCAAAACAATCTAACGGTAAAGTTGTTGCTCGACTAACGCCAAATGAAATTAAAATTATTCACTCGGTAATTCAGCAATTTTTGTAAAATTAATGCAAGAGCAATGAATAAAAGCTTCAATTGACACATTTTACATGCCAATTGAAGCTTTTACTTTAAAATTTAAGTTCCATTTCTGCAGTATTAAAAATTGCCCCGATAATAATCTGATCATTAGCCTGGTCTAATCGGTAAAATATACCATAGCTATGACCAATTAAGATACGGTAAGTTTGTTTCTTAAAGCCGTATAGCTCAGTGACATCAGTTCCTATCCCAGGATAAGCACCAATTAATTTGATCTTCTTATCAATATGTGACGTAAATTGATGAATCTTGACGGCAGACAACTTTAATTCATCATGCCAATATAAAATCGTGCATTCTAGGGAATCGGCAAAACTTGGTGTATATTTAATCTTCATCTTGTCCCCAGCCATACTTTCCAAAGCGCTTTTTCATGTCTTCTTCAGTGAGTAATTGATCGGACTTAAAGGACTGTTCAATCATTTTACGATCATGTTCTATATCGGCATCACTCACAACTGGAGAATACTGAATTGTCCCGTCATCTAACAATTTTGGTTCAAATAATGCATTTTCACCGATCTTAAATTGCGCCGGAATTGTTAAAGTCATTGAAGTCCCCTGTTTTCGCGCCTTAACTGGTTTATATTTCATCACGCTCACCTCAAATATAATTATATCATAATTATATTTAGACCGTTTCTATCAATTTACCCAAGATAATAAGAAAATTAAAATTCATCCAACATTATTTGTTCTTCAATAAAGCGGTCAAAATACGGCAACATAAACTGAACATAGCCATAGCTTGCTGGCATAATAATTTGATCATCAATTAATTTCCGTCGATAAACAGAAATATAACCGGGCTTCTTATCCATCTCACGGCCAATTTCCTGTGCTTTAACTTTTGGACGACCAATTTTTACCATCGCTTGTACAAATTGTCGTTCTTTTTCTGTCATTTCATGGTAAACCTTGTAATACACATTCCGAAAAAGATCACTGATATATTGGTTCAAGATTCGATCAATCGTTTCCTTGGTGATTACAGGATCGTCCTGCTCATGAGCTGATTTCCAGACCCAGTATCCTAATAATTGAAAAGCATACGCAAAACCTTTTGTCTGCTTAGTCATATAAATAACTGTTGGAATATCTAACTGATAGCCAGCTTCCTTAAAAATATGAGAATAACTATTTTTTATACTTTCAACATCTAACGGATTAAGAGTAATTCGGTTAGCCCGTAAAAGAAAAGTCAAGACATCATCATTTTGAATTTCAGAAACATTTTCTGGTAATCCCGCCATCAATAAAGAAACATTCAGACTATCACGCAACATGATCTGGTAACAACTCACCAGTTTTCGCAATAGCGGAGTTGCCTTTACCTCATCAATTGTAATTAAAATGTTAATTCCTTTTTGCGTAAACTTTTGCAAGAGCCGGTGCAATATAGATTGGAAGGTTGCCTCTTTATTGGAATTTCCCATTGAAGTATTGAATTGAATGCCTTTAAACTCAATCTTTAAATCAACTTCATTAAATAGTCTCAGGTTAACCAATTTTTTCTTGTAACTGTGCAATTAGCGAGTCAAGTAAATCATCATCTAACACCAAATTAATAACTTGCCATTTACTACTTTTCCCTAATTCATTGGCAACATCAGTCATTAGTGTTGTCTTTCCTGCCCCACGCTGACCATAAATCAATGATGTCTGAAATGGTGAGTTATCACTATTTAATTCTGTAATGACCCGCTGCGAGAGAGAATCACGGTCAAGAAAAACGCTTGGAACAGTCCCAAAGCTCGGTTTAAACGGATTATTCATTACTACGACTCCTCGTTTTATAACTTTTTATAACCTTATTCAATTTACAAAGAAACCTCTTTGTTATTTAAAATTCACTTTTTGCATAGATAATTAATTAATATGAGTATTTCTTATTTTATTTAATCTAGTTTATAGTAAAGATAACTAAAGAAAACTTTGAAAGGAGTCTTTATCATGGCAAAAAAACAAACTGCTGGTCGCGATCAACTCGGTGATTTTGCCCCTAAATTTGCGGAATTAAATGATGATGTCCTATTTGGTCAAGTCTGGTCACGGGAAAAAGAATTAAGTCCGCGTGACCGAAGCTTGATCACAGTTACTGCTTTAATCACTAAGGGTGCCTTTGAGCAGCTTCCTTACCATATGCAAACAGCAAAAAAGAATGGAATTACAAAAGAAGAAATTGCAGAAGTTATTACCCAACTTGCCTTTTACGTTGGTTGGCCAAACGCCTGGTCAGCATTCAACGTTGCCAAGAAAGTTTGGGATGATTAATGTTTAAGCTTTAAATCGTTATTAAATAGCGGTTTAAGGCTTTTTCTTCTTAAATTCACTTCTTTTTGACAGCGGTTACTTTCCTTGCCCAATCAGTAAAACAAGTTCATACTAATAGTATCCTATTAGGCAAGGTGTCAGTTATGAAAAAATTTAACTTATTTGCCCTTTTAATGCTTACTTCTCTAGCATTATTCTTGGCATCCGCACAACCAAAAATCAAGGCAGATCCGATCGATCAACAGACCCAGAGCCAACTTCAAGATTACCTGAAATCGCACCATATTAACGGCGTAATGTTGGTTAATGGTAAAGGAAGCAAGGCAGTCACGATAACAAATCGCGAAACCACTAATAAACGGGAAATCGTTACAGCAAACCAGCTATTTCCAATTGCTTCTCTTCAAAAGATCATGACCGGAACCGCCATTTATCAATTGAAGCAACAAAAACAGCTAACTTGGGATACCTCCTTGCACCGTTATTTCCCGCAAGTCGATGGTAGCGATGATATTACTATCCGTGAATTAATGAACCATACCAGCGGCCTCGTTAACAACGACCGTCCCCAATTTCCATTAAAGGAAGAAAAACAGCAAATTGCTTATATGCTAAAACATTTGCGAAATAATCATGTTCACACCTGGGATTACCAAGACGTAGACTATGAGATGTTGGCAGCGATCATTAGTAAACAAACTCACTTAAGTTACAATGCTTATATTCATAAAACCTTTACCAAACCTCTCCATCTCCACCAAATCAAAGATTTTTCGGAAGTTAAGCAGAAAGAGGTTCCACAGCCAATGGATTTCGCTGTTGATTGGCACCGGGTAACCATTACGACTTCTTCAGATTTTGGTGCAGGCAATCTTTTTATGTCGCCTAATAATTACTGGAAGTTTGTATATAATGACGTTCTGAGTAACCCTAAAATGATCCCTGCATTTTACCAACAAGCCAAAAATCAAGAAGTCGCTTATTTTGGCGGAGTATATTTTGATGGCGATATTATCCGCGCTAATGGAAGTATCCCCGGCTACAACTGTTGCTTTGTCGCTAATTATAAAACAAAGAGAATGATAATGCTTTTTTCAAATAATATTGATTACCTGACTCTTAAATCAGCATCAGATGACATATTGCATAACTATATGGACGAATAATCAAATTAACGATTTTAAAAAATACCACCTGACAAATACAAATATTTGCCCGATGGTATTTTTCGGCTAATAGTTCCTTCGCAACCCAACTAGCTCAAAAGGACTCAGATAGCGTGTTCGTAATAGAATATTATATAGTTCATTGGCTGATATTGCTTGCTCTTGCACTAACCAAACTTTGATAATCGACCACAGACCAGAGATAATAATTTCCCTGGCAAACGTCAGTGGAACCATCAACTTAACTTGATTATCTTGAACCAATTGGCTTAACCGTTTATTAATTGAGTCATTAATTAATTGTGATATCAACTTAACAGTTTGGGGATCACCTTCTTCACTAAACCACACACGATAAAAGTTATGGTTGGCAGTGAAATTTTCAGCGGCCCGTTTTAATAAGTCGTTTCCCTGCATTTTAGCAGAATACGGATCTTGCCAAATTAAAATACTGGATAAGTATTGCTCCGATAATTCTTGAAAGGCATCTAAGATAGCAGCACGATAATGTTCAATTAAATCATATTTATCTAAGTAGTGACGGTAAAAAGTCGTTCGGTTAATTGCCGCCTGACTAACAATATCACTTACTGTTATATTTGCTAAACCTTTTTTCTTTATTAATTGAACTACTGCATCTTTAACTTTTTCCTCTGTTTGAAGAAATTTTTGATGTTGCTGCATACTAATCCTCCTAAATTTTAAAGCAACACTTTTTAAAATTTTAATGCTAGTTAATCCTTCCATTACCTTTTAGAATAAATTGCAAATGATAACTGGGAGGTACTAAAGTTGGAAGTATTAAGTAAATTTTTAAAAAGCAATGGCGTTTTATTAGCATCCCTAGTAACAATTGTTTACGGCGTGCTAGTCTTCTTTATTTATTTTAGCGGTTATAAGCCCCTACCAACACACATTAAAGATTTGCCAATTACAATTGTAAGCACTAATAATCAAAATAACGAATTACAAAAACAAATTAAAACATCGTTAAAGTCATTTAAACACGTTAACGAAACAAGTAACATTACTAGTGCTAAAAAAGACTTACGAAATCGTGAAACATTTATGATTGTCGAAATCCCCCACAATTTTACTGAAAGAGTATCTGCGAACAAACAAGCTAATTTGAATTTTTATATCAACGATGCTAACCAATCATTAGTCGTTAGCGGCCTTAAGAATATTGCTAATAACATTGGCACAGCAGTCAATACCGGTATCATGCTGCAAAAGAGTAAGGCCATTATGTCAAAGGCAATGACACAACAACTGATGCAAAATAACCAAGCTGATTTAGCTCAAGCCCAAGCGCAAATTGCTTCATTACCAGCAAGTCAACAAAAAGCTGCCACACAACAATTAGAACAACAGCAAGCAAAGCAACAAGCTGTCGTTAATGATAAAGTTAATACTGCTTTCGATGGTGTTGATAATTCAGTAAAAACCAACATTAAAGAAGTTAATAAAATCAGTACTGGTATTAATAATTCCATGGCGCCATTCTTTATCAGCCTTGCTTCTTACCTTGCAGCACTGATTGGAACATTATTATTATATGGCACTTATGTTAAATTTACGGCTTTCAACGGTCGATTTAAATCATTTGCGGCAATGGAGACAGCAATGTTAATCCTCTCTATTTTTGGTGGAATCATTGTCACCTTGACTGTTATCCCGCTCACCAGTGCTAAATGGGATAATTTCCTCGCAGTTTTAGTTGCTCATAGCTTAGAATTCTGGGGCGCATATAATCTTAATGCTGTATTTATTCTATTGCTCGGACAAATTGGGGCAGCCCTCAACATTCTGCTAACAATGTTACAAGTAGTTGCTGGTGCCGGAATGGTTCCCGTTCAAATCATGACACCATTCTTTAAGGGCATTCATGCTCTTTCACCAATGTACTACAGCATTATGTCAGATTATGATTTATTATATGGAAATGGTGCTTATTCCTTATGGCTCGGCGCATTATCTATCATTATCGGCTATCTAGTACTTAATAGTGTCATTGTCTACTTCAAGAAGAAGCAACCAATGCTCGACTTTAGTAAATTAGCGTAGATATACTTAATGAGCGGCCCTTAAAGTTATATCAATCAAATTCGATATTAAAACATTGTGCTCGCTAAAAATAAGGTTCCATTTACACTGTTTGTGTAGACGGAACCTTATTCTTTGTTATTTAAAACTGATAGTCTGACTAGACTAGCCATTTTTTGATTTCTTTCGATAAAAAAATAAGATTAGTAATCCTATTACTATACATGCTACTGCTCCCGGCCATAAATCTGCCCGAATAATTAAAATAAACACGGCATATGAGATTAGTGCTATTCCTGCTAAGTAGTTATATTTTTTATTTAAGCAACTAATCAACCATAATATTGCACAAAGCAAGGAAGATGTGAAACCAATAACGCTTTTATTATATGCATCGTATACACAAGCAATAGAAAGTACTAATATTACAATTATATTCCACTTATTCTTCTTAATAAATTCTTCCATGATCATTATAGAATATACTCTTACCCCCTGAAATAAATTATAAGTAAACTAATGCAATTAAGAACAAAATCGCAGATACTAGCCACATACTTGGACTTACTATAAAAAGTAATAATCCATACGATATAAAAATGATCAACCAGCGTAGCTAACACGAGTTGCGTCGATTAACCATTTAATTTTAAAGCTCTTACACTTTATCAAAAATTATTATAAGTAGCCATACCTATTATTTCCGTTTGCGGAACTTGGCTATTAAAATATTTCTACTAGTGCTACCTAATTTTTAGGGTTATTTCTATTAAATAATTCTTTTTACTGAAGTTCAGCTGAAACCAAAGCTGCGCCTAGTAGTAGAACACGTTACATTTAATGAAAAACGAGAAAAGTTATCGTTTGCGCTTATGTAGAAGAAGAAAAGATCCTCTCCAATGTTGCCAAAACTTTTGATATCATTGATGATGTAATGAATGAACTTTTCAACGACTAACAACAACTAGTTAAAAGAATAAGAAGGTGTCCCCATGTTTGACGATATCTTAAAATATAAAAAGTGGCCATTATGGAAGAGAATACTATACCTAATTCTAATGGTTTTACCTTTACCAATTAAATAACGCGGTCCTATTTGTATTGAATGGATCTAATGTTAGAAAATAACTTAACTCATTTTAAAATATAACAAATACAAAAGCCTTCAGTAGCTTAAGACCCTGCTGAAGGCTTTTGTGCGTAGCTAGAGTCGTTCACTTATACCAATATTAATACTTACGCTTGTTTAGCCACCACGCAATTACGTATCTTAAGCGTATTTGACATAGATCATCAGACTTTGTTAGCTTGAATATTAAGGAGGAAACTAATTATGACAGAAATCCAACTTATTAAATCACCATTTGAGATTGGCAATCATCCCTTTAATGATACTGAAATTGTGAAACAAGTTGCAAATTTTTATCAATCAGTACCCTTTTATCAGCCAACACCATTAATTAATTTGAATCAGTATGCTAAAAAGAATAATATAGGTAGTCTTTATGTAAAAGATGAATCTCAACGATTTAGCAAAGCCCTAAAAGCCTTTAAAGCTACTGGTGGTTTATACGCAATGGCATATTGTATTGCTAAACAAGCCGGATTATCAACAAAGGATTTGAAATATTCTAAATTAATGACCCCGTTGATAAGAAAAGTCGCTGATCAAATCACTTTTTATACTGCTACTGATGGTAATCATGGCCGAGGTGTGGCTTGGGCGGCCGAAAAATTAGGTACTCACGCAATAGTTAAGATGCCTGCAGGTTCAACTAAGATACGTGCAGAACATATTGCAGCGTTTAATAATGTGAATGTAGAAATAACAGATAAAAACTACGACGATACTGTTCAGCTTGCCAAACAGCTTGCTGATAAAGATCCAAACGGGATTTTAATTCAAGATATGGCTTGGGAAGGCTATACAGAAATTCCACAAGCGATTTCTGCAGGATATTCTATCATTGTCACCGAAATTCTTAGACAAATAGACACCGACAATTATCCTACACATATCTTCTTACAAGCAGGAGTCGGTCAATTATCATCTGGAATTATTGATGCCTTGTATAGTTTATTGCCAAGAGATAAACGCCCAGTAATTACAATTGTTGAACCAGCAACAGTTGCCTGTTACTATCTATCCGCACAGGTAGCGGATAATAACTTGCACACCGTTCCTGGATCACCTCGCACGATTATGGCTGGGCTAAATTGTCAGACACCAAGTTTAATTTCATTTCCAGTAATTCGTGATACTGCCAGTTTTTATGGAACACTGACAGATAACGTTGCACGAATTGGAATGCGCACCCTATCAACTCCCGTTGGAACTGATCCAAAAATTATTTCCGGTGAATCTGGAGTTGCAGCCTTTGCCTATGTTAATGCCATTCTCCAGGATCAACACCTCCGTAAAAAAATAGGATTAGACACCAGAGCACGAATACTAGTTATTAATACTGAAGGCGATACAGACGAGCAGGTATATCAAGAAATAATTAAAGATAATTAGCTAAAAAGCATTAACCAGAATTTTATTGCTCTTTTTGACTTAGTTTAGGAATTTTTATATTCCATATAATGTAAGTTTATAGATGTCATTCAACTATTTTGTAGTTTTAAATTTGGCATCATTTGATAATTATTTGGCACCATTTGACGTTAAAGTAGCGTTCCTTATCTCATATAATAATGACAACATCAAAAGAAAGATAACATTTGAGGAGGAAGTTATTATGTCAAACAAAACTGCTTTAATTACTGGTGCAACTGGTGGTCTTGGTAAGGAATTTGTCCGCATTCATGCAGAAAAAGGCGGCGACCTTGTTATCGTTGGCCGAAATCCACAAAAACTTGAACAGCTTCAACACGATGTCCAAAATAAATACCACGTTAAGGTAACAACAATTGCCGTTGATTTTACTGAATTTGATGCTGCGGAACAAATCTTTGGTGAATTACAAAAAGCTAATATTCAAGTTGACTACCTAATTAATAACGCCGGACTTGGTGGACAAGGAACATTCCTTGAGCGAACAATGGAACAGGACATCAACATGGCAAAAGTTAATATGATTGTTCCTACTAAATTGATGAAACTAATTCTTCCCCAAATGGTAAAGCGTGGCAGTGGACGAGTACTTAACGTTTCATCTTCTGCCGCACTAATCCCCGGACCGCTACAAGCTGAATATTACGCAACGAAAGCCTACTTAACTTCCTTGAGTGATGCCCTTTGGTATGAATTAAAAGATACCGGCGTTACATTGACTACTCTTATGCCCGGTGCAATGGACACTGGATTTGCTAAGGCTGGTGGACTTACTGATACCAAGATGTTCGCTAATGGTGTAAGTCCTAAGAAAGTAGCAGAAGAAGGTTATCAATCAATGCTTGACGGTAAAATGAATGTTTTTGCTGGTTTACCTGGCTGGCAGCGTCCATTCGTAAGCATGATGCCAATGATGCCAAAGAAAACAACAATGCGTTTTGTCGCTGACCAACAATCTAACAATAAGAAATAGGTGATTAAGTGGAAAAATTCATTATTGATGGTCGTTATGGAAAGCTGCTAGCCGCTAATGGTATTCAACCTCAAGCAGTCTTAGCAAAAGCTAATCTTCCAATGGATACCTTTGCACATGAATATCTTAAATTAAGTGAATCCGAATATTTTGCCATGATTTCGGCAATCAATGAGGTAACAGACGACCCGTTGCTTCCTACTAAACTTGTTGCCAGCGACCATATTGAAACTTTTTCGCCACCAATTTTTGTCGCCTATTGCAGTAAAGATGGTAAACACTTTTTACAACGACTTGCTCACTATAAAAAGTTAATTGGTCCTGTTACTTATCAAATTACTGAAGATAAAAATACCACTACAATTAGTCTGTCAACACTTAACATCCATGAATCATTACCACCGTTTTTTGTCAAAGGCGAGTTTGCGTTTATGGTTCAACTTCTTGCAAAAGCTACAAAAAAAGTAATTAAACCGCTCAAAATCACAACAACATTTAGCGAAAATGATACTAGTATTCAGGATTACTTCGGCTTGAATTTTACGCTTGATACTAGCAACGCCATTACTTTTAGCAATCATGATCTACAAATACCATTTGTCAGCGAAAATACTTCGATCCTTGAATATTTAGAGCCAGAATTAAAAAAGCGGCTTGCTGATTTGGATATTGATGATTCGTATGGTAAACGAGTTCGCAATGTCCTCGTTGAAATATTACCACGTGGTGAATTTTCAATTGAAGATGTTGCTAGGGCATTGGGAATTAGCAAACGAACCCTGCAAAGAAAATTAAAAGAAGAAAACACTAATTTTCAACAACAATTGAATGCTACTCGGGAAATGTTAGCAAAAAATTACCTGCTAAATACCTCAATGACAACTGATGACATTGCTTTCTTATTAGCATATCAAGAAACTAATTCATTTTTGCGGGCATTCAATACTTGGACCGGCACGAGTGTCCAAAAGTATCGTGAACAGCACAATTAGGTGTCTGATAAAAATTCAAACAAGATTATAAACGGGATAGAGAATTCGCTTTTACCAAGTTCTCTATCCCGTTCTTCAATCTTTAACTATTTTCTTATTCGGCTTATCTTTAACAACCACAGAAACTCACTAATGCCACAAAGAGCAAAACCGGTAATTAAGCCAAAGTTACTATGCATACCATAAAATGAAATTCCTGCACCGATTAGGAAGATAAGTGACATCACGCAATAATCAGTTAACTGTAATTTAACATCACGATGGTTATAAACGCCATTTGCCACAAGACATATATAATAGCCTAAAATGCTGATAGCCAATAATAGCCATAAATTCAGCCGTGATACCCCTGATTCAGCAAGATAATCAAGCCCTGCCGTCATCGAGAGAAGGGCAATTACCATGAATACGTGCGAATACATTAGGACGAATCCGCGTGAACGCTGGTGGTGATTAATAAGCAGTTCGTCTTGGATAATATATGCACCAAACATTGTCACCAGTAGTACAAAAATTAATGCGGGAAACGGCTGAATTATCGAACCATTGAAATAGCGCGTAATATTAACTAACGATTCACCAAAAGTAATGATGATAATCAAGCCGAGTCGTTCTACTAAATGCGGAAAGTTCACGTTCTCTGGGACAAATTGTTTATATACAACTAATGGCATTAAAAAGCCAATCAAGCCGCCCAATACACACAGGAAAATGCCATAGTGATACCCGATTAGTAAGCCACTTAATACAGCAATCAATTCTAATATTAAAGTTACTACAAAAGCCCGGACATCATGATCGTGCATCGGCTGTTTCCCTGAGCCACAAAGGTACTGCCAAATTAAACCAGCAACTATTAGTACCACTGCTGAATTAAAAGTTCTAAATGTGGCTGACCATTCAGTGTTGATATTATTAGCAAGATACGTCATTGCATACATACTAATTAGCAAACCAATTGTATCAATGATGCGACTTTTGCCGAAGCGATTAATATACAATGCCTGATAAAGCCAAATCTGCATTACCATAATAACAACAAAAACAAACTCAATGTAATTAAATAGCGGAATACCACCTGCAACGGGATGATGAATCATTGCGGTGATTTTAGAAATTGCATAGACAAAAATCAGGTCATAAAACAGTTCCAACATCGAAACCCGTTTAGCGATGATTTTTTGCAAAACTCTCCCCTCCTAATTTGATAAATAAAATTGTTAGGTTACTCCTGTTAAGTTTATCAAATTACTAATAATCCGCAATAATTTCTCTTGTGCCATACATCGCATATATAAAAGCGTTCAAGTAGTCATCAACACGATTACTTGAACGCTTATTTACTATTTATTTTTAATGTTTCATATGAAACATTAAAAATAATCAATTTACAAGCCATTAAATTTAGTGATCATTATCAACGCCTAGTGCTTTTTTAGCAATTGTATTTGCTTCATTACAGCTGATTGCTTTGCTTGGATCTATTGTCGTTGTGTCCATTCAATCACCCTCTCATTTTGTTCCTTATTTTAATTTTAAATGTTATTCAAAATTTTAGCGAATATTAAGTTTTTCACTAAAACACCCTTTAAATTCATTCCATTTATGATAAAATGCTAACGTTAATAAATATCAACCAGTTATATCGTTCGTAAATAGCGAACATTGCAAGGGAGAATTAGAATGAATAACGACATTGAAAAAGTTTTATATACTCAAGAGCAAATTGACCAACGAATCGACGAATTAGCAGCTACCCTCTCCGCTAAGTATCATGATGAATTTCCAGTTATTGTTCCAGTAATGACTGGTGCAATGATGTTCGCATCTGAATTAATGAAAAGACTTAATTTTAAGTTAAATATCGATTATGTTGATGTTTCCAGCTATGAAGATAGCTCTGAGTCATCAGGAAAAGTACGTTTATTACGCGATCTTTCCCATGACGTTAGTGGCAGGCCCGTTTTAATGATTGAAGACATTATTGATACTGGACATACTTTAGAGTTTTTAAATAAACTATTCGCTAGTCGTGGTGCAAAAAGTGTTGAGATTTGTTCACTTCTTGATAAACCAGAGCGACGGGAAGCCCCTGTAAAGATTGATTATCTTGGTTTTACCGTTCCTAATGAGTTTATTGTTGGCTACGGTCTTGACTACAATGGCCTTTACCGTAACCTTCCGTATGTTGGAGTATTAAAACGCTCAGTTTACGAAAAATAACATTTAAAAAAGCTTGCGAGCTAAAATTTAGTCGCAAGCTTTTTATTAGCCTAAATTTTTCTTAAAGAAACTATCAATCTTGTCAAACGGAATATAATCATGGTCGCCACCATCGTACAAGTCAGTATGCGTTGCACCAGGTACAATTACTAGTTCCTTATTGTCACCCTTTAATTTCTTAAAGGTATCTTCACCCATGTAACGTGAGTGGGCCTTCTCACCATGAACAATCAAAACTGCATTCTTAAGGTCTTCGGGGTGAACCAAAATCTTAGTGTTCATCCAAGCTGGCTGACTCTGCAAAACCCAGCCTTCATTGGAGTTGACGGAACGCTTGTGGTAACCACGTTTAGTCTCGTAATATGCACTATATTGCTTAACAAAGTCTGGTTGATCATCAGGAGCGGGGTAATCATAGCAGCCACCAGCTTTAGCTAAATTCTTTTGACCATATTCTTTAGTCCGTTGCTCAGCAATTTGTTTTTTACTTTCATAACGGTCATCAGCGGTTCCTTGATCAAAATAGCCATTCGCACCAATCCGTGGCATATCGTACATTGTTACAGCAGCGGTAGCCTTAATCCGTGGGTCTAGTGCAGCGGCATTTAAGGAAATTCCGCCCCAACCACAGATACCAATAATTCCGATCTTTTCTGGGTCGACATTATCTAAATTACTTAAATAATCAACTGCGGCTTGATAATCTTCAGTATTAATGTCTAATGAAAAGACATCCCGAGCATCCCCACCACTTTCACCAGTGAATGACGGATCAAAAGCAATTGTTAGGTAACCTTTTTCAGCCATTGTTTGAGCGTACAAGCCACTAGACTGTTCCTTGACTGCTCCAAAAGGTCCTGCCACTGCCAATGCTGGTAATTTGCCTTCATAATTCTTCGGGGTGTATTGGTCAGCCGCTAATGTAATACCGAAGTGGTTAGTAAAAGTCACTTTTTTGTGATCAACTTTATCGCTCTTAGGAAATACTTTATCCCATTCTTGAGTTAATTGTAATTCTTGCATTGATATCTCTCCTCTTTTTTACTATCTTTATTTTACGTTTTTTTGTCTGGAATGCGAAATACTTATTTTATATCATCAGTGATAACTTTTTTCTATACTAAAAGACTAGTATTATCCTCTAATTAGCTACTGATGTTGCTCAAAGAATCGATCTAACATCCGGATTGATTTTCCTTCAGCACTGCCAGGAAAATCATGGTTAGCTCCTTTAATAATCTCTAATTGGGCATGTGGAAACTTTTGCGCTGCTTGACGAGCATACCTAACTGGAACAATTCTATCCGCACTACCATGAATAATAATGGTAGGTCCATTGTACCTTGTCGCAAGATTCATAACATTAGTTTTCAACAAGCGACGATAATACGGCCGACCAACTTCAGTTCCATACAAGTTAACACTCTGCGGTACTTCATTAATGGAACTATATCGGCTTTGTGCTTCATCACCCGCACTAAACGCCGGGTAAAGTAAGCCTAGACTGTGAACTTCCCGTTGGTGTTGTGAAGCCGTTAATGCTGAAACCAGTCCACCTTGACTAGCACCTACTAACGATACTTTACTTGCGTCTACATCACTTCGCTGACGAATATTATTTAATACTGCTGTTAAATCTTCTTCCTCAGTAAAGACCGACATTTGGCGAGTATTGCGGCCCGTACTAGCACTATTACTGCTACCACCGGCAAAATCATATGCATAGGTCAAGTATCCTTGTTTTGCTAGTGCTTTAGCGTAAGGTTCCATCTGTGTGTAGTCACCACCAAGGCCATGTGACAAAATAACTGCGGGCATCTGTTCTTCATGATGTTCAGGAACATATAAGTGACCAACAAGCTTAATGTCCTTATATCTGATATTCAATGACTTCTCATTAACTGAAGCTGCATGAACCCTATTAATACCAAACAGGCCAAAACTAGCAAATAGACTCGCAAAGAATATACTCAAGATTTGAATAAATCTCATAATAACACCCCTAATTTCTAACACGCGTAATCGTTATCTTGTCACTTGAGTTCAAATGACGAATTAGTTGTAAATCAGTATTTTTTGTAAAGTGACCAATTATATGAATGCCCGGATAATAACTAACATTACCCCAATAAAAAACTATTCGTCGGTCTGGTGACCAATAACCAATTTCACCGGCCTTAGCATTATTTCCCCGTGGCATCCCTTTAGTCGTTAAGGGATGATGAAGGTCAGCAATTTTTTCATCATAGCCATCCATATAATTACGAAAATGCATCGTCCTGGGTAACTCTCGTGAAAATTGGCGCGCCGCACTGCTATTATTCAATGTGGCTCTTAGCTTCTCGTGGTTATTAATTTGAACTTCTATCTGTGTTTGGCGCGCCGCTTTAACTGGCTGATTAAAGATTAGGATTGCGGAAAAAGTAATTCCGATCATTATAACTAACGATAAAATTTTCTTCACTGAACCACCTCAAATCTTATCTATCCACTTACTACGCTGATTTTCTCTTAAACGTCCTGTTTAATTGGTCGAATAATCACTTCATTAATATCGGCATTGTCTGGCATATCAATGGTAAATTCGACTGTGCGAGCGACATCATCAGCTTTTAATCCGACTTCTTTTTCAAAATTAATTTCTGCTTGCTTATTTTCTGGATTATTAATGGAATTATATAACTCAGTAGCAACCGAACCAGGTGAAACAATTGTGGTCCGAATCCCATCATTATGGTATTCCTGACGTAATCCTTCAAAAATTGCCCGCACAGCAAACTTTGACCCATTATAAACAGCCAAGTTTGGAACAACCACGTGGCCAGCAACCGAATCGGTGGCAATAATTTGCCCGCTCTTTTGCTTGATCATCACTGGTAAGACGGCCGCAATTCCGTTTAGAACACCCATGATATTAACGTCAAGAATCTGTTGCCATTCATCGTAAGCCCGGTTAATTAACGCATTTACTGGCATAATACCGGCATTGTTATATAAGACATCAACCCGACCAAATTTTTCAACTGTGGCATCGACTAAGTCTTGTACTTCATCTTTCTTCGTTACATCAACTTTTTGGACCAGAATTTCTTCTTCAGGAAATTCAGCTTTAAGTGCTTCTAACCGGTCAACGCGGCGAGCGCCAATGACTAGTTTGGCATGTTGCTTAGCTAACCGTCGAACGGTTGCTGCACCGATTCCACTAGAAGCTCCTGTAATTACAACTACTTTTCCTTTAATCATGCGCTTGCTCCTTCCGTATTGACTGTAATAATTTTTCCTGCTGGAATGTCATGAGTAATAATCGAGCCGGCACTAATAATCGCTTGTGTACCGATATGAACATTGGGAAGAACCGTTACATTCCCACCTAATTTTGCGCCCGCATCGATTTTGATTGGGCCGCTTTGGTTGCCATCAACTGATAAAAGTGAACACCCAGCGCCAATTTCAACGTTATTGCTAATCGTAATGCCACCTTTGTCAGCCATCATCACATTACAACTAATTAAAACATTCTTACCAATCTTAATATTTCGACCATAATCGCTATAAAACGGTAATAGGAATTTGGTATTGTCATCTAATTGGTAGCCTAAAACTTCACTTAATAGTTGTTTAATCTCTCGCTCATTCAAACAACAAGTGTTAAGCCGCCTTAACAATCGCTGGTTTTGTTCTAATAATTGCTGGTTTATTTCTTGCTTAATGATTGATTACTCACCTCCATCCCTTTGGCAACTATTATTATAAAAGCAAATTCCAAGAATTTGAAATACTTATGTTTTATCGTCTAAGATAGTTTTTGACTATAGTTAAATGCAATAGAAAAGGCTCTAACAGTCCAATGCTGCCAAAGCCTACTAATTTTATTGTGCCTGATCATTAATATAAGGCGTATTCTGTTGCCGACGGATTTTTTGCTTATGGTCTAAGATATAACGGTTAATCAAATCAACAATTTGGGTATTCTGTGGTAAATCAGAGTGTTGCGCGTTCTCTCCAGAAACCATGATTGTTGTAAAGTGATTAACTTGATTTTGGTAAATATACCTACCAACCAAAACACTATTTACCGGTACCAATCCATCTGATGTATAGGTCTGTGTCCCCGCAACTAAGTAAACACTAATATTTTTAGGCAAGTTTTTCCGATACTTAATAAAATCAGCTAGCATCTTCGTCTGATGGTTCATTGACTTTTCATTGAAATTATATGGTGAACCAATCATCATTAGCCTTTTTAGTCGCTCGGTTCGTTGGTAACGCGAATAATAATGTTCTAAAAAGTAGGTATAAATCAGTCCGCCATTGGAATGCCCAATTGCCTTAAAGTTATTAAAATTGTATTTCTGTGATAAATCTTGAAAGGCAATATTAAACCACCGCGCTTGTTTTTTGATATTACTATAACCATCATGATTATTTTCAAAACCAACAACGATAATCGGTTCAGTATCATCAGGTCTAATTTTGCCAAAGTACTGTAATTTACCATTCTCCGTTACTTTAACTTTTAATAGGCTATGCGGATTCTTACGGTTATGATTTAATTCACCGACAAGCCGGTCAAAACGATTAATGGAAGCAGAACTCCCAGGGATCATAATTACTGGTGACATTTTTGCATTATGCCATTTTGTTAAGTCATTGACGTTCCGATGTGACCAGGATAATGATAAAACGATCAAGATTATCAACCCAATTACTGACAGCGTACTGATCAAGATAGTCTTCTTTTTAGTCGTCATTTTCTACACCTGCCTTTTTAATGATCTCCTCTGCCATTCGGACAAACGGGATATAAATCAGCACATCAATAATAATTAGGGATACTGACAGGATAAAGGTTCCCCAATTACCGTTCGTCCCAACAAGTGCAATTAATGGCGCTGGTGTTCCTGCTGGTACGGGATAAACAGCTGCCGGAATCCAATTTAGACTTAACAATGCCCCAGAAATAAGCATGTTAACCAACGGAGCAGCAACAAATGGAATAAAAAAGACAGGATTATAGAGAATGGGAATCCCAAGCATCATTGGGTAGTGGTCATTGAAGAAAGCGGGAAATAGCGACCACTTTGAGACACTTCGATAGCGTTGTTCACGCGATACAATTAGAATTGCGATAATTAAGGCGAGAACACATCCGCTACCGCCAAAGTTAGCGAAACTGTGAAAAATTGTCGTATCGGTGTATTTATATGGCGCATTCCAAGCCGATCCTGTCTGTAATGCGTGCATTAGATTAGCCCATGACGGCGCATCAGTAAATGACGGACTATCGATAAATGGTCCGCCAAGCGCAAAAATTGCCATGATATCAGTCAACGTTCCAAGTCCAATCACGTACCAGAATGCCTTCGCTTTGGAATTAATTGTAATAAAGCTAGCAACGTAGGTCGGCAATGATAAGCTAACAAATAAGCCAAGCATCATATTCACCAATACAGCTAAGATACTGATGATTATGATTGGTTTTACAAGCTGGTTTAATTTCATTTCCTTACTTTTCGCAAATAGGACTAATAATCGACCACAAAGATAACCGACAATAATCGCTATTAACATTCCTTCTGATAGTAAGTACTTATTAAAACTCAAACTGTCTTGAGTCGTGGTTTGATATGCAATAATTAAAAAAGCAAAAAGGCCAATCGCACCAGCCCCAGAAATATTTTTGCGATAGGCCTTCACTGTATAATGTGCACTAAAGAATGCCGCATATGCAGCAATAATATTAATCGTACATTCAAAAATAATTTTAGTAACTTGCCCGAATTGACGATAAAACGGCAACCATCGATTAAGACCAATTATCGTTGAAATATATCCTGAAGTTGAAAAAAATGAAAAACGCAGGACTGCGGCAAAACTACCAATTAAAATTAAAGGGAACATTACCCCCAAGGTATGACGCAAAATATAGGCAAGCCTGCTTCGGTACATTTTAACCGAAAAATTAATTAATTGTTCCATCATTACTCCTCCTTAGCACGTTAATTATATTCTAGGGAACTCAATGGTGTAAAATAGCATCAAACTATTTAATTCGATAACTAAAAATTATGGAGGCACTCTTAAATGGAACTTCGGGTTTTACGTTACTTTCTCGCTGTCGCCCAGCAACGAAATATTACCAAAGCCGCCCAAGAACTACTAGTATCTCAACCGACATTATCAAAACAGCTTGCAGATTTAGAAAGTGAACTTGGTGTCAAATTATTTATTCGCGGACATCGGCAAATCACTTTAACAGATGAAGGCGAGTATCTCCAAGCCCGCGCAAAAGAAATTATTCAACTCGCGGATCAAACTGCCACTAATATTCAAAAGGAACAAGTTGTTACTGGGACACTTTCAATTGGTGCTGGCGAAAGTATTGGAATGCAGCGGATTATGGAGGTACTAAGCGGGATTATGCAGGACTATCCTGATGTTAAGATTCGGCTAGTCAGTGGAAATGCTGAGGAAATGGAAATGGCATTAAAACACGGCACCATTGATTTTGCTGTCTTAATGGCTCACCGTAGTCTTGACAGTTACCATCATCTTCAATTACCGGAAACTGATCGGTGGGGATTAATCACGCGAAAAGACGACCTCTTGGCTCAAAAAACCGCTATTAAACCTGCCGATCTTATTGGACTCCCGCTTCTGGTATCTGAGCAGGCTCTTGATGAACATCGTTTTCAGGATTGGTGGGGCAACGTAGGAAAAGAAATTAACATTATTGGTACTTACACATTAGTTTTTAATGCGGAGTTAATGGTTAAACAAGGAAGTGCCTACATGCTTACTTTCGATAACCTTCTTAACACTTCAAGCAACAGCGAACTCACTTTCCGTCCGCTTTCGCCAGCTATTTCTGAATCAACAAATATTATTTGGAAAAAGAACGTTACCCAGTCTAAAGTGGCTAAGTTATTTACCCAACGTTTATTGGCATCACTGGACTAGCAAGTCCTTTCTTTTAGGTTCCGCTTGATATCATGCTATAGTTAGAGTAATAGCTTTAGCGGGAGGCGGGATTATGCAAGAGCTTGATTGGTGTTTACGAATGTTACTAGCAGCTTTGTGTGGCGGAATCATTGGCTTTGAACGAAAAAGCAAAGCTAAAAATGCCGGGATTCGGACCCATGCGTTAATTGCTTTAGGAGCTGCCCTTGTAATGATCGTTTCGAAATATGGTTTCTTTGACTTGCTTAAAATCACGCATAATAACTGGGCAGTTGACCCTTCACGGATTGCTGCTCAAGTTGTTAGCGGGATTGGTTTCCTTGGCGCCGGAACTATTATTAACCGCCATGATCAGATAATCGATGGTTTAACAACGGCGGCGGGGATTTGGGTTACAGGAGCAATCGGCCTTGCATACGGAAGCGGACTCTACAGTATCGGCATTATTGGTACTGCTTGCGTCTTGCTGGCTGAAATTTTGGGAAAGTATATCGACCAATTTGCTTTACGGCAAGGTAATGGCTTTTCATGTTTTATTTCATTGAATGGAACTATCAGTGACCTGCACATTATCATCGATGAATTAAATGATAAATACTTCAAAGCACCGCTTAAATACGTGGTTTATAATTATGACAATGGTAAAGTGACCTGTCGGATTTTTGGAGAATTGAAGTCAAGAGCATTATCAGAAGAAGTCTTTGAAGATTTAGCAACAATGCAAAATGTTAATAACGTTGAACTAGAATAACATAACAAAAAGGTTCGCGGCACCCAATGCTACGAACCTTTTTGTTATCTAAGCGTATTAAATGATAATCTGATTATTCCCTTGATGATTTAATATCAATCCTTTACTTTACATCCTTTGGCAACAAACCAGCTGGGTTACTATCTAGCGCCCCAATAATCTCATGTGCCGTGTAGGGTTCTTCTAAAAATGCCACTTCCGCAGGTGTTAGTTTAATTTCTACTGCCTGAACAGCATCATCAAGGTATTGCTCCTTAGTCGCTCCGATAATTGGTGCTGTCACACCCTTTGCCCACTGCCATGCCAAGGCAATTTGTGACATTTTAACACCATGCTTTTCTGCCAATTCAGCCACCCGTTTAATAATCGGTAAATCCTGTTGCTTAGCATGATCGTATTTAGAACGGGCAGAAGTGTCCACTTGACTTCGCTTTGACGAACTATCCCAAGTCGATCGTGTAAGGTGACCACCAGCTAATGGACTATATGGCATTAGCATTACCCCGTCTTGTTTACAAATCGGGATCAGCTCCCGTTCATCTTCCCGATAAAGCAGATTATAATGGTTTTCCATTGCTACAAATTGATGCCAGCCATTCTTTTCCGCAATGTGCTGCATATTTTGAAACTGGTAGCCATACATTGCAGAAGCACCAATTGCACGAACTTTACCTTCATTAACTAAATTATTAAGAGCAGCCATCGTTTCTTCAATCGGGTGGTCATAATCAAACCGATGAATAATATATAGGTCAAGATAATCGGTACCTAATCGTTTTAAGGTTCCGTCAATTTCGCGGTTGATTGCTTCTTTGGATAAGCGGCCATCATTAAAATAAACCTTACTGGCAATTGCTACTTGGTCGCGAGGAATATGGTGCTTCTTTAATGATCTTCCAATAAATTCCTCACTCGTTCCCGCACCATAAACATTTGCCGTATCAAAAAAGTTAATTCCTAGATTAAGCGCATGTTGAACCATTTTATCAGTTTGATTTTCATCTAAGATCCACCGATAAGTTTTCATCGCTGGAATCCCAAAACTCATCCCACCAACAGCCAATTTAGAAATCTTAATATCTGTTCCCAGAATATGACTATATTTCATATTAAACGCTCCCTCCTTATTTCTACTTATTAGTATCAGTATAGGGTCGATAATCAGCGGAGTTAAATACTTATATTGGATAGTCATATATCCAGCTTATGCATATTACAAAAGTTGCTGATATAGTGGCAGTAATTCCTTAATGGCGGTTAAAATATATTCTTCCATGTTCTCAACTGCATTTCTTTTACGAAAAGCAAATTTACCAAGCAAAAAGCTCGATTGCTGTGCTTCATTATTGAATTGTTGCTGAATATCCTGGTTGTCCAAATATTTTGCTAACGGTAAGTGGTCATCAAATTCCATTTCATCCTTATCCCAGAGATACCAATTAGTATTATCCAGATTTCGCGCCCATTGCGGTATTTTTGCTAATAATTGATTATATGCGACTGGTGTTCCCTCACGTTGTTCACTTTTATAATGCTGAAACATTAAATAAATCTGCAGCTGCTTTCTATCAAGCATTACGCCAATACACGGATTAGCATTCGCCATTTTACTCAATCGATATGATGCCCAATAGTGATCACGTAAGTTCCAACCATTAGTCCAACTTTCAACATGAACTTTGGCAAACTTGTTAGTTGGTAGTTGACTAGCAACTGTCTGATTTACTTTTTTCCATTCTTGCCAAACCGATTTAAAAGTATTCTTCAACTCCGCAACTTCTGCTGGAGAATGATTTTCTTTAATCTTCTTGAAAGAAAACTCCGGCTGGTCAAAAATCGCAAACATATCCTCTGATAATACTGTCATTTTATGTCTCCTTTTTATCCAAGAATATCATAGCCACGACTTTAAAAAATTTAGCTACCAATAAAGTTTATCAAAATCATGTAAAAACCTGTCCCTACTAAGATTGATAGCGGCATATTTCTTTTCCACAAATGAATAAATAATGTTACTAGCCCCGCAACTATTTCTAATAATGCCTTGCTAGGCTCGCTGAATGAAATATTGCGGTAACAATAAATAACCAGTACTCCCATAATGGCTGCTGGGAGGAATTTGCCAAGTTCTTCAAGATATGGCGATAATTCTTTTGACTGGTCGAAGATTAAAAATGGAATAAAGCGGGTTGCCATCGTCACAGCCGCCGCGATTAAAATTGAGATAATTTGTTCAGTTAATGTCATCTTTTCTCCTCACGATTAAATAGTTCAATGAAAATAGGACGACAAGCGTCACTAATGTTACTAATAAGAAAACATTTTTACTACAGAATAATAGACAAATAATGGCAAATACTAAGCCAATCAATGCATCCCGCTGAGTTCGCGCATTCTTTAACTGTTCGGTAAATAGGACGATGAAAAGAGCGGTCATTATAAAATCTAAGCCGGCTAAATTTAAATTAATCATTCCGCCAAGCAGGCCGCCTAATCCAGCACCAACGACCCAACTAAAATAATTAAACGCGGTCACGTAGAAATAAACGTAAGAGCGATCAAGGTTGTCGGGAACTTTTAACGTCGCGTTTAGGGAAAAAGACTCATCACACATTCCAAAAATCAGAATTGGCTTTAACTTGCCGGTATTGGAATATTTTTTCAACATGGTAATCCCATAAAAAATATGTCTGGAATTAACAAGCGCGGTCAAGACAAGGACTGTTAACGGCTGAAAACTCTGGACTAATAAGTTTCCAATGATAAATTCAACGGATCCTGCAAAAATAGTCGCAGCCATTAAAAGCGGGTATAAAAAATTAAAACCTAATTTATGCATATAAATGCCGTAGCTTGCTCCTAAAAATAAAAAGCCAAGCATTACCGGACTGGTTTTATGAAAGGCATAACGTGCTTCATTTCTCATTCATGAATTCTCCCTTCTTAAAATTACTTGAATTTATTTTAAACAGGAGTATTTTATCCATACAAGCTATTAATTGTATGGATTACAATATTGGAGGTTAACTATGCCAATAAATGATTTTTCACACCACCAACTCACTTGGTATCCTGATAAAAGCAACCTTCCTCGACCGATTTATAAGAGTCTCCTTAACCAGCTAAAAACGGCCATTGAACAGGGAAAATTAACCCCTGGCACAAAGCTACCGCCGCAACGGGAACTAGCAGATTACCTCGACATTAATTTCACTACTGTTACCCGCACCTATAAACTAAGCGCGCAGTTGGGCCTAACCTATGGAATTCACGGCAAGGGAACCTTTGTTAATTCTAATGGTATTGACCCACTAACCGCTTCACCATTGACGCGAACCATCGACCTTGGCTTTGTCGCTTCATTCGAGCAAACCAATTACCTGCTTGACAATATCCTTAACAATACTGTTAAGCAAGGGGCAGCACACCTTTTAACCTATGATTCGCCAACCGGACGCGCAATTGATAAGGAGGCTTTTCGTAATTATATGAACTGGCTTGGTGTCAACCTAACCCCTAGTCAGCAAATCCTTATTACAGCGGGTGGCGAAAATTCACTAACACTCCTTTTAATGACCTTATTTTCTAGTGGCGATAAAATAGCCGTCGATGAGTTTACTTACGCTAATTTGATTGCGACGGCCCAGCTAAATAATTTACAACTCATAGCAATTAAAAATGACCACGGCGGCATGAACGTTGAAGCATTAAAACAAGCCTGCCAAACTAATAATCTAAGCGGTCTTTATCTCATGCCCGAGTATAGTAATCCAACTGGTAAAGTTCTCTCGAATGCTCGGCGAAAAGAGATTGCAGCTATTGCCAAGAAGCATAAGCTAAAGGTAATTGAGGACGACTATCTAAGTTTTCTTAGCAAAGTAAATCCAGAACAGCCCCTAAAATTAATGGAGATAATTCCAGACCAGACTTGTTACGTTTGCAGTATGTCAAAAGTTCTCGCTTCTGGTTTACGAATAGGGTATTTAGTATTTCCGCAACAATTTTCCCAGCAAATAAAGAATGGCTTTTTTAATACTACAGTTAAGACTTCGACGCTTAATGCGGCAATTGCTAGTACGGCAATCAACGAACATGTTGTTCAGCAAATTGTCCAAAATAAAATTAATCTTGCCAAACAAGTAAATCTCCTTTTCAACCAATACTTTCCTTTTGCGCCGACAAATCAATTAACAGACTACGCCTTCTTTCGCCGATTACCGCTTAAAAATATTAAAGACGGACCGAAAATTGAACCGGCTCTTGCTAAAATTAATATCCGTTGCTTTAGCTCTGAGCGGTTCCAAATAAATGCCGCCTCAAATGAACATTTTCTCCGCGTTTCGTTGTCTGCAAGTAAATCAATGGAAGAATTAGCGACGGGATTAAAATCATTACAGCAATTTTTACAACGTAATAACTTAATATAGGCTTCAAAAGCTCAGACATTTGTCTAGCCATTGAAGCCTATTTTTACATAACTCTTTTTCCAGCCATCCAGGTTTCTTTAACGCGAATATTTTTAAGTTCATCATGTGAAACCGTAAAAATGTCATTATTCAGGATTACAAAATCAGCTGCCTTCCCTGCTTCAAGCGTTCCATTATCAGTAAAACCACCTATTTTAGCTCCATCTCGTGTATAACCAAGAACAGCTTGCGGAACAGTAATCGCTTCTTCCGCGTTAACCACATCATCATTGGCTGCTTTCCTCGTTACAGCCGCATAAATGCTATAAAACGGGCTATCCGGTTCAGCCCATGGAGTACATGGTGCATCTGAACTTAATCCTAATATTGCCTTAGAATTTAACATCGATTTAACACGGTAAGCGAGTTTAAACTGTGCTGGGGAAAGGTAATGGCGGTATGATTCATCTTCCGCAAAGAAAAAGATCGGCTGGGTAACTAAAGCATAATTCATTTTACTCTTAGCAATCTCTTTAAACATGTAATCACTCATTAAAGACGCATGTTCAATCCGTACCGATGGCATCGTTGTTAACCACGGCTCCATATCTTTTGTCACTTCAATTACCGTTTGTATAGCCTTATCACCCATTGCATGGACCGCTAATTGAAGCTTATTATCACGGGCCATCATAACTGCTCGTTGAAGCTTCTCCGCTGAAGTTAGACTAACACCCTTTTTGCCGGAAGGATATGGTTCGCTATTATACGCCGTTTCGCCAGAGATACTGCCATCCATAAATACTTTGATTCCAGCAACACGAAGCTTTTCATTCCCGCTTGGTTGTAGTCCAAACTGTGGATCAATTTCATCAAAAAACATAGTAAATAGATGCCTTAGGAGTAAATCCTTGTTTAACTGCATCCTGATACAGTTTTAACGAGGTGTATGGTTTCATCCGCCCCATCATTTCACCAATCGCTACAATTCCCTCTTTAAGGTAATGATCAGAACTATTAACCATGTTAGTGACATCATTTTCATAACTCTGCGCGGATTTAGCCCGAATAAACAACTGGGAGGCGGCTACCTCGCGCATAAAGCCAGTCGGTCGTCCGTCAGCGAACCGTTCTATCTTCCCGCCAACCGGATCGGGAGTGTTTTCGTCAATTCCGGCAAGTTCCAGGGCCTTTGAGTTTCCAACTGATGAATGACAGTCAGAACGATAGATAAAAATTGGCTGGGTTGTCGAAACTGCATCTAAATCATCACGAGTTGGGCTGCGGTGTTCTGCTAGTTTCGTTTCATCAAAGCCCCATCCTTCAATCCAGACGTTTTCTCCTTGACCATATGCTGGAGAATTACGGAGTGCTGCTTGCATTTCCTTGATACTATTAACATTCGGCGGCGTACATGCAACCCCGTGAAGGGCATCGGCAATATATTTGGGATGTGTATGACAATCAACTAAGCCTGGCAAAACGGTTTGTCCCTGAAGATCAATAGTCTCTCCTTCAACAGGGAGATTATCGCCAACTTGCTTAACTTTTCCATTTTCAACAACCATCATGCTTACAAAATGATTTTCATTGTCCCCAACAAAAATTTTGCCGTTTATAAATGTCTGTTTAGGCATCTTCCTCGCTCCTTTCACTTAAAACCTCTTTTTATTATAAAATGAAAACGCTTTAAAAATGATAGTTATTTAAAATAAAATTGCTAGGACTGCTGCACGCAAAAAAGCTTGACCACGGAATTCCGCAATCAAGCCCTCTAAAATATTTTATCTATTTGCACGGTCAACTAATCGCTAATTAGCTCTGGCCGTTTTCTTGCCTTTAATACGTGACAGATCAATCCGAGAATTAACCCTGCAATCCCAAAGGTCAGCCACCCGAAGCCTAAGTTGAAAAATGGGAAGTACTGTTGGGCAAAACCAAGCAGTGTCTGTAATAATTGGTTTTCATGTAACCCAGCTGGTAACGCATTTAACATGTCAAAGAATGCTGGAATTAGGGTAAGCCCAGTTGTAATTCGGTAAACGAGCCGGTCATTCTTAAACAGTGGTGAAAGTAGCCCTAAAATAATTAAGGTAATTGCTAACGGATAAAGGAACATTAGAATTGGTGTTGACCATGCAATAATCTGGTTAAGTCCTAAATTAGCAAATAGGAATGATAATCCACAATTGATTCGTAAAAATGTTCGATATGAAATTTTAGGAAAACGGCGATGGAAATCTTGTGAAAAGGCAATTACTAACCCCATTGCTGATGTCATACAGGTAATAGTTGCCAAAGTTGCTAAAATCGCATCACCAGCCGTTCCTAAGTAGTGGTGAGAAATTTGGGCAAGGGTAATTCCGCCATTAGCTGCCAGCTTAAATTGATGCAAACTGGTTGCCCCTAACCAAATTAAAGCTAAATAAATAATTGCAACTCCCGTAATTCCGAGAAAACCACTCTTAGCCGTTGCAAGCGAAATTTGTTGTGTCTTCTTAATGCCGAGTTCTCTAATTGCAGTAATAATAGTAATTCCAAAAGCTAATGCTGCCAAGCCATCCATGGTATTGTAACCTTGCAAAAAGCCATTAGAGAAAGCATGACTCGTATATGCTGCGGTTATATTAGCAGTATTTCCTGAACCTAGCGGATTAATGAACGCTAATAAGAAGATAAGGAATAATAATAACAAGAACAAGGGATTTAAAACTTTACCGATTAAAGTAGTAATCTTTCCCTCATGATTTGAAAAAAGATAAACTAAACTAAAGAAAATTGCTGAGTAGATTAATAATCCCCAAGTATTAGCTGCCGTAGATAAATAAGGAGCAATTCCAATTTCATAAGGAACGGTTGCTGTCCGCGGAGTTGCAAACAGTGGTCCTAACGTAGCATGAATAAGAATTAAAAAGATAAGTGCATAGTAACGGCCATTCGGCAATGCAAGGTCATAAATTCCGTTCGACCTAGTGATACTAATTGCTAACAGTGCCATTAAAGGCAGTAACACTCCGGAAAATAGAAAGCCGCTACTCGCTATTAGCCAGTTACTGCCAGCTAATTGACCCAAGTGAACCGGGAAAATAAGATTCCCTGCCCCAAATAACATTCCGAAAATAAGTGATGCGATAATTATTGACTGTCTAATACTCGCTTTTGTTGTCTCCATTTTAACCATTCCTCTCGGTAAATATTAAATTAATATTGGTACAAAAAAGCGTCCTTATAAGCAGTTTGCTTATAAGGACGCTATCACGCGTGTTACCACCTTACTTTAGAACAATATTACTATTATTCCCTTACCCCGTACATAGTGAACTAGATACGTTGACGCTATAACGGGCGCACCCGCCTAAAGCTACGATTACTCTCACTTCAGGCACTCCTAGGCTACTTTCACTTTACTTCTCTATCCCCACTCACACTAACTTGGGTTCGCTGACTAGTCAAAGCAAAGCTAATTTCCTATTCTTAGTGGTTATTCATACCGTTTATTTACTAAGTATGTTACGTTATAAATTAGAAAATGTCAATGCATTTCTAATTATTTTTTAATTTCTGATGTAGTGTTTTTTAGTAAACGGTCACGAATGTATTTACGAAATGCTTCATCACCAAGTTCTTGGCGCTTTTCATATAATTCTTTGGTAATTTTACCAGTAACATAGCACATCCGATCGCTATCCTTATCAGTGACCGCCTTATAGATATCTTGAGCTACTTCCTCAGGTGATTCTAAATTATCTGTATCTGGCATTAACATTTCTGTTTGATTCTTTAATAACTGATCAAATCCCGGCATTGCAGATGCCTCCATCTTAAAACCGGTCTTCACAACCCCTGGAACGATGATTTTTACCTGAATGCCAAATGGCGCTAACTCATGGTAGAGCATTTCACATACGCCGGTCACCGCCCACTTATCTGCTGCATAGATACCATCTAGAGCTAACCCCATTTCGCCAGCAAGGGAAGTGGTTGTCAAAATTAGTCCACTTTTCTTCTTTTTAAAATACGGGATGAATTTTTGAGTGACGCGGATCATTCCTAGCAGATTCGTGTTTAAAGACTTCTGCATGGCTTCTTCGGTCATATCCTCAAATCGTGACTTCATTCCATAACCAGCATTGTTGAACAGAACATCAACTTCATGCTTTTCGAGAACTTTTAAAACTGTCTTTGAAATTTGCTCAGGCTTCGTTACATCGAGTGGATAGATAAAAACATTTTGATAGGATGTTAATTCAGTTTCTTTTTCAGGTGAGCGCATGGTAGCAATCACCGTCCACCCCTTTTCTGCAAATAATTTTGCTGTTGCTTTGCCAATTCCAGATGACGAACCAACGATGAAAATTGTACTCATATTCACTATACTCCTTATCTTAAGCTGGACGATTAAATTATTCGCTAACGATAATTAATGATTTGATCGCTTCACGTTTATCCATCGCTTCATATGCTTGTTGAATTTCATCAAGACTAAAACGCTTAGTGAAGACTTTTCCTGGATGAATTTTGCCCTTTAATACAGCATCAAGAAGAATTGCACGATCATAAGTAGTGACAGAAGCAATTCCTCCGCGAAGACCAATGTTCTTCCAGAAAAGTGCGTTTGATGAGGGTTCAGTTTGTGGAACACCTACTCGACCAACAATTGCGCCTGGACGAGCTAACTTGCCAGCTTGTTCAATAGCAGATACGGCCCCAACACATTCGAGGACAGCATCGACACCATTACCATCAGTTAATTCAAGAACCTTCTTAATTGCATCGTCACCACGTTCAGCAACAATATCAGTAGCTCCAAATTCTTTAGCAAGTTTTGCACGATCTTCATGGTGACTCAAAGCAATAATCCGCTTAGCACCACGTAATTTAGCACCGATTACACCACAAAGGCCAACAGCACCATCACCGATAACCGCGACTGTATCTTCTTCCTTAACTTCAGCACTTGCAGCTGCATGGTAACCAGTTGCCATCACATCAGCCAAAGTTAAAAGGTCATTTAATTGTTCATCTGTGTAATCTGATGGTTGGCCCGGAATTTTTACTAATGCCCAGTTAGCGTTAGTAAAACGAAGGTATTCACCTTGATAACCACCATTGCCGCCGGCTTCTTGGTTCATACAATTACCATCGAAGCCAGCCAAACAAGCAGCACAGTGACCACAACCATGAGTAAATGGTGCGATTACAAAGTTCCCAGGCTTAACGTCTTTAACGTCAGCACCGACTTCTTCAACAATTGCAATTGCTTCGTGGCCAACTAATGATCCTTTTTCACGATTAGCAATCCCACGATACCACCATAAGTCGGATCCACATACACAAGCACGAACAATCTTTAAGATCGCGTCAGTTGGCTTTTGGATTGTTGGCTTTTCAACCTCATGAACTTCCATCTTACCGGGTCCCATAAATACTGCTGCTTTCATCTGCATTCACTCCTTCAATCATTTTGAGTTGGATTAACTTAAACTATAAACCTTGAAGTCCACTACAAGCCAAGCAGAAAATTAACTCGGCTTATTGATGCCAATACTTTCGCGAGAATAAAGGCTACCATCGTTCAGCAGATTTGTCACTAAGTCAGCGATTGATTTTATTGAAACATCGTGACCACCAAATGGTTCGCCCTTATGTGTAATTTCATAATTAACCGGACCACCAGTGAACCAACCAGGACGAACCACAGTATAATTTAGGTCAGATTCTTCCACAATGTCAGCAGCGTCCCGATATGATTGAAGAATTGGATTATTTTTTAAATTACCACTAGTGCCAACAGAAGCAGGGATCTCATTATAAATTCCCATCGAACTAATAAATACCAATCGTGATACGTTATTACGGTCCATCGCCGCAACAATCTGCTTAGCATAGGCAGCTAAGTCACCGCTTAATGCTGCAAACACAGTATCCTGTCCTACCAGTGCTTTGTCTAAATCGTGATCATTTAATACATCCCCACTGATGACGGTTTCCCGTTGCGGATCAGTAATGTTAATTCGATTAGTTGACCGCGCAAATAGTGTTAGATGATCATCTGTCTTTTTTAATGCTGCTTGAGTGGTTGCTGTTCCCAATGTTCCGGTTGCGCCAATGATTAAAATATTCTTCATGAGATTTAACCTCCATTAATAGGTGCTGGCGACCTGATTAGTGATCGTCCATTTTCCGTTAACCTTCGCGAATTCCATCTTCATCTGAAGTTGCCAGGTATTGACCGAGCTCCCCCAAACACTCGCCTTGACTTGATTATGACCAATTAAGCTAGCGTAGTTTCCATCAATTCGAATGTCTGAGATCCCTTCCTCATCAGAAGAGTAATACTTAAGCTCACCATTTTGAATTTGGTCGATCCATTCTAGTTTGGGCTGAGCATACCCCGTCATATGATGTAATACCATGGTCGAGGCTAAAATCTGACTCAAAGTTTCAATATCTTTAGCCACCATTGCCCGATTTTCTTGGCGGTAGAGGTCGATAATCGTTTCTCTGTCTGTCATTAAATCAGTCCTTTGCCAATGATTGTTCAGTTAAGACCTTGCCAAAACCGCTTGAAATTCCCGTGATCAACCAAGTTTTTCTCATTTTCATTTCCCCTTTTTGCTTTAATTAATTGTCTATATCATAACGGCGGTGAATCACTAAACCAATTCATGTTTGCAATCAATAATCATAAGTAAAACTTATCAAGCTAACTTTTGTGCACTAAAAAAACGCCAAAAGTTAGCGAAAAGCTTTCTTTTGACGTCGATTTCCGGTAATTGCAACTTAGAATTGCGCTTTTAATAGCTCAGCAAACTTTTCAATGTAAAAGCCGGAATTACCCTGTTTCCAATAGGCATAGTAATTTTGGTGAAGGGGAACGTCACCAGCATAGAGCGGCATGATCTTAACAATTTCCTTATTAATCAGCGATTGGGTTCGCCGATTAACAATAAAGTATCCCCGGTTGGCCGCGACCATCATTTGCGCCTCATCGATGGTAGCAACCGTCAAAAAGCGGCTTTTTACCCCTAAGCCATCCCGATAATATTGTTCCTCGGCCGCTTTTTGCGGATCATTAGTAACTAAAATACATGGTAAATCAGCTAATTGTGTTGTTGAAATACGGTTATTATCTGGATATTTCAAGGGTAAAACGGCCATAAAATCAGTCTCAGTTAAGAATTCATTGTGGTATTCATTTGATAAAGCACGACGCTGATCGGAAAAAGCCAGATCAATTTGATCCTGTTTTAAGAGCTCAAATAACTCTTCATGAGTGCCGCTTTTGATTTTAATCTCAATTTCTGGATACATTTGCGAAAAATGGGCAACGGTATGCAAAAATTCGTTGGTCCCAAAATTGGATAAATAGCCTAAACACAATTCGTAATTGATCGGTAGTTTCCCAATTCTTCGTGTCTTGACAATTAATGCATTAGTCGTTTTAACAACTTCTTTGGCGTGCTGGTAAAAGAATTCACCAGCGGTCGTTAATTCAAAACTTCTTCCCTTTCGGTCAAGCAATTTAACATCAAGCGTATTTTCAAGCTCCTTAATTTGCTGGGAAATAGCTGACTGAGAAATGTTATTTTCTTCGGCGGCACGGGTGAAATTATGTTGATCAACCACCGCAATAAAATACTTCATCTGTTGAAACATTAATTTGTCCTCTTAATTTGGCTTGAAATCACTAAATAAAGCAAGGTTATTCAATATACTTTGACCCTTCACGAATTGACAACGGTGCCAACTCTTGCTGATTTTGCTCAATAAAATCACGAACCCATGTTGGATTTGTCTTTGAATAATCACGTAAAGCCCAGCCAATTGCTTTATTAATAAAAAATTCATCGCTCCCCAGATTATTTCGAATAATTTCACTTAATACCTGAGTGTCAGTTGCTTGTTTCCTTAATAATTGGTATTCAATCGCTATCCGGCGAATCCAAAAATCTGAATCTTGGGACCATTCCAACATTAATTCGTTACCCCGTGGATCATCCCAAGTCAAGTAGCTAAGCGGTTTAATTAATGTATCAATCGTATCCCACCACTGGTTATGCCGCGCATAGTTTTCAATTTTATTAATATCTTCAAAGTGAAGTTTTTTCTTCATCGCGATTAAATAATCACAAACAAAATATTGCATTTCACGATAAGGATCTCGCCAACAGCGATCTAATAGTTCCCAGTCAATCTGATCCTGCTTTTTCTCTGCTAATAGGCTCTGATGGTAGATTGCTTTCCTTTCCTTAGTTTGATAACCATAAAATTCAAATCGATTTCGCAAATACTTTTTCATTTGTCTGGCACGTTCAGGGTTAGTATTACGAGCAAACCGTTCTTTCAATTGTCCATAATCAAGCATCTGTTCGGCTCCCATAGTTTTTTACTACTATCTTATCAGATGTTTATTTATCCTCATCAAGCATTTTCTTTTTCTTCAATTGATAATATTCTTCTTCGTCCAAAAATGGCATCACATGGTCTTCAAAATGATCGAGCTTATATGCCAAGTAATTCAAGGTCTTGTCTAGTTCATTCCGTTGCGCCAGCAGATGGTCATACTGCTCTTTAATCAGTGACTTTTGTGCCTCACGACTGTCACTATGCTTACGGTATAGGGTTACGAAATCAATCAATGATTCTACAGACATTCCTGCATTGCGCATCGCCTTAATGAATAAGGCCCACTTAATCTCGTTTTCTGTGTAATCGCGATAGCCACTGGCATTCCGTGGCACTTCAGGAATTAAACCGTTATTTTCCCAATAACGTAGCGTTTCTTTGGGAATATCTAACCGCTCACTGACTTCTTTGATGTTCATCTATTTTCCTCCTCATTTTCTTCTAGTTTAACACGTTAAGCGGGCTCTTCACTTTCCACCAATTTCTCCATCGCATTAATTTGCTCGATTAAACATTGATGGTCTGCTTTTAACTGTCCAAACTGTTCTTGTAATAAGGACTGACGAGCTGGAGCAGCCTTTTCACCCAACATGGATAGCTTAACGTACTCGATCTGGAAATCAGGAGAAACGTTCATCTGATTCAGTAATTTAGCATGCTTAACCCACCGAATATCGGTTTCAGTAAATGTCCGTCGTCCGTTATGATCACGCGGAATTAGCGGAATCATGCCAAGCCGTTCCCACCGCCGAATGGTGTCGGCAGAAAGAGATAATTTCTCTGCTACTTGTTGAATGCTCATATTATTACCCCGCTAATTCTGCCAGCCATGCATTGAGCCCATTCGATCCTTCATGTGTTGGTAAGACATTTAACTTTCCTGCCCACTGCTTAAACATCTTTTCGTAGCCATTGGGCGTTCCAGCATCGGTATAAAAAGAAGCGACCTTTCCGGAATAATTTTGAATTTGATTAAGAAAATTGTGAATTGGAGTTGCCGGAGCACCTCGCCAAACTGGACTGCCAACCAGAATCAAATCATATTGGTCGACATTTGGGATGTCATTAACTAATGCTGGATATTGATGATTTTTGATTTGGGCAGTTGCAATTTCGTCCGTTTTATACATATCACGATCAAACGTATCAGGGGCGACTTCGATCCTGTACATGTCAGCATCAACTAACTGGGCTATTTTTTCAGCCATCCCTTGCGTGCGTCCTGACCATGAGTAATATGCAACTAATGTTTTTGCCATAACCTTGTTCCTCCCTGATTAAATTTATAATTAATATAAACCTTACAGTGAACTTTAAGGCAAACCTTTTTACTATTTTACATATTAGCTTTCCAGAATTTAATTGCATCATTTATCCAGCCTTCTGCAACCGTTCCTTCACCAAGTCCAAAACCGTGATTAAGACCTGGATAAACATGGAATTCAGTTGGGATGCCCAGCTTCTCTAGAGAAACCAGTCGATGCTTCATCGTCCGCCAACCAGCAATCCAATCACTGTCGCCAACGTTAACATAAGTCGGGGCGTCAGCTGAGGAGAACTGAGTATAACCGGTGTACTGCATAATCACTGCATCAGCCTGCGGAATATCCGTCCGGCCAGTTAATTGATAAAGTACCTCTTTATTCTCTAGTTCGGCTGCCATCCGTGCTCCAGCAGAACCACCCCATAATGAATAGTGCCGTGGATCAACCTCTAACTCTTTTGCATGATCTTCAATCAAGGTAATTGCTCGTGCCAAATCTTCATATGGGTTCGTTGGACGATAAATTAAGGCGAAGGCATTGTAGCCCTGCTTACTAATTTCTAAAGCGTGAGGAAAACTGTCTTGTATTGCGGCAACATAAGCAAAACCACCACCAGCCCAGCATTATTAATCGTAAATGGCGCTCCCGGCTGACCCTTAAAGAAATATAGCCCTGCATTAGCTCTGCTTGGGTGAGCTGCTATCTCTGCTTTTGAATAAATTGGATAAAAGATTTGCCGTTTCTTTGCCTGAGTTGCTAAATAATTCAAAATTTCGAGCGTTTTGGTAGCGTGGATTGCTGAATACCAAATATAGTGGGCACTGTTGCTAATTTGTGCGATCGTTTCATCTGGGTTAAACGGCCGATCAACCGGAAAAAGTAGCCGACCTTCTTCACCGAAATAATTTTTGACATCATTAACCGTTGAGTTAAGAGTAAATTGAGTCATGGGTTAGTTCCCCCTCCATAAATGAATTATTTTAAAAAAGCATTATTATCCGTTACTCACGAATCATAATGCTTCTAACTATTAATAAATATAAATTAGTTTGAGAGGTGATTCTCTAATAATATTATTAATATACTGGCTGGTTGCGACCTTGAGTGTCAGGATCAGCAATTCCTAGACTGTCATTGCTACCGAATGTTGGATCAGCAACGATCTTCAAGACAACATCGGCAATGCTTTGCCGAGAGCCAGAAACACCCACAAACTCATCATCCTTGTGAGTAATAGTGTACTTGACTTCATCACGATCATTTAACCATGGCAAACGAAGGGTGGTGTAATCCAAGCCGGATTCAGCTGCTAATCGGTCAGAAACTACGGCAGCATTATCATCCCGAACGGTGCCACTGAAGCAAGTATCGCGGTTCCACTTGCCAAATTCGCCAGGGACTTCATCATAAATACCAAGTAAGTTGGTAAGAATTAAACGGTTGACACCATCCTTTTTCATTGCATCAATAATGTTGTGAGTTGGTCGATTATGACCAGCGTCATCATGGTCAATCACCGCGTTAAAGACCATCTCTTGACCCTTGACTGCCTTTTCAACATCTTCAGGGCTGTTCAAATCCCCTTCGAGAACGGTAACTCGCGGATTATTGGCAAGATCATTCAAACGATTACTGTGACGAAGCATTAAGGTCAATTCAACATCTTTAAATTGATCTTCACTCAAGATCCGATGCTCAACAATGCGAGCGATTTGCCCATTAGCCGCTAAAATTGCTAATTTCATTTTCTATTTCCTCCTCATTTTTTGATATTCTAACAACGATTTTCCTTAATTTAAGAGCTTACTTCCGATCAATCTTCATGCCGCTAAAGACGGCTGACATTGGTACAGCATCAAGGGCCTGATCAATCTGGGCAACCTCTTGCGGTGTCATCTTAATTTGGGCTGCCGCCAAGTTATCTTCAATCCGGTTCAAGTGGCGACTCCCCGGAATTGGCACAATGTATGGCTTCTTGTTGACCATCCAAGCTAGTGAAATCTGGGCTGGGGTGACATTATGATCAGTGGCAATCTCATTAAGCAGGTCAAATAGTTCTCGATTCTTCGCTAAGGCTTGCTTGGTAAACTGGGGCATATTATTTCGCAAATCGCCGTTTGAGAAGCTGCTTTGCTTAATTTGACCCGTTAGGAGACCATTGGCAAGCGGTGAAAAAGCAACTAATCCAATATTTAATTCTTCGAGTACCGGAAAGAGATCTTCGTATTCCCGATACATCATTGAGTAACGGTTCTGGACCGCTGTCACCTTGCAAACCGCATTAGCCCGACGAAGATAATCTTCGTTCGCCTCGGAAATCCCCCAGTGGGTAATCTTGCCTTCATCGATCAATTCCTGCATTACTTGAGCAACCGTTTCTGGTTCAACGTTGGGATCAATTCGATGTTGGTAGTAAAGGTCAATGTGGTCAGTGTTCAGTCGTTTCAAGGAACCCTCCACTGATTTACGGATAGTTTCTGGACTAGAATCCACTTTCAACGCGGTCGTCTCATGGGCCGCAATGCCGAACTTACTGGCAATAACTACTTGGTCACGGACATCATGGAGTGCTTTCCCAACAACTTCTTCATTGTAATTAGTGGAGCCGTCCGGGTTGGTACCTTGATAAATCTCAGCAGTATCGAAGAAACGATATCCCATGTCATAGGAGGCTCGAATTGTTTTCACAGCCTCATCAACATCCATCGGTTTTCCATAGCCGTGCGAAAATCCCATACAACCAAGCCCAATTGCGGTAACTTTTAAATCTTTGCCAAGTGTACGTGTCTCCATTAAAAATCCCTCCATTTTTTCTTTGGGACATTCTAAACCTTGCAGTCGACTATAAGGCAATCCATTTTTAAAAAATTAGTAACGTTAGCTATTCATCAAAAAAATTAAATTTTTGACTTGACCATAAATGAATGATCGTTTATTATACAGACATGCGATATAAAGATAACCACAAAAAAGAAGCTATTTATCGAGCAACAATTCTTCTCTTAAATAAAGAGGGGTTTTCATCAACGTCGATGTCGAAAATTGCTAAACATGCTGGGGTTTCAGCTTCAACAATCTATATCTACTTTAAAAACAAGGATGATATGTTGAAGAAACTGTACCTGGATACCAAGCAAAAAATGAGTAGCAAAATGTTTACCGATACGACGAACGACGATGCCAAGACTGCTCTTGCTAAAGTAATTCGCAACTATATTGATTTTATTTTGGATAATAAGGATGCTTTTCTCTTTTTGCAACAGTTCACTAACTCCCCTTATATGACAGAGTTAGATGATCAGGAAGCTAGCACCTACTTTACGCCAATGTATCAGTTAGTAAAAAAAGGGCAAAAGGAAGGAGTTTTTAAAGATGTAGACACTGATTTGCTGTTTGCCTACATTGAACCACCCATTACTGAATTAGCTAAACGCTATTTTAGAGGAGAAGTTGACTTTACTGAAGACCGAATTAACGCACTGGTTAATTTAGCTTGGAGTGCTATTAAAAAGTAGCACTTTCATTTTTACTCTAATAGTGAACGATTATTCGTTTATTATAACAATTTCAAGTATTTACTTAATTGTAGCTAGAATAACTAATAATTAATGAATGGAGATTACAATTATGCAAAAGAACGTAACCTTTAAAAACAATGATCACAACATGGCCGGTATCTTATTTTTCCCAGATGATTTTGATGAGACCAAGCAATATCCTGCTTTCTCAATTGCGTCCCCCGCTGGTGCAGTTAAGGAACAAATCGCCACTAATTATGGAACCCGCCTAGCTAAATATGGTTTTGTTGCCCTCGCATTTGATACTTCACATCAAGGTGAAAGTGGAGGCAACCCCCGTCAATTAGAATCTCCTTATGAACGGGTCGAAGATATTAAGTGTGCAATCGATTACTTAACAACTTTGCCATACGTTGATAACGAGCGTCTTGGTCAGTTTGGTGTCTGTGCCGGTGGTGGTTACTCAATGCATACCGCCATGACTGACCGGAGAATCAAAGCAGTTGTTGCGGTCAGTATGAGTGATCCAGCATCATGGATTCGTGACGGTTTTGATGGTAAGACGCCAGTAGAAGCTCAACTAGCTTTACTCGAAGAAGCTGCCAACCAACGAACTCGTGAAGCTAATGGTGCTGACCCAATTTATGGTACCTTTGTTCCAGAAAAAGTTACTGAGGGAATGCCAAACACCTTAGTAGAGGCTCACGAATATTACCGAACAGCCCGTGGTCAACATCCACGTTCAACTAACAAGGTCTCGATGATGTCGATTGATAAGATGACTGACTTCTCTACTTTCTTGTTTGCTGATAAATACTTGACCCAACCAATTTTGATGATTGCAGGTTCAAAAGCTGATACATTACGCTTTTCAGAGGACTTACTTGCCAAAGCAGCGTCAACTAACAAAGAACTATTTACAATTGAGAGTGCTACTCACGTAGATTTATATGATAAGCCAGAATATGTTAATCAAGCAGTTGAAAAAGCTGCTGCATTCTTCAAGGAAAATCTCTAGGGATAATATCTAACTTATGTTATGGAACTCAGAAAGGATAAGATGATAATGACTAAATCAAATAGCAAAGTAGCTTTAATCACCGGTGCTGACCGTGGTATCGGCTTTGAAACGGCCAAAGAATTAGGGCTCATGGGTTACACGGTATTAATCGGTAGCAGAAACAAAGAACGGGGACAAGCAGCAGTTAACAAACTAACGGGATTAGATATTGATGCAGATACCCTACAAATCGATGTAACTAAACGTGCTACCATTCAAAACGCGCGTGATCAAATTGACAAGACTTACCATAAATTAGATATCTTAGTCAACAACGCTGGAATTGCCCTGGCAGATGATGTGTTACCTAGCAACGTCAGCGATGAGGTTTTACGTAAAACCTTCGACACCAACTTCTTTGGCAGTTTTGCAGTTACCCAAATCATGTTGCCGCTAATCAAGAAGTCCGCGGCTGGTCGCATTGTTAGTCTCTCCTCTTCAGTTGGATCCTTGGACTGGCAAAGTCATCCGATTGAGGGCGCCCCAATCAACCCAGCCTATGCTGCGTCCAAAAATGGGGTTAATGCACTAACTGTAATGTTCGCTCGTGAATTAGCTAATACCAATATTAAGGTAAACGCTGCTGATCCAGGATGGACTGCAACGGATCTCAATGGCTTCAATGCTCCGCGGAGTGTTGAAGAAGGTGCCAAAATTGTCATTAAGCTCGCTACTTTACCAGAAGATGGTCCTTCTGGTAAATTCATCAATGAATCTGGTCCAATTAGCTGGTAGTTTAATATTAAAATGAATAAACAGGTGGTCTATTTTTCTAATAGTGGGAATAACAAACGGTTAGCTCAAAGGATTGCTGATTATAATGGACTTAGTGCAATTCCGATTATTCCAACTAACACGTACCCAAGCAATTATCATGAGTTAACCTCGCGAGCCAGACAAGAACGTTTTCACCATATCGACGTTCAGATTCACCCTGTTAAACTTGCGAAGAATACTGACACCTTAATTCTCGTATCACCAATATGGTACGCGGATTTGCCACGGCCAGTGATTACCTTCCTAAAACAACTCCAAAGACCTTACCAACGAATTATTTTTGTCAGCGATAAGTTCATGCTTGGTTTCGGATTTTGTCGACGAACTTTGAGAAAATATGTGCCATCGTCAACAAACATTGAGATGATAGCGGCCACAAGTAATGATTTCTCAACGATTATCTCAATACTTAAAAATAGTTAGAAGCCCAGCTATTTTGCTGGGCTTTTTGGTATTTATTTTTTAAATCTAGTCCTCACCATCACTATTGACACTCATTTATGATTCCGCTATATTGAGATAAAAATTTTGAAAGGGAATTGCTCATGCTTAACTATTTGGATTCACGAAACCTATCTAAAATTTGATGGTTTTCAGCAGTCACTATAATAATTGGTGCCCTTTTAGGAACTGATTCTACTCTTCCAGGAGTATTACCTTATTTTGCCTTCATTTTCTTTGGCGGTATTTCACTTTATCTTCAATATGGACGAGGAATCTTAGCCGCAATACTAGAGAAGCCTAAAAAAGGATCATGGAAACTAGTTATCCCAGTGTTAATAATCTCATATGTCATCGCTTTTATTTTCTTGGGAATTGGTAATTTATTAGGAAACCAACCCGTGACTAATGGCGCAACTGGTTCTGAACCGGTCGCAACTCAATTAATTCGCTTATTCTGGATTTGCATCTCCTTAATTGGTGAGGAAATCATCACCGCAGCATTAACGTTGCCGTTTGTCTCACTACTAATGAAACGAGTGAATAAGCGCCAAGCTTGGATTTACGGAGCAATCATTGGTTCCTTGCTATTTGGGATGCTTCATTTTCGCGCTTACGATTGGAATCTATATCAAATGCTAGTCCCAATTGGTTTAGGACGGCTTCCTTTCACGTGGCTATGGGTGAAAAGCGATAGTCTTTGGCCGGCGGTGGTCACTCATATCCTATATGATGTTTTAATATTTTTACCAGCAATTTTATTAGGAATATAAAAAATGCCTGAGACTAGTTTCATGGTCCCAGGTTTTTCTTTATTCACCTATCCTATTGATTAAAAACTTAACTAGTACAACAGCATTCATTACTATTACCACTGCTGTAACTAACGCAATAACATTTAACTGATTAAATATTAATACTAGAACATATCCAATAATCGTAGTTGAAGTAAATACTAATCTCACGGGCCAGCCAACATGTAATTGCGGCTGATTATAGTAATTAGCAATTGCTAGTCCAATGTAGAATAATATGACCCCGAGATAAAGAACTGTGATTGCAAAAATTACGTTGGCTTCCGATTCATTAATAAATTTCAAGGCAACAGTTACTAAACTTAACCCGAAGATAATGAAGTAATGTAGGTAAATTAACAGGTTACCCGTTTCCTGCTTACGATGTTCATCAATCAAATGGTCAAATTCAACGATATAGGTGAAGAAAAGCCCCACAACGACGATAAAGATAAAAACTGATGACCACGCTAAGCTTTCCTGAGTAAAGTAATCCGCAATTCCTACAATCGTCTCACCAAACATTACGATGATTAAAGCGGTGAGTCGTTCAAGGATATGTGAAAAAATGATTGGATGATGACGCGTATATTTTCCAGTAAACGCGGGTGCAAGCCAACTAATGATAATTCCAGCCAATGCAACCGTAATACCAACCGGATTATAGTAAAACCCGCCGACCAAAAGAACAACTGTCCGAAACCCAAGAATACCCGTAAAAGCAACCGTTATTTTCTTATCAATTTCCTTTTGTACTTGAAAATAGGTAATTAGGTATTGCAAACACAGGGTCATCGAAAGCAACCCAGCAGCAATAAAGAATGTTGCCAAATGCTGATCAAAGGTGGCAGTAAAGGCATTTGACATGTAAAGAATAATCGCCATATCAATAAATGAAAAAATAATATTTGTCCACGACGACTTTCCATAGCGGTTAGTAAAAACCATCTGGACCATCCACGAATTGATAAATACTATAATTACTAAGAAAAAGATCACTAGTGTTACTGGGGTTAAAACGCCATGATGCAGGTGATGCAATAATTCAGTTGCCCGCGAAATCATATAAACAAAGACTAAATCATAAAATAATTCAACTAGTGAAACACGTTTAGTTAATACATTTGCCACAGCTACTCCTCCATTTCTATTGGTTAGGATAGCAAAATTAACAAACTTGCTCAATACAAAAGGAAGCTACTCCACTTTAAGAATAGCTTCCCTTTATATGTGTATTCACTTCTAATATAATTTCTTAGGCCTCATTTTCAGCCAATCGTTCTTCCTCACTCTTCAAACGGTCTTTGATGTACTTAGCAGAAGTAGCAAGTTTTTCTTTTTCGACATCTGTTAAATCTAGTTGCAATTGTTCAACAACCCCATCACGACCAACAACGGCAGGATAGGATAAGTAAGTGCCATATTCTTCACGGTAGTTAGAAACAGGCATTTCAGTTCGCGAGTCACTTAAAACTGCATTAACTAGGCGAACCGCTGCAGTTGCTACCCCATAGTTAGTATATTTCTTCCCTTTGTAAACTAAATAACCACCTTGGCGAGCGCGTTCCTCCATATTGGCTAAGTCTAAGTTCCGTTCTTCCACTAAATCTAAGACCCGTTTCCCGAGAACACGTACCGTTGACCAAGCAGTAAATTGTGAGTTACCATGTTCACCTAAATTAAAACCAACAACTGATCGGGAATCAACATTCAATGCTTCCCCAACACAGGCCCTCATCCGTGCCGAATCAAGTAAAGTCCCTGTTCCCATTACGTGATTCTTTGGCAATCCGGTGAACTTCTGATACATTGAGGTAATTACATCACAAGGATTAGTTACAACAACAAGCTTGCCATGAAAACCATTATCAACTAATTTCTTAGCAACCAATGGTACTTGCGTTCGTGTAAATTTAAATTCCGCAAATCGGTCATGGTCGGGAGTATCAACAAGTTTTGACTTTCCAAGGGTTGAAACAACCACATCACAGTCCGCAAATTGAGAATCATCGTTTACAGTTAGATTAGTGTGGAATGGTAAGTTTGCCATTGCGTCACGAAGGTCAAGCGCATCTGCTTTTACTTTCGCCTCATTAGTATCAAACAATGCCAAATCATCTGCAAATCCACCAGCAACTAAATAATGAGCAACGGTTGCTCCTACGTGTCCCATTCCAACTACTGCTACTTTTCTTGTCATATTGAAAACTCCCTTTCGTTTAATTATTTTTATGTTTTCTCTTTATTTTCTAATAAGTTTATAATATTAATAATGTCGCTATCAGACATATCCACCACCACCTTCAATGTTATATAAAACTACAAAAGGCATCCCTCAGCTCCGTTATTCGGAACTAAAAGGATGCCTTTTTAGCATGGTACCACCTTTCTTCACAGCATAGCGCTGCCTCTCACCAACAGTTACTAACTGTAACAATCAGCTGGCACGATAATGGGTGCTACCAGTACATTCTACTAAAATTTTCGAAATACAACTCACGAGGGATTAGCCTAGTTAATATTCTCTACCGATTTTCAGCAACCACCGGCTCTCTGAATCAAATATTATATGCTTGTCTCGATCAATGTTTTTATTTATTTCAATTGATTACTTAGTAGATTATCACATTTTCTCATAAAATCAAGGGTAAAAATTAAAATTTAATTAGAATTACATTTTGCCACCATAAACAGGAAATACATCCGCATCCCCATAATCCAATGGTTTTACCCGTTTCAATAGGTCCATATCAGGCTCTGAAATTTCAAAGTCAATCGCAGCATTTTCTTTCATGTGTTCTGGATTAGCAGTCTTTGGCAACACAATCATCCCTAGCTGCCAATCGTAACGGATACATAATTGCGGAACTGACACATTATACTTTTTAGCCATCTTTTCAATTACTGGGTTGTTCAAAGCTGCTCCATGAGCAACAGGTGAATAAGCTTCAACAGCAATATCATGATCACGAGCAAATGAAAGGAGATTAAATGGCGTATGACCAATATGCGCTAATACTTGGTCAACGGCCGGAACCGTATCACTATTCTTAATAATATTTTCCAAATCTGATTGCCCAAAATTAGAAACGCCAATTGTTCTAATTTTACCTTCACTAACGGCATCTTCCATTGCGCGCCAAGCTGCAAGATTTCCTTCGAGATAACGGTTATTAGATTGATTCACTTCTTTCCATGGCTGTGGACTGTGAATAATCATCATATCAATATAATCAAGGTCCATTTTTTCAAGCGTTTCGTCTATTGATTTCTTCGTTACATCATAATCCTTATGTTCTGCAGCAACTTTTGAGGTAACAAAAATTTTGTTACGATCAATGTTAGCCGTCCGCACACCTTCACCGACTCCACGCTCATTTCCATATGCTTGGGCCGTATCAATATGTCGATAACCAATTTCAATTGCGTTACGCACTGCCTCAGCTACCTGCGCATCTTCAATCATCCAGGTTCCTAATGCAAACTTCGGAATCTTCACGCCACTGTTAAGAGTAATCGTCTCATCTAAAATCATCATTATCATCCTTTCACGATCAATGCTTCATCCTATAAAACCATTGTCGTTACTTTTTCAATGAATGTAAAATGAGAACCCTTATAAATCAATTGTTTCTGGTTCATATCCTTGTTCTTTAATAAAATTAAGCAGGTCAGGTGTCTTAATAAAGATCGTATGGGTATTAACATTGGGGTGGAACGTTAATACAGGCGATTCAGCAAGCATGTCCTTATCAAAGTAAACTTGAACATTATGTTCTTCATTATTCATTAAACCAAATGGCGAAACAACCCCTGCATGTGAGCCAAGTTGTTCCTTAAGGTCATCAGGCCGGGCCATTGAAACTCGTTTAGCACCCGTCAATTCCTCAAACTCTTTGAAATTCATCGGCTTCTTATCATCCATAATTACTAAGTAAAAATGATGTTTCTTTCCCTTTAGAAACATTGTTTTGGTTCGTACGCCCTCATGCCCTTCAATGTACTTATCTGCTTCTTCAGTTGTCTCCGCTGCTGGATGATCAACCATTCCATACTTAATTCCTAAACGATCTAATTCATTAATTACCTGTTCATATGTTCCTTCTGCCATTATTTTTCCCACCTTTAGCGTATTTATTAACATTGTATCACGAAAGCGATTACAAAAATTTTGGACGTTTAATTTCATTGTTGTAAAAGGTTTAAAAAGGTTTAAAATATATCTGAAGGTTTAAAAAGGTTTAAAAGGAGTCTATATTATGAAAGCTAATCCATTCAACCCCACATTTGGCGACATTCCAACCTTATTTTTAGATAAGGATCAGCAAGTCAAGAAATTAACTACCCTTATTCAAAATAGTACTTTTGCACGTTCGTTTTTTATCACTGGTGTCCGTGGTTCTGGAAAAACTGCTTTTTTAACGCGTGTAAGTAGAAATTTTCAAAATGATTCTAATTGCTACACAATTGACCTACTAAATAAAGAAGGAATTCTCACTAGTCTTGCTCGCCAACTTTACGAATTAAGCAATCCAAAAACCACTCAAATTTTTGATAGCATCAAATCTATATCATTAGGTGGGATTAGTATTAGTCGTGATACCGAAGTACCAAATGTCGATCAAATGCTAGACCATCTCATGACCCACATAAAAGAGCAACATAAATATGTTGTAATAACAATTGACGAGGTAACTAACTCTAAGCAAATTAGAGATTTTGCTCAAGTATTTAATGCGTTAAAAAGAAAAAGCTATCCTATTTTTGTCATTATGACTGGCCTTCCCGATTTAGTTCTTGATATCCAAAATGATGAAAAGCTAACATTTCTACTGCGCTCTGAAAAAATTAATATGACCCCGTTGAGTATTGCAGATATTTCCATTAACTATATGCAAGTTTTTAATTGCTCTTTTGAAGATGCTGGAAAGCTAGCTAAAATGACATTAGGATATTCCTATGCATTTCAATTACTTGGCTATTTAATTTTTGAAAAATTAGCTGAACATCCGTTTACTTCCAGTTTAATTAATAAAATCACGCCAATATATCAATCATTTTTATTTGAAAATGCCTATCAAAAAATCTTTATCAGCTTATCTGAGCTAGATCGTCAGTATTTAATTGCCATTAATGGTCATCATAAACTAATTGAAGTTGGAAAAATCATGAAAAAGGATAAAGTATTTGTCTCGCAATACCGCCGACGAGCAATTGAACGCCGATTAGTTCATCCCAGTGGATATGGTTATGTTGATTACACACTACCTTTCTTTAATCAATATATCAATCAAATCCAGAATCCTGATTCGCCATACTATTTAGGATACTAAAAAAAAGACTGTGATATAATCTCTACAACCTAGTTGACATACAAATATCGCAGTACACAAAAGGCCACCAGTGCTCGGCAAAGCCGAACGCTGGTAGCCTTTTTATGCTTATGAGGACATGAAATAACTTCTGTCGTGTGCCCTCTTATTACTTATCATAAAAGTGTTGCCACTCTTTATTAACATTTTCTCGAGTTGTCTTTGTGCCTGACCATGATGGAACTTTTACAACCCCATCAATCTTACTCTTAGGCACAAATCCCCAGTAACGACCATCGTTTGAAACGCTTCGGTGATCACCAAGAACAAAGTATTCACCCTTCGGAACTTTAGTAGCACCATTATCTTTCAGCCAACTATTTTGAACTGAGATACTACGCAAAGTCCAGTTTCCGGTTCCCGTTGTCCGTTGACTCTTACTAATATAGTCTTGATTGATCTTCTTACCATTGACATAAATATTACCATTCTTTGAACTAACAGTATCTCCAGGAAGACCAATCACTCGCTTAACATAATCCGTTTTTACTGACACTTGCGGATCAACACCATTGGCATCAAAAACAACTACGCTTCCATGGTGAATTTTAGCAGTTTTCAAGCAGAATACCCGTTCATTGTTTTGTAAATTAGGTTGCATGGATGGTCCATCAACACGAACAATTTGGAAGAAAAACTGCTTTATTACTAATGCGATTATTAACCCAATTAAAATGGGAATAATCCAACTCATCGCTTCACGAAATGCTTTCATTCTAATTCCTCAATTTCTTTACTTAACTATTACTAATCATACAACTAGTAATGAAACCTGGAAAGTTATTTATAATAAATAATATATTATTTTCACATTTATTTATACAAAAAAGAAGCAGAAAAGCTTTGACTTAACTGCTTCTTCTAATCTTTATTTCTTTTCAACAAAATATTTTGCAAAATTCTTCTGATAGTTATGGTTAATTCGCTGTTCCATTAACCACCGCATAAAGTTCATATCCTTAGCATAATGGAAGGTAGTCCCATAACGCCCTTCTTCAATCAATTTTTCAGCCTGTTTCTTGATATCATTATTTTTAGCATATTGGAGGAAGGTCTTCTTTGAAACTCCCAGCCATAATTTATAGTTACTCTCGTCCTTATTTCCGTAAATTGTATCTTGGTCTTTTAAATTATCAAAGACATAATCTTCCACTGGGAAAGTAGCAAGCTGGTAACCATTTAATGACACAAAGAAGCTACTGCGACCTTGGCGTGGATTGAGGTCAAATACTTTAAACTGGTTATCCCGACGATCATATTTCAGATCAAAGTTAACAAATCCAGTAAACTCAATGCTTTCAAGGAATTTTTTAATATTATCATAGATTTGTTGGTCATATGCCGGCATGATCGCAACATAATTACCGACATTTGCCGGATTACAATCTTCGAGAAGCGGATGACCGAGGCACATCATCTTTACCTTATGATCTTTATCGACATAGCAATTAATGGTCCGCATATTACTATCATCACCTGGGATAAATTCTTGTAAAACCAGATCACCCTTATACGGACTATGCTCATAGATTGTTTCTAATACTTCAGCTAATCGTTCAGGTGTTTTAATAATGTAGGCTTTTTCATATCCTTCAAAATTACCTTTATGCCATTGCACCGCATCAGCTGCCTTCAAAGCGATTGGAAAATCAAATGGTGAATTGTAACTCTTATAATCAAGGTCCGGCTTCAAAATATCTGTCTTTGGATAAGGGAGTCCGTACTTTTCACAGACATTGTAGAATTTTTCTTTATCAGTTAGAGTCGCTACTTCATCATAGTCCGCATATGGACAGAACATATGCTTAGACAACACTTTTCGATTTTTAGCAACTAATTCAGTGTAATCGTCTCCACAACTGATCAACACCGTTTTCTTTCCTTGTTTAGCAAATTCATCAGCCGCTTCAATTAATACTTTAGTAAACACTTCTGGTGATTGTAACTGCTCATTATAATGTAAGTCTACAATTTTTGAATAACGGGTAGGGGCTAATGGCTGGCGAGCATATAATTGCGACTTGATCCCGTATTTCTCATACATTGACCGTGCCATTCCATACGCATTAAAATCACTACCTAGTATCAATGGAACAAATTCCTGCTCACTCATTGAAGTTATCTCCTCTTTTATTATTTTTCTAATTTATTAATATAATCACGTGCAATTTTTACATCAGTCGGGTATGGAGTATCTTTACCATTAATCTTTTGGTAAGGGTCTTCACCTTTTCCTGCAAGAACTACAATATCATCATTTTTACTATCGTCAATTGCCTTTTTTATCGCCTTTTCACGATCCATCTCAAATTGAATGTTATTTACTTTATCATGGTCGATATAAGAATCTATTTCCCGGGCAATAGTCATCGGATCTTCATAGCCCGGATCATCAGTTGTTAAAATTACCTCATCTGGCTGTTCTTCCGTCAGCGCCTTGCCAAATCCTGGACGCCGAGAAATTCCCTTGTCACCGGTTGCGCCTAATACTACCGTTACTTTCCCCGCGTTAGTTTGCCGTTTCAAAAACGCTAAGAGTCGTTTTAAACTAGCATAATTATGTGCATAATCAACGTAAATCGTCCCGTGTAGCTTACTATTAATCATTTCCATTCGACCACGAATATGAACATGATTCAAGGTTTCAACCGCATCATTAGCCTTAGCGCCAGCAAGACCACTGGCAATTATTGCAGCTACTGCATTCCCTTCATTGTAATCGCCGGGCACACTTGTCTTGTAGCGTCCATCTAATTTCAAATTTTTAGCCTTTTCAGTCAGGGCCGCTAATTCAAACTCACTCTCATGAAGGTCTTCCAAATCATTCCGATATTCAAAATCTACTTGCACATCATCAGGTAAATCTAATTTTGCTCCTCGACGTGCAAATAAGAATATATTCTCAGGTTGAGTGGTTGCTTTAGCAGTGTAATAGACATCGGTAAACTTTGAAGTTTCAGCATTAATTAGACATCTAGCTGAATTTACTAATAATTGTTCTTTACAGTGAAGGTAATCGGCAAAGGTCGGGTGTTCATTCCGCCCAATATGATCCGGCGAAATATTTAGAAAAATTCCAACGTCATACTTTAAACCATAGATGCGGTTTTTCTTATATGCTTGTGACGATACTTCCATTACTAAGTGGGTCATCCCATTGTCAACCGCTGCCCGCATATCATGAAAAAGATCCAGTGATTCAGGAGTAGTCAAATCAGATTTGAATTTATCTTTCGGCTTATTGCCTAAAACACGATCAAGTGTGGAGAATAACGCAACATGGTTATCTGTACTCTTCGCCAAAACATGGTCAGCAAAGTAAGCGGTTGTCGTCTTGCCTTTTGTCCCCGTAATAGCAATAATAAATAAATCGTTTTGTGGATAACCATAAAATGCAGCACCCAATAAAGACATTGCCTTCTGTTCGTCTTTAACAATAATTGCCGGTAATCCTTCACCCTCGGGATACTCTTTCTCAGCAACATAAGCAATTGCACCTTTTTCTTTCGCTGATGCTAGATATTTTGGTAAAAAATTCCCTTTACAAAAGAATAAGGTACCTGCTTTTACTTTTCGTGAATCATAAGACACACTCGTCGCGGTAAAATCAGTTAAATTACTAACATGGTCTAGTAAATCGTGCTCGCGTAATAGCGCTAAAGCCGGTGTAATATGCAATTCCATCTTGCAAATGATTCTCCTTCAATCTAATCTGTCCTATATTATTTCATTTTTTATCATAAAAATAAATAAGGATCCGTAATTAACAAAAAAGAGACTTAGAAGAGTCTACAGCCCTTCGCCGCCTCCTTTAATATTTTTCTATGCCTCTGTTGCAGCTGCCTTTTTGGAACGATCAATTCCAGACTCATCAGGCTTGAAATTATCAATGAAGTATAACTTATACCATGTTAAGAAGGTGTAAATTGTCCAAATTTTACGACGACCATCTACTTTACCTTCAAAGTTGTCATCAGCAAGCTTAAGAAGCTTTTCTTGATCAAAGAATTCTTTTACAAATTCCTGTTCAAATAATTCACGTACTTCTTGGTAATACTTCTTTTCACGTAACCAAGCACGAACAGGCGTTGGGAAGCCCATCTTAGGCCGCGTAGCCCATTCTTCCGGTAAGTGGCGGTTAGCAGCCATCCGAAAGGCCCACTTTGTATCTTTATAGTTAAACAGATATTTAGTTGGCGTGGTTTCAGCTACTTTCATCACTTCTTTATCAAGCAATGGCACCCGGATCTCAACAGAGTTAGCCATACTCATTTTATCTGCCTTCAAACAAATATCACCAGGCATAAAGCGGTGCAAATCAATGTATTGTTTCTTTGCTACTTCGTCAATATCCTTATCTTCTACTTTATCAAAAAGCGGATTAAGAATATCTGCAATACTTGGCCCGCAATCAAATTCTGGTTGAAGATAATCTGCTGCTTCTTCTGGGCTGAAGATATAAGCTTGACCAATAAAGGTATCACGAGCAGGGGCTAAATTACGGTACATATGTTCTTGACCATGGAAATGCTTCCCATCAAGCCACTTAGCAAATTTATACCGCCGTTCACGTGGCATCTTCTTTAGCTGGTCAGTTACCCAGCGAATAAACTTAACCTTGGTATTAAAACCATAGTCAATGTAGCCGGCAAATAATTCATCGGCACCTTCACCAGAAAGAAGAGCCTTGTACCCATTGTCCTTTGCTAACTTGTTTAAGAAGTACAAAGGAACAACCGATGGATTAGAATCAGGTTCATCTAGGTAGTATTGAATCATTGGGAAGGCATGGAAAGCTTCTTCGTTAGTCAGCTTTTCATCTGTGTTCTTTAAGCCCATCTTGGCCGCAAGTTCACGCGCCTGCTTTGTTTCATCATAAGTACTATCAAATCCGATAGAGAAGGTATTATCAGGACGCATTAAAGCGGTCACTAGACTTGAATCAACCCCTGCTGATAAGAATGAACCAACTTTAATTCCCTTATCGGCAAAAGTATGAGCCTTAACTGAGTTTTGAACAACATTATCAATCTTATTAACTGCTTCATCAAAACTCTCATCTTCTGGTTCAAAGTCTTCGTCCCAGTATTGGGTCATTTCAAATTTACCGTCTTTATAGGTGAAATAATGAGCTTCTGGAAGGCGGTAAACACCCTTGAAGAATGTTTCTTGGGTAACCGGATATTGGAATGTCATATATGGCTTCAAAGCTTCTTTATTAAGCTGCTTATCGAAATTAGGGTGATCAAGGAAGGCCTTAATTTCAGAGCCAACAAAGAAAGTGCCATTCATTTTAGCATAATACAATGGCTTAATTCCAAAATGATCACGCGCACCAAACATTTCTTTAGTCTTAAAGTCCCAAATGATAAAGCCAAACATTCCGCGAAGCTTGTTAACAACATTCTTGCCCCATTCTTCATATCCGTGCAAGATTACTTCTGTATCGGCATGAGTCTTAAATGTATGCCCTTTACTAATTAACTCTTCACGTAATTCTTCAAAGTTATAAATTTCACCGTTGAATTCAATTGCTTTTGAGCTATCTTCGTTAAAAATTGGTTGATTACCAGACTTAACATCAATAAAACTTAGCCGGCGGAAACCAAGCGCCACGTCATCATCAACATATTGACCTTCTGCATCTGGTCCCCGGTGAATAATCCGGTCCTTCATTTTTTTAATTAGCTGGTCTTTAATTTGTGGTTTTTCATTATCAACAAATGCAACAATCCCACACATTATAAAATCCCTCTTCTTTCTCTTAAATTCACGGATTACAAAATAGTTATTTAAAATTCGTTATTAAAACTCGAACCTAAATTATACCATACTTATACTATCTCGATGTTTATTATTACTCTTGCTTAAAAAAGACTTAACTTACTGCTTAGGTTGTCCGCTAAAAATACCAAAACCGGTTGTAACCGGTAAATTAACCCCTGTAATTGCATGAGCCATCTCATCATTACTCAAAAAGTAAGCAGCCTGCGCAATATCTTGTGGTTTAGCTATATAGCCAAGCGGACTTGCCTTTCGATATTTTTGTTGAATACTCTCTGGATTTTGTTTGAACATAGCTGTTTCCGTTGCACCAGGACAAATATTATTTACCCGAATTCCGTATTTCCCATAATCCAATGCCATTGAACGTACTAAATTAACAACTGCTCCTTTTGCTGCACTATATGAAGCAATTGAATAGTCACCAAAAAGTCCAGAAACTGAGGCGATATTTAAAATCGACCCACTTTTTCTTGCCATCATTTTTGGCACAAAATATTTTGTCATTAAGAAAATTGAGTTGAAATCAACATTTATTACTCGATTCCAATTTTCTTCAGAAAGTTCATCAATACGTCCTTGCATAAAAATTCCGGCATTATTAATAATTGCATCAGCATGTTCAAAATACTGATATGTTTCATTTGATAAATTCTGAACTGAACTAGAGTCAGCAACATCAGTTTGTACAAATATAATACGATTTTTATTATCTTTTCGTTTAATTGAACTTGCTGCCTGTTCCCCTTGCTCCTTATTACGGCCTGCCATTACAACGTTCCATCCCTTTTGATAGAATAACTTACTCATGCTTAACCCCATTCCAGTCGCAGCACCTGTAATTACAATAGTTTTCATAAAGGTTCCTCCGTACTTAAATAATATGACTAATAACACCGCTTAGCTTCGTCAACTGATTTTTTAGAAGCTTAATTTGGCGACGTTTAAAGAAGCTAATTTGAGCAGAAATTCCTAAAACAGCAACTGCTCGCCCATTTTTAAGAATAGGAACAGCTAAACATCTAGTACCAAGTTCTTTTTCTTCATCATCTAAGGCGTACCCTTGCTGGAAAATTATTTTAATTGCTTGCTTCAACTCTAATTGATCGCGAAGTGTAAAATTTGTCCCACCATCATAACTCGCCGATTTCAATAATCGTTCCTGTATTAATGGTGATTGAAACGCTGTCCAACAAAGTCCCATCGCACTCAAATTTATCGGTAAGGTTTCGGTTAATCTATTAAGGTCTTCAGGATGATTATCACGAGGAACAACCTGCGTAATGACAATTTGATTATCACTTTCAATACCAATATAAATTGGAAAATTATTTTCCTTTACAAATGCGTTTGCCAAAACCGCAATTTGCCAACTAGTTTGTCCACTAATCTGATCAACTGAATGCCAGTAATAGCAATGATCAACTACTATTACTTCCTCCAAATAAACAAGTGTCGCTAATAACCGAAAACATGTTGCTTGCGGAAGAGATAATTTTTGACAGATTTCTTTTAACCGAACACCCGGATTATGTTTTATATATTCCTCAACTTGCTTAGCCTTGATTAAAGTTTTAGATAATTTCTTGCTCAATTGTTTAAACCTCATATCGGTACCATAATTACTATTCCTGTTAAGTGCAATCAAACTCTTATAAATTCCAAATAGTGAAATTTATAAAAATAGAGCAGGTGAAAAATCTTTTACGATTTAACTCCCTACTCAACTAAATAAAGTTATTTCATTTGTAAAAATCCTGCCTGATTATGATCTAAGATTTCAACTTTTCGTCCATTCTGTTGTTCTCTTTTTATTCTTTTTTCGCCCCAATCAGACATCGCTAATAAAATATTTCTCAAGCTTTTACCCTCATCAGTTAAAGAATATTCAACTTTAGGCGGAACCTGATTATAAACCTTCCGACAAACAATGCCATCTTGTTCTAATTCTCGTAATTGTCTTGTCAATACGCGTTGTGAAACTTCTGGCATTAATCTACATAACTCACTTGTCCGCAGAGTTTGACCACCCAAATGGCATAAAATTACTGGTTTCCATTTTCCACCAATAACATCCAACGTTGCTTCAACAGCTAAATGATATATTTTTCGCATAAATATTCTCCACCTAAGCTATCTCTTAATATTAATTAGATTATCCACCGAATCCTTCCATCTGACCAAACTTATCTAGAAAATCACTCGTTTCTTGATCAGTAAAGTTCATTGCATTTAAAAATCCTGTTCTCAGTTCCCGTTGCAACCCACCTGGTAACCCCAATAAATTCATATCTGCAGGTGATAGTGTATAGCGAATACTCTTTTCATCATGAATTTTGACTTTTTCAATCCAATTAGGTTCGCGAATTAGTTCACGCCCCATTGCCACCAAACTAGCACCATCTTGCAATGCTTCATTGGCATCTTGAGGCGATAAAATATTACCTACCTCAATTAACGGCTTTCGGCCTCTTATAGTCTTCAAAATTCTAGAATTAAGTGTTTCATGATTAGTTTTCTCCAATAAAGACGTTCGTTTACGATTTCCCATTGAACTATGCAAATAATCAATAGGTTCATTACTTAATACATCTACTAATTTTAATGTATCGTCCATAGTAATTCCTGGTTTAGATAACTCTTCTGGAGAAAACCTATATCCAATCAAAAAATTATTTGATGCCTTTTTATCTGCAACACGTCGTACCTCTGCAATCACCGCTTTAGCAAAATTCATTCGTTGGTAAACACTACCACCCCATTGGTCGTTACGCTGGTTACTATGTGGTGAAAAGAACTGTTGAATTAAATAAGTATTAGCACCATGAATCTCAACACCATCAAAATTGGCTTTAATAGCCCGCAATGTTGCCGAGCCAAAATCTGCTATTATCTGCTTAATCTCAGTATTAGTTAATTCTCGCGGTATATTTTGCAAATCACGGTGTGGAGCAACAGCACTTGCGCTTCGTGGCTGTGTTCCTCGAAGGATTTTACGAGTTGTTTTCCTTCCAGCATCGAAAATTTGTAAGATAGCTTTTGATCCTTTGCTATGGATTGCACTAGCTATCTTCCTAAGTCCTGGAATAAATCGATCATCAGCAACCGATAGTTCTCCTTCAAATCCCTTCCCAGCTTCATTAATATTAGCTACTTCAACAATAATCATTCCTACTCCTGACCGCATCTGATAAAACCTGACTTCATCATCAGAAACAGTACCATCAAAGAAACTAGATTGCATTGTTACTGGAGCCATCACAATCTTATTTTGTAATCTTAATCCATTTGCAAATTGATAGGGCTTCATAAATTCATCTTTATATGTCATTTCAAGCACTCCTTTTAATTAATGAAATTACTATAAGGTAAATCATTCTTTTTTAGAAGTACGCACTTTATTGTCCAATAGTGACAATTTTGTCTCTTTTTGATCGTTATAGGAATATAAAACTATATTATTTTGATTTATTTCCCAGGAAATTTTATTTATGATCCTTCTTAGAAAACTTTCCTTGTCGAACATAAACGCTCAAAATTGCAATATCAGCAGGGTTTACACCGCTAATCCGTGATGCTTGCGCCAAGGTTTCTGGGCGGATCTTTTCAAGCTTTTGCCGTCCTTCTGTTGCAAGGCCATCAATATCACCATAATCAATATCTTCTGGAATCCGCTTAGCTTCCATCCGCTTCATCCGTTCAACCTTAACTTCTTCTTTCTTAATATAGCCGGCATACTTCAACTGAATTTCAACCTGCTCAATAACGTGACGATCAAGCTCATGTTCTGGTGCAGGAATAAATTCAGCTAGTGTTTGGTAATCAAAGTATGGCCGCTTCAATAGGTCTGCTGCAGCAATTCCGTCCTTCAAACGATTATCTCCGTGATCTTCAATAAACTTATTAACCTTATCATCACTTGGCTTAAGCTTAATTTCCTTTAATCGTTTGATTTCAGCTGCTACTTGGCGCTTTTTATCCTCCATCTTTGCAAGCCGTTCATCGCTAACCAAACCAATCTTATGTCCCATTTCCATTAACCGGAAATCAGCATTATCGTGCCGTAAAATCAATCGATATTCAGCACGACTAGTAAGTAAACGGTAAGGTTCTTTCGTTCCTTTTGTTACTAAGTCATCAATCATAACACCGATATAAGCATCCGAACGTTTGAGCACAAACGGCTCTTTCCCTAATGCTCTTAATCCTGCGTTAATACCTGCAATTAGCCCTTGTCCGGCTGCTTCTTCATAACCCGAAGAACCATTAGTTTGACCAGCAGTATAAAGGTTCTTAATAATCTTTGTCTCTAAAGTTGGGTGGAGCTGGTATGGCGCAACGACATCATATTCGATCGCATAGCCAGGACGCATTAATTCTGCCTTTTCCAGTCCCTTAATTGAGTGAACGATCTTTTGTTGGATTTCTTCTGGCATGGAAGTTGAAATCCCATCAAGGTAATATTCATCAGTATCCCGGCCTTCTGGTTCAAGGAAAACCTGGTGGCGAGGCTTGTCAGCAAAACGAACAATTTTATCTTCAATCGATGGACAGTAACGTGGCCCAACACCCTTAATTACACCAGAAAACATTGGTGCCCGACTCAGATTTTCACGAATAATAGCGTGGGTTCCTTCATTCGTATAAGTTAACCAGCAAGATAATTGTTCACTAATCGGAATGTAGGCACTATCTGGTGTATCAAAGCTAAAGTGGTGCGGCTCTTCATCCCCCGGTTGTTCTTCCGTCGCATCATAATCAATCGTATTTCCATTAACACGTGGCGGCGTACCGGTCTTAAAACGTTCAAGGTCAAAGCCAAGCTCCTCTAAGTTTTCAGATAACTTTACTGCTGACTTAGAGTTATTAGGGCCAGATTCATATTGTAATTCACCAATAATGATTTTGCCCCGTGCTGCCGTTCCCACGGTCAATACAACTGTCTTAGCATGATAACGAGCACCAGTATTAGTAATTACTCCTTTACAAACACCATCTTCAACGATTAATTGGTCAACAGTTGCCTGACGAAGAGTTAGGTTAGGTTCTTCTTCAATCGTCTGTTTCATTGCACGATGGTAAGCATGTTTATCTGCCTGTGCTCGTAATGCCCGAACTGCCGGGCCCTTACCAGTATTAAGCATTCGCATTTGAACATAGGTCTTATCAATGTTATGCCCCATTTCGCCACCAAGAGCATCAATTTCTCGGACTACAATCCCCTTTGCCGGACCACCAACAGAAGGGTTACATGGCATAAAAGCAACCATTTCAAGATTAATCGTTACTAATAAAGTATTATTACCCATCCGTGCTGCCGCCAATGCCGCTTCACTTCCAGCATGTCCTGCACCAACAATGATTACATCATATGAACCGGCATCGTATTGTACGGCTTCTGATGTTTGCAATGCTTCTGAACTTTTCATTCTTTTCCCTACTTTCCTAAACAGAATTGACTAAATAGCTGATCTAACAGTTCATCTTGATAACTGTCACCTGTAATTTCACCTAATAGATCCCAGCACCTGGTCATATCAATTTGAACAAGGTCAACCGGCATCCCATCATTAATGCCTTTCAAAACATCATTTAAGGCATCGTTTGCTTGATGCAACAATCCAATATGCCGCGCATTAGTAACCATCACGTTACTTTGACTACTCTCAATTCCTTCGTTAAAGAACATGTGACTGATTTGTTCGCCAAGCTGATCCATTCCGGCATGATTAACAATTGAAGTTTCAATAACTGCGCTGTTTTCTGCTAATTCTTTTAACTCATCTAAGTTAACCTTCCGTGGAAGATCCGTTTTATTCAAAATAATGATTCGTTGTTTATCCTTCGTTGCTTCAAGCAATTGACGGTCTTCATCAGTTAAGTCAGCAGCACTATCGATTAATAAAAGAACCAAGTCAGCGGCGCCTAATGCTTTTCGACTCCGCTCCACCCCGATCTTCTCTACTTGGTCATTAGTATCACGAATTCCGGCTGTATCGATTAGTTTTAATGGTACGCCGTTTACATTTACATATTCTTCAATTACGTCACGGGTCGTACCTGCGATGTTCGTGACAATTGCCTTATCTTCATGCAACAGTGAATTTAGCAGACTCGACTTACCGACATTCGGCCGACCAATAATCGCTGTCGCTAAACCATCCCGTAAAACTTTTCCCTGTTTAGCCGTTTTTAATAAACCTTGGATTCGTTGCTGAATATCTGCCGCTTTCTCTTTTAGGAGCTTCGTTGTCATTTCTTCAACTGCGTCATATTCTGGATAATCGATATTAACTTCGACTTGCGCTAAAACATCCAAAATATCTTTACGCAAATGCCGAATTAGCCGTGACAAATCGCCATCTAGCTGGTTCAACGCAACTTTCATTGACTTATCTGTTTTAGCTCGAATCAAGTCCATTACAGCTTCAGATTGTGATAAATCAAGACGACCGTTTAAGAAGGCGCGTTTAGTGAATTCCCCAGGTTCTGCCATCCGTGCGCCAAAACTGAGTACTAATTGCAAAATACGATTAGTTGCTAATAATCCACCATGACAATTGATTTCAATCACATCTTCACGAGTATATGTATGCGGAGCCCGCATTACTGAAACCATTACTTCGTCAACTTCCTGATCCGTATCAGGGTCGACAATATGACCATAATTAATAGTGTGACTTGCTACCTTTGCGAGATTCTTGCCCTTGTAAATCCGTTGTGCAACTTTCACCGCATCATCCCCACTAATCCGGATAATGGAGATGCCTCCTTCACCGACTGGCGTTGAAATTGCTGCAATCGTATCATTCTCGCTGTTTGCCATCGCTACTTTACTCCTTTCTAACAAAAAAAGTGCCAGTCCATGCATAATAACGAAAATCGTTACTAACATGGTCAAAGCACTTTCACTACTTTAACGAGTATTAAAATTTATAACCGCTCATATTCTAAAATCATTACTACAAATTGTCAATAAATAAGTTAATCTTTGGGAGCAATTACAACACTGCGGTATGGTTCACGCCCATGAGAGTAAGTTTTTACATGATCATTACTTTCTAATTCTTGATGAATTTGTTTTCGTTCACGTGCTGGCATTGGATCCATAAAGACGGCTTTCCCACTAGCAACGACTTCTGTAACTGCCTTTTGCGCTAAGTGGTGGATTGTTTCTCGTCGGCGTTCACGATAGTTAGACGTATCAAGGACTACATTTACTTTGGCAGCTCCATGATAATCCATGAATGTGTTACTAAGCTGTTCCATTGCATTAATTCGCCGGCCATGTTTACCGATTACCCGGCCGTTTTCTGCTGTTTCAAGATCTATTTTTAGTTCATGGGCTTCTAATTCGGTAATTTTAGGTTTAATAGTAATGCCTAGTTCTTTAAACACTGTTACAAGATAATCTACTAATTGAGCGCTAGTTTCTCGAACCTTCTTCAGGTTAGCTTCCTGTCGCCTTTTAATTTCGGCTGGATCTAGTTCCCTATCTTTAATATTTGATGGTACCTCGTTTATTTCTTTGCTTTCTTCTTTTGATGAAGCTGAGTGGCTTTCCTTATCTTTTACCACTACATCAATTTTAGCTTCTCGTCGACCAATTCCTAGAAACCCGTGACGCGGTTGCTGAATAACCTTAACGTCAATTGTTTGTCCCGCAGTTAGCTTTAATTGTGTACTTGCCTTTTCCCTTGCTTCTTCAATCGTTGTTCCGACAAAGATTGTCATTGTCCTATCCCCCACATGTTTACTTATGACCTGTAATCTACTTAAAGTTTCTAACAAATAAAAAGGCTTGCAGTAATTTTCTTACTACAACCCCCAAAATCTATTTCCGCCGACTTTGGTAAGCCCGCCGTTTTGCTTTTTCAATCTTGCGGCGCTTTGCCTTTTCAGCTTGTTGTTTTTCTTCTCGTTCACGACGAATCTTAAATGGATTCTGAATAATAAGTGTTTGAATAACTTGGAAAGCGTTTGTTACCACCCAGTATAGGGTAATAGCTGATGAGAATCCTAATGCCATGAAAAATACCATAATTGGCATAAACCATGTCATTGTAGTCGTCATCGAGTTCTTCTCTGGCATGGAAGCCATTGATAACCAAGAACTAATAAACGTAAATAATGCCGCTAAAATTGGCATGATGTAATACGGATCCGGGTGTCCTAATTGCAACCATAAGAAAGTTCCGTTTCGCAATGCACTCGTTCGCCAAATTGCTTGGTAAAGTGCCCACATAACTGGCAACTGAACCAATAAAGGTAGCATCGATGCCCACGGATTAACCCCTGCTTCTTTATAAAGCTTTTGGGTTTCCATTTGCATCCTTTGCATTGACTCCCGATCACGTGATGAATACTTTTTCTGAATTGCTTTTAACTTAGGAGCAAGTTCTTGTGTCTTCATCATCGTCTTTGTTTGGTAGAACATCAATGGTAGCAAAATAATCCGAATGATGATCGTAAAGATAATGATCCCCATTCCATATCCGCCAAAATGCTTTGATAGCCAGATAATGAATTGCGAACAATTATAGATAATATAATGGTCCCAGATACCAGTACTATGACTTGTAATCGGCTTATTAGAGCAAGCAGCTAACAATAACGTTAAACTCATGATTGCCCCTAAGCTTAGGAATTTTTTCGTTTTCTTATTCAAATCCTAATCCTCACTTTTTTCATCTAACAGATGTGCTCGTTTTAAGACATGCACTAGGTTTTTCTTTGTTTCTGCCATCGATAAACCATCTGCCGCTGACCTAGCAATAACCAAAAAATCAACATCAGACCGCAATTGTGGTTTTACCTCTAATAGGGTTTGACGAATTCGCCGCTTAACCCAATTACGATGAACAGCATTCCCAATCTTTTTCCCAACAGAAATGCCGACCCGAAAATGTTTCTGTCCTGGTTTTTCCATTTGATACACGACAAATTTATGGTTGGCTACGGAATTATGGGTTTCAAAAACCCGTTGAAACTCACTTTCCTTTTTTACGCGATATGATTTTCTCATGTATATAATCCCCAGCCTTAATTTTAAGTAGATATAAAAATAGGGCTGGACATACGACAACTTTAACGATTCCAATGGCTCGTCAAGCTGACTGCCCTGCCCCACACAATAAAAAAAGCCACTGTAAAAGTGGCCGTGGTTATGCAGATAATACTTTTCTGCCCTTTTGACGCCGACGTGCTAATACCTTACGGCCGTTACTGGTGCTCATGCGCTTACGGAAGCCATGGACACGTGCACGGTGACGCTTCTTTGGTTGAAACGTGCGCTTCATACAATTGCACCTCCTATTATATTTCGAGTGGTTTGGTTTCTAGAGTCTAAAAAGACGATCTCTTCAAACATACTTTGGTAGTATACCACACTTAATGAAATTAATAAACGTTGAATTTTTATTTAAAATTTTTTGATTATTAACAAAATGGGACAAATAATCCACAGCGTTGTGTAAATTTTGCTTTTGTGGACAAGTTATCAACAGGGTTATTCAGCCATTATCCCCAAATCCACACCTGTTTATAAAGTTATCCACAAGCGGCCTTTTAGTTGTTGATAACTCTTGCTTTTGCTATTATATCAACAACCTATATCAACATATTTTTGTGGATAACTCTACACAAACTATTAATTTTGGTTTTTTGCACAGGCATATTAGCATTTTACACACAGCGTTGTGTAAACTTTTTTATTATTCTTCACTTGGCTGTGGAAAACTTTGCTATGTAATGATAAAATACCGTTTGTAATTTAATACTTTAGGGGGAATTATTTTGACTGAGCTCGATTCTCTGTGGGAAGCGATCCAAAATTCATTTCGTCAAGATACCACTCCGGTTACCTTTGACACTTTGATTGCTCCGGCAAAAGCAATTTCTCTCTCTCAAAATCAACTAGAAATCGAGGTGCCCACTCCGGTGCACCGCGATTTTTGGCGCAAAAATTTAAATACGCAGCTTAAGGATTTCGCCCAGCGTGAATTAGGCCATTCCGTAGAGCCGCATTATATTTTAGAGGGAGAATTTACCTACACAAATAAAAAAACGCAAGACGACATAACCCCTTCTTTCGAAATGGATACTCCATTAAATCCTCATTATAATTTTGGAACATTTGTTGTTGGAGAAGGAAATAAGATGGCTCACGCCGCAGCATTCGCTGTTGCTGAAAGTCCAGGTAGTCTTTATAATCCGCTCTTTATTTATGGTGGTGTTGGATTAGGCAAGACGCACCTAATGGAAGCTATTGGTAACCATATGCTGCAAGTCAATCCAAATGCGCGCGTTAAATACGTTACTAGCGAAGATTTTACAAACGACTACATTAATGCTATTCGTAACAACACAACTGAACAATTACGGGAAGAATATCGTAACTTAGATTTACTGCTAATTGATGATATTCAATTTCTTGCCAATAAGGAAGGGACACAGTTAGAATTTTTTAACACCTTCAATGCTCTTCATGATCGTAAAAAGCAGATTGTTATGACTTCTGATCGCATTCCTAATGAGATTCCAGAACTACAAGACCGCCTTGTGTCTCGCTTCCGCTGGGGATTAACCGTAGAAATTACGCCACCAGACTTAGAAACACGAATTGCCATTTTACGCAGCAAAGTTGAAGAGGACCATATTGACATTGGTAACGATACCCTTAACTATATTGCTGGTCAGATTGATACCAATATTCGTGAACTTGAAGGTGCGCTAACAAAAGTCCAAGCCTTTGCTAATCTTAGCGGCGAAAGAATTACACCTAGCTTAGCATCCCAAGCATTGAAGGGCCTGCACCGCGAAGCAAAAACAGAGATCTCAATTACAACTATTCAAAAACAAGTTGCTGATTTCTACAATATTACCCAAAGCGACATTCTCGGTAAAAAACGGGTTAAACAAATCGTCATGCCACGACAAATAGCCATGTATCTTTCTCGCGAACTTACCGATTCTTCACTACCAAAAATTGGTAACGAATTTGGCGGTAAAGATCATACCACTGTCCTTCATGCAATCGATAAAATCGAAGCAGGGCTGAAAAAAGATACTGACTTACAAAATGATATTACAAAATTAAAAGCTAAACTTCGCTCATAGATTGTGGATAACTATTATTTTTATCCTCAAAGTTATCCACAACTTATCAACAGGTGGATAACTTATTATATTTAGCTTTTATCAAGTTATCCACAATATTAACAAGCCCTACTACTACGACTATATTTTAAATTATTAATTAAATATATATATTCACTCAAAAAGGACTGAAACATATGAATTTTACAATTAATCGAACAGCATTTATTAGTCAATTAAATAATGTCTTACGTGCTATTTCATCTAAGACTACTATTCCGATTCTTACTGGATTAAAAATGGTTGTTAATGAAAACAACATTGTGTTAACTGGTAGTAATTCAGATATTACAATTGAAAGTGTTATTGATGCTAACAATACGGATAACGATTTGTCCATTGAAGAAACAGGAGCAATTGTTTTACCAGCTCGCTTCTTTAGCGACATTGTAAAAAAACTTCCAGACAAGAAAGTAACTATTGAAGTTACAAGTGGTTTTCAAGCTGATATCACTTCTGGTTCTGCAAAGTTTCAAATTAATGGCCAAGATGCGGAAAACTTCCCTCACTTACCAGAAGTTGAAACTGATAAAACAGTGACCCTTCCAAATGACATTCTTAAAGAAGTAATTCGCCAAACGGTAATTGCAGTGTCAAAACAAGAGAGCCGACCAATTTTAGCAGGGGTTCACATGACCTTAAAAGATGGTATTCTAACTGCTGTAGCCACTGATAGCCATCGTTTGGCACAACGGAAGGTGGTTTTAGAAAATATTGATAATGGAATCGACTTTGACGTTATTATTCCAGGAAAGAGTATGGAAGAACTTTCGGGAATGATCAGCGATGTTCACGAAGATGTTCAAATGCAAGTAACTGAAAACCAAGTATTATTCATTTTTGGAAACACTCATTTCTATTCACGACTACTTGAAGGAAATTATCCGGAAACTAGTCAGTTGATTCCTAAGACTGCTGATACCACGGTGGAACTTGAAGCTGGCAGCTTTCTAGCATCAATTGAACGGGCTTCACTTTTATCTCACGAAAGTCGTAATGATGTTGTTAAATTAAGCTTAAAGCCATCAGAAAATCTTGTACGGATTAGTGGCGATTCTCCTGATATTGGGATGGTTGAAGAAGAAGTTGTGACAAGCGCATTAGACGGAAATGACCTTGAAATTTCATTTAATCCAAACTACATGAAAGATGCATTGCGTTCATTCGGTCAAGCAACGATTAAGATTTCATTTACTTCACCATTGCGGCCGTTTACATTAGTTCCAACAGAAGACCAAGAAAATTTTGTTCACCTGATTACACCAGTGCGGACATTCTAATAAAAAAGCAACTCGGGAAGTTAATTTCCTTGAGTTGCTTTTTTACTTAAATTTGAATTTGATTTTAGAAGAGTGTTGGTACCAGTCCGCCATCAAGTCGAAGTGCTTCTCCGGAAAATGATGAAGAATAAGGGCTAGCCACAAAGGCAGTGAATCGGCCGACTTCTTCTGGACGAATCAATCGTTGTATTTGTGAAAGTGGCCGGTGATTTTTCATAAAGTCGCTTTCCCATTCGTTTTCTGGAATATCTGTATTACTGTACATGTCAACCAGCATCTGTTGGACACCTTCCGTAAGTGTTGAGCCTGGCATTATTGTATTAACTGTTACGTGAGTACCCTTAGTTAATTTTGAAAGACTCTTCGCTAATGAGAGATTCATTGTTTTCGTTAAACTGTATTGTGGCATCTCACCTGATGGCATGACTGCTTCTTCGCTTGCAATAAAAATAATTCGGCCAAAATCTTTTTTTAGCATTTGAGGCAGGTAAAATTTAGCAAGAGCATTTCCAGAGTAAAAATTAACATCGATAAAATGCTGCCACGTTTCTTCTGAAATATCGAAATAGTCCATTGGTTTAAAAATACCCATATTATTGACTAAAATATCAACCTCTGGAAAAGCGGTAAATAATTCTTGGCGCTGGTCTTTTTGTGAAATGTCATATGGTGCTCCTTGTGGGGTTGTATTAGGGTATTGCTCCTTAATTTCATTAACAACCGCATCAACATCTTTTTGTTTACGACCATTAATAATAACGTTCGTGCCTTCTTTTGCCATTTCAATTGCAATAGCTTTACCGATTCCTTTGGTAGAGCCGGTAATTAAAGCTACCTTACCATTTAATCCTAAATCCATGTTACTTTACCTCCATAATCATTTTTATTAATTATTACCTTGTTTTTAATTTCAATACAAGTAATTGACTTAAGTAATATATCCAAAATTCGTTGCCAATAAATTATTTTTAACTGAAATTCTTAGCATATATTAAAAATTTGAACGTAGAGCCATTTTAACTTGATTTTGATAAAAAAGACTAAATTAAGTTAATACGCTTAGAAAGGCTAATAACGCAAAATTAGGGTGAATAATGTGGTATAATATACTTACAAAAGTAGGTGAAAATATTGGAAGAAAAGACGGTATTGATTGACGGCCCGTTTATTACACTCGGACAGTTACTCAAGGAAGAAGGAATCATTCCGACTGGTGGAGCAGCAAAATGGTTCTTAAAAGAAACTACTGTATTAGTAAATGATGAACCAGATGATCGGCGTGGACGTAAATTGTATCCTGAAGACAAAATTAAAATTCCTGATCACCAATTACTTGTTATTAAGAGTAAGTAGGGATAAATATGATTCTGACGGAATTGCATTTACATCATTTTCGAAATTATCAGGATCTTACCGTTCACTTCAATCCTGGAGTGAACGTTTTAATTGGACATAATGCACAAGGCAAGACAAATATGCTAGAGGCGATTTATGTTCTTTCGTTGACTAAGAGTCATCGGACAAGTAATGATCATGAGCTTATTAATTGGCAGGAAAAATCAGCATTAGTAAGCGGGATTGTTGAAAAAAGTATCGGCAAGATTCCTCTTGAGCTGCAGTTTACAAGTAAGGGGAAAAAAGCCAAGGTAAACCACTTAGAACAAGCCCGATTATCACAATATGTCGGTCAACTAAACGCAATATTATTTGCCCCGGAAGACTTAACACTCGTAAAAGGGTCACCTGCACTGCGGCGCCATTTTATGGATCGTGAATTTAGTCAGATGAGTAGCAAGTATCTTTATAATGCTGGACAATATCGTGCATTGTTGCGACAGAAAAATAAATATTTAAAGCAACTAAAATATAAGCAACAAACTGATCGTGTTCTTTTAGGCGTATTATCTGATCAGCTTGCTGCTTTTGGTGCGGAAGTAATTGTGGCACGTCAACATTTCTTAAAACATCTTGAAGGATGGGCTGCAGACCTTCATCGCGAGATTTCGTTAAATAAAGAAACATTGCGGCTTGAATATGTTAATCAGTTAAAGGTTAGTGACGAAACAACAGTTGAAGAAGCATATCAAGCACTTTTTAAGCTGTACCAGGATAATGAGCAGCGTGAAATTGAACAGGGAACGACAATTTATGGCCCTCACCGTGATGATATTCGTTTTCTGGTAAATGATAAAAATGTTCAGGCATTTGGGTCGCAGGGACAGCAGCGTACTACTGCATTGTCAGTTAAATTAGCAGAGATTGATTTGATGAAAGAACAAACGGGTGAATATCCATTGCTGTTGTTAGATGATGTATTATCCGAACTCGACACGATTAGGCAAACACACTTGTTAACAGCAATTCAGAATAAAGTTCAAACTTTTTTGACGACGACAAGTCTAAGTGATGTTGCCCGTCAGTTAATTAATGAACCCACAATCTTTGAAATTGAGCACGGCACTTTGAATAAGGAGGAAGTAAAGTGAGCAACGAGCAACAAAAGGAAACCAAAGTGGAATTGGCTAGCGAATATGATGCTAGTCAAATTCAGGTTTTAAAGGGATTAGATGCAGTTCGTAAGCGTCCGGGGATGTACATTGGGTCAACATCAGCCCAAGGACTTCACCATCTTGTTTGGGAAATTGTTGATAACGGGATTGATGAAGCACTCGCTGGATTTTGTGATGAAATCAATGTTGTAGTTAACCCCGATAACAGTATCACCGTTAAGGATAATGGACGTGGTATTCCGGTTGATACACAAAAGGAAACCGGCAAGTCTGCATTGGAAACAGTCTTCACGGTTCTGCACGCTGGTGGTAAATTTGGCGGTGGCGGATACAAGGTTTCAGGTGGGTTACATGGTGTCGGTGCATCAGTAGTTAATGCTTTATCCACTGAACTAGATGTAAAGGTTGCCCGTCAAGGAAAACGTTATTACATGGACTTTGATCACGGTCATGTTAAGTCCTCAATGAAAGTAATTGAAGAAGGACTTCCAGAAACAGAACATGGTACGACGGTTCATTTTAAGCCAGATCCGGAAATCTTCCGAGAAACAACAACTTATAACATTAAAACGTTAACAGATCGTTTAAGAGAGTTGGCCTTCTTGAACAAGGGGCTAAAGATTACGATTGAAGACTTGCGCAAAGAGGATCATGAGCGTAAGGAATTCCATTATGAAGGCGGAATTCGTCATTATGTTGAATACTTGAATGAAGAACAAAATGTTTTATTCGACCCGCCAATTTATGTTGAGGGTAAAGAAAATGACATTACGGTTGAAGTTTCTTTACAATATACTGATTCATACCGTAGTAATCTCCTAACTTTCACTAATAATATTCATACTTATGAAGGTGGGACCCACGAAACAGGGTTTAAGATGGCTCTTACCCGTGTAATTAATGACTATGGACATAAGGCAGGCATACTTAAAAATAACGAGACGCTTTCAGGTGATGACGTTCGTGAAGGTTTAACCGCCGTTGTATCTATTAAGCACCCTGATCCACAGTTTGAAGGGCAGACTAAGACGAAATTGGGGAATTCAGATGCCCGGACAGCTACAGACCACGTTTTCGCTGCGACATTTAACCGTTTCTTATTAGAACATCCAGATGAAGCACGGCAAATTATTGAAAAAGGACAGCTGGCTTCCAAGGCACGAGTTGCGGCTAAACGGGCTCGTGAAGTTACTCGTAAAAAGAGCGGTCTTGAAATTAGCAACTTGCCTGGTAAGTTAGCAGATAATACAAGTAAGGATCCAGAAATTTCCGAATTATTTATTGTCGAGGGGGACTCAGCCGGTGGTTCTGCTAAGCAAGGGCGGTCTCGTTTGACTCAAGCAATTCTCCCAATTCGAGGGAAGATTCTAAATGTTGAAAAAGCAACCCTTGATCGTGTCTTAGCTAACGATGAAATTCGCTCACTATTTACAGCATTAGGAACTGGCTTTGGTGATGACTTTGATATTACTAAGGCCAATTACCATAAGCTGATTATTATGACCGATGCGGATGTTGATGGTGCCCATATTCGGACATTATTGTTAACCTTGTTCTACCGTTTTATGAAACCGATGATTACTCATGGCTACGTTTACATTGCTCAGCCGCCGCTATATCAGGTTCGGCAAGGTAAGTTTGTAAAATATATTGATTCTGATGAAGAATTGGAACAAGTAGTAAGCTCGCTTCAACCTAGTCCCAAGCCGGTTATTCAACGGTACAAAGGGTTAGGGGAAATGGATGCTGAACAATTATGGGAAACCACAATGGATCCAGAAAATCGGCACCTGTTACGAGTGAAATTAGATGATGCAGAACAGGCGGATAAGATTTTCCCAATGCTAATGGGAACCAAGGTTGGACCACGGCGCGATTTCATCGAGGAGAACGCAAAGTTTGTTGAAAACCTTGACCTGTAATTGACTGTTGTTTACTACTAATGCGAAAAAGGAGGAACGACATTGGCTGAACATGATATGCCTAATCGGATCACGGATGTAAATCTTACGAGCCAAATGAAAAACTCATTCCTAGATTATGCGATGAGTGTTATTGTTTCACGGGCGCTTCCAGATGTTCGTGATGGATTAAAGCCGGTACAACGCCGGATTTTGTACGGAATGAATGAATTAGGGGTTACCCCGGATAAGCCATATAAGAAATCTGCCAGAATTGTTGGGGACGTAATGGGTAAATTCCACCCTCATGGTGATTCTTCAATTTATGAAGGGTTAGTACGAATGGCCCAGGACTTCAGTTACCGTTACATGCTAGTTGATGGTCACGGGAATTTTGGGTCTGTTGACGGAGATGGAGCAGCTGCTATGCGTTATACCGAAGCAAAGATGAGCAAGATTGCTGTTGAGATGCTTCGTGATATTAACAAAAACACAGTTGACTTCCATGACAATTATGATGGTACTGAAAAAGAACCCGATGTATTACCAGCTCGTTTTCCAAACCTATTAGTTAATGGTGCTTCTGGAATTGCCGTTGGGATGGCAACTAATATTCCTACACACAATTTGGGTGAAGTTATCAATGGTATTCACCTGTTGATGGATAATCCAGACATTACAACTGAAGGATTGATGAAGGCTATTCCGGGACCGGATTTCCCAACTGGCGGAGTTGTAATGGGTAAGTCCGGTATACGGAAAGCATATGAGACTGGTCGCGGAACAATTATTGTTCGTGCCAAAGTTGATATTGAAGAACAAAAGAACGGTAAGCAACGGATTATTGTTCATGAAATCCCGTATATGGTTAATAAGGCTAAGTTGATTGAACGGATTGCTGAATTAGCGCGTAATAAGGATATTGACGGAATTACGGACGTTAACGATGAAACTGACCGTGATGGGATGCGAATTGTAATTGATGTCCGCCGTGATGCAAGTGCAGAAGTTATTTTAAATAATTTATATAAAATGACATTGATGCAGACGACCTTTAATTTCAATATGCTTGCAATTGTTAATGGGGCTCCAAAAATCTTAAGTCTTAAGCAAATTCTGCAATATTACCTTGAACACCAAGAAGCGGTAGTTCGTCGGCGGACAGAATTTGAATTAAAGAAAGCCCAAAATCGTGCACACATCGTTGAAGGATTAAGAATCGCCTTAGATCATATTGATGAGATTATTAATATTATTCGCAGTTCTCAAACGAGTGAAGTTGCAAAGAATGAATTGATGAGCAACTACGGTTTATCAGATCGTCAAGCCCAAGCTATTCTCGATATGCGGTTAGTTCGTTTGACGGGGTTAGAGCGTGAGAAGATTGAAGATGAATATCAAAAACTAATGGCCGCAATCGCTGATTACAAAGATATTCTTGCTCATCGTGAACGTATCAACCAAATTATTTATGACGAGTTAATGGAGATTCAAAAGCGGTTTGGAGATGAACGTCGAACCGAACTGCAAGTTGGTGACATTACCAATATTGAAGACGAAGATTTGATTGAAGAAGAAGACATTATTGTTGCTTTAACTCATAACGGGTACATTAAGCGATTACCAGTAGACGAATTTAAGTCACAACATCGTGGTGGACGTGGAGTTAAAGGAATGGGTGTTCATAAAGATGACTTTATTGAGCAATTAATTTCTAGTTCTACCCACGATATGCTCCTCTTCTTCACCAATTCTGGGAAAGTATACTCAATGAAGGGGTATGAGGTTCCAGAATATGGCCGGACTGCTCAAGGTATTCCGATTATTAACCTTCTTGGCATTAATAATAAAGAAAAGATTAGCGCCGTTATTAATGTTTCACATGAAACTAATGACGATGATAAATATCTCTTCTTTACTACCAAGTACGGAACAGTTAAGCGAACACCAGTAACAGAATTTAAGAACATTAGGAGTAATGGACTAAAGGCAATCAACCTCCATGAGAATGATGAATTAATTGATGTGGAAGTTATTAGTGATGAGCAACCAATGATTATTGGGACCCATAATGGATATGCTCTTAGTTTTAAGTCATCAGTTGTTCGGTCGATGGGAAGAAGTGCAGCTGGGGTTCGTGGAATTCGCTTGCGTGGTGAAGACTATGTAATTGGTGCTGCTCCGCTTAATCCAGATAGTAATGTCCTAGTAATTAGCGAGAATGGTTTCGGAAAGCAGACAGCGGCGTCAGAATATCCAATTAAAGGTCGTGGCGGTCTTGGTGTAAAGACTGTTAATGTTACTGAAAAGAACGGACCATTAGTTGGTTTAACAACTGTTAATGGTGACGAAGATATTATGCTTGTTACTGATCAAGGTGTGATTATTCGTTTTGGTATTGAGAGCGTATCACAAACTGGGCGTTCAGCAGTTGGAGTACATTTAATTAAGATGGATAATGGAGCCCGGGTAGCTACAATTGCTAAGGTTGATAAAGAAGACGACAGTGAAGAAGCTGAAACTCCAAAAGAAGAAGTAACAGACACAGCTAATTCAGAAAATCAACCAACAGAAAATTAAAAAATAAAAATGGAAAAGTAGAGATTTTACGTATATATATTTATAGTGACCGCAACATTTAGGATTTTCTTATTAGATGTTCCTTGTTTTAAATAGAATTTTATGCTATATTTTATGTCTGTGAGTATACGTACAGACGTCTACTTTCCTTGTTCTTCTCAAATAGTAAGAAGAGCCAGAGTCCATAAGGAGGTGTAACATTCATGGAAACACGCAAATATGAAATTACTTACATCATTCGTCCTGATATCGAAGAATCTGCAAAGAGCGAATTGGTAGACCGATTCGACAAGATCTTGGCGGACAATGGTGCAACAATCGCTGACTCAAAGGATTGGTCAACTCGTCGTTTTGCTTACCCAATCGCTAAGTACACTGAAGGTACTTACCACGTGGTAAACTTAACTACTGACTCTGACCAAGCTTTAAACGAATTTGATCGTTTAGCTAAGTTCAGTGATGATATCCTACGTCACATGATTGTTAAGCTTGATGCTTAATTAATTGTCAATAAATTAAGAGAGGAGAAAGATCTATGCTTAATCGTGCAGTCTTAACTGGGCGTTTAACAAGAGATCCCGAGTTGCGGTACACAACCAGCGGGACAGCAGTTGTTTCATTTACTCTAGCTGTTGATCGGCAATTCCGAAACCAAAATGGTGATCGTGATGCTGACTTTATCAATTGCGTTATTTGGCGTAAGTCCGCTGAAAACTTTAGTAACTTTACGCATAAGGGTTCACTTGTTGGAATTGAAGGGCGCATTCAAACCCGGAATTATGAAAACCAACAGGGTAACCGTGTTTATGTTACCGAAATTGTTGTTGATAATTTTGCTTTGTTGGAGCCGCGTCAAAATGGTGGCATGAACCAACAAGGTGCTCAACAGCCATTTGCTAATAACCAGCAACCATTTGGTGGTGCACAAGCTCCACAATATGGTAGCCAACCACAACCTGGAAATAATGCTCCTCAAAGTAATCCGTCACCTAATGCAGGTAATGGTTTCGACAACAATCAAAATGCTGGCAACCAGTTCCCTGGAAGCAGTGATGATGGTGGTCAATCCATTGACTTAGCAGATGACGAATTACCATTCTAAATAATTTTTACTCAGAATAGGAGGGTAATTTCATGGCACAACAACGTCGAGGCGGTCGTCGTCGTCGTAAGGTCGACTTTATCGCCGCAAACCACATCGAATACATCGATTACAAAGACACTGATTTATTACGTCGGTTCATTTCTGAACGTGGTAAGATTTTGCCACGTCGGGTAACTGGTACTAGTGCTAAGAACCAACGTAAGTTAACTATCGCTATTAAGCGTGCACGGATCATGGGTCTTTTGCCATTCGTTGCAGAAGATTAATTTCCGCGAAAATAAAAATAATAAAGAGGCCGGGATTTGCTCAGCCTCTTTATTATTTTAAACTACAATTATCTTTGCTAAAAGTTTATGATTGATACACTAACTTTTTAACACATTGATATCCATTAGATGATATAATCTATGGACTAAGTAATTGATGTGATATGATAGATTTATCCGATTAATAGTCAAATTAGAGCTATTTTGGGAGGACTAGCATGCAAAAATTTTTCAGTCGTGAAAATTGGGAGTTCTATTTTGAACACCCTGCCGTCCGCTGGAATATCTGCTATATTGGGATCTTAACAGTTATCGGACTTATTTTAGGGTTTATGGATAACTGGATTATTGGAATTATAGTGTTAATAGTTGCAGTTGTTGGTGGAGCTATTAGTATACAGCGATTAAGAAAGTTAGTTGTCGATACTCATGGATATTTGAATGAATTAACATATAAGGTTCAACGCGGGCAACAAGAAGCATTATTAGAAATGCCGGTTGGGATGATTATGTTAAATCAACGCCATGAAGTTGAATGGATCAATCCATATATGGCACGTTATTTTAACCTAGAGATTGTTGTAGGAAAGCCGATTGCAGATGTTGATGCGGACCTAGCAGAATTAATAAAAAAATATGCGGATGATAAGAAAACACAAGTAGTAACTTGGCGAGATCATCAATTTGAATTTTTAGTTCAGCATCACGGTCAAGTAGTTTATTTATTAGATATTACAAAGTATGAACAAATAAGTGCCCAGTATAAAAATGAACAAATCTTTATTGGAAATATTTATTTAGATAATTATGATGAGTTAATTCAGGGGATGAATGATTCTGATGTTTCAAATCTTCATAATTATGTTACTTCTGAAATAAGCGATTGGGCTGTTGATAATCACCTGTTGATGAAGGTTATTGATGATGATAATTATTTGATCATCGGTCACCAAGCATCACTAAGAGAATTAGAAAAGCAGAAGTTTAAGATTCTTGATGTTATTCGTGAAAATACGTCTAAGCAAAATTCACCGGTAACTCTTAGTGTGGGAATTGCTTATGGCGAAAATGACTTGATAAAGCTCGCTGACACAGCCCAAAACAACCTTGACCTTGCACTAGGTCGAGGTGGGGATCAAGTAGTTGTGCGGGCTCAAGACCAAGAAGCACGTTTCTACGGTGGAAAGACCAACCCGATGGAAAAACGTACTCGAGTTCGGGCAAGAATGATCAGCCAGGCCTTACAAGAATTAATGGCACAATCGGATCAATTATTTGTAATGGGGCATACCAACCCTGATATGGATTCGATTGGTGCCTGCTTAGGGATTCGACGGATTGCTGAGATGAATGGTAAAGAGTGCTGGATTGTAATAGATGATGAACATCCGCATTCTGATATCCGGCGCCTTATGCATGAAATAGATAATTATCAAACAATTAAAGACCACATTATTTCGCCAAGTGATGCATTAGAAAAGGTCAATAACAACAGCTTATTAGTTATGGTTGACCATGCTAAGCGAGGGATTACCATTGCACCAGAGTTATATGATCGAATGCAGAATCGGCTTGTAATAATTGACCATCACCGGCGTGGCGAAGATTTCCCTGAGAATCCATTACTTGTTTATATTGAACCGTATGCATCATCAACATGTGAGCTAATCACAGAAATGTTTGAATATCAGCCACGTGAAGGAAAAGGTCTAAATAAACTTGAGGCTACGGCAATGCTGACAGGGATTCAAGTCGATACAAAGTCCTTTACTAAGAGTGCTGGTACGCGGACTTTTGATGCGGCGAGTTACTTACGGTCCGCTGGAGCAGATGGACTAATGATTCAATCGTTTATGAAAGAAAATCCAGAAACTTTCATGAAGCGTAATCATTTAATCTCAAGAGCTGAAATAAATGATAAAATAGCATTATGTACGGGTGAAGAAGGACAGGTATATGATCCTGTAACGGCTGCCCAGGCTGCTGATATGTTACTTCAGATGAGTGGAATTGAAGCTTCATTTGTAATCTTTGATCGTGCAGATGGTAAAGTAGGTATTTCTGCGCGCTCAATGGGTGATATTAACGTCCAAGTTATTATGGAAGAGATGGGTGGCGGTGGTCACCTTGCAAATGCAGCTACGCAAATCAGTGATAAAACTATTGCTCAGGTTAAGCAGGAGTTAGTTGATATCCTAACAAAATCTGACAAAGAGCAAAATGAAACAGAGGAGTGATCATAATGAAAGTTATTTTTACGCAAGATGTTCGTGGTCGCGGTAAACGTGGTCAAGTTAAAGAAGTACCAGATGGTTATGCACAAAACTACCTAATTAAGCGTGGTTTGGCTAAGCAAGCTACTAAGGCAGCAATGAGCCAATTAAAGGGACAACAACGTGCAGAAGAAAAACATGCTGCTGAAGAATTAGCAGATGCCAAGCGCATGAAGAAGGTCCTTGAAGATGATAATACGGTTGTAGAATTGAGTGGAAAAGCCGGTACAGATGGCCGGATGTTTGGTTCAATTTCAACAAAGCAAATTGCTACTGCTTTACAAAAACAATTTGACCTTAAAATCGATAAGCGAAAGATTGAGCTTGCAGCCCCAATTAAGGCTCTTGGCTACGTTAATGTTCCAATTAAACTTCATCCAGAAGTCGAAGCTCAAATTCGCGTTCACATTGCGGAAAAGTAGTGAGGATTAATAGATTTAAGGAGCGGTATCGTCATGGATAATGCACCAGTGCAAGAAGAGCCACGCGATATTGAAGCAGAAAAAGCAGTTCTAGGAGCTGCTTTTTTGAGTAAAAACGCGTTGGCAGATGCGATGGAGTATCTGGAGCCGCAGGATTTTTATCGCAAGGCTCACCAAGTTATTTTTGAAAAGATGATCCAATTAAATGATGAGGATCAGCCGATTGACCCGTTAACAATGAAAAACGTCCTTGATCAGGATAATCAAACGGAAAATGTCGGTGGTGTTGCTTATATTGCTGAACTTGCAACAGCAGTTCCGACGGCTGCAAATGTAGTTTATTATTCTAAAATTGTGCATGATAAGGCAATTTCTCGCCGATTAATCAATACAGCAACCAAAATCATAAATGATAGTTATGCTGGCAATGATAGCGTTACTGACCAGCTTGACCATGCTGAACAGGCAATTATGGCGGTTTCAGAAAATAGCCGTCAGACTGGTTTTCAAAGTATTAGCGATGTACTTCAACAGTCAATTGAGCATGTTAGTGATTTATCGAGTCAGGACTCAGAAATCACGGGATTATCGACTGGCTACGCACAATTAGACGAGATGACAACCGGACTTCACAAAGATGAATTGGTAATCATTGCAGCACGTCCAGCGGTTGGAAAGACAGCATTTGTCCTTAACATTGCTCAAAATGTTGCCACACGAACTGATAATACTGTAGCTATTTTTAGTCTAGAAATGGGTGCTGAATCGTTGGCAAACCGAATGCTCTGTGCTGAAGGTAATATTAATGCTAATCATTTGCGGACCGGTCAGCTTAGTCAAGATGAATGGCAGAGTTTATTCATCGCAACTGGAGCGTTGAGTAATGCAAGTATTTATATTGATGATACCCCAGGAATTAAAGTTGCGGAGATCCGTGCACGTTGTCGGCGATTAGCTAAAGAAAAGGGTAATCTAGGGTTAATTGTAATTGATTATCTTCAGTTAATTGAAGGAAGCAATCCAGATAACCGGCAGCAAGAAGTTTCAGAGATTTCTCGACAACTTAAGAAGTTAGCGAAGGAATTGGAAGTCCCTGTAATCGCACTTTCTCAGTTGTCACGGGGAGTCGAACAACGGCAAGATAAACGACCAGTCCTTTCTGATATTCGTGAATCGGGATCAATTGAACAAGATGCGGATATTGTAAGTTTCCTTTATCGTGATGATTATTATGAGCATGATGAGGACTCAGAGGATAATAATAACCAGGGAAATAATCAAGATGATGATGGTTCTAACGCTAGTGAAGTTGAAGTCATCATTGAGAAGAATCGTAGTGGTCCGCGTGGGACGGTTAAATTACTATTTGCAAAGTCATATAATAAATTCACTTCGATTTCGTATATCCCTGAAGATAATAATTAAAAACTAAATTCTAAGAGGGCGTTTCAGTTAAAAACTGAGGTAGCCCTTTTAGTGCGCTTAAGACATTAAAAATGTTTTTATAGAAAATAAACGGTATGATAGTAATTGAGGAGGCGTAAACAATGAACCGTCAAGGCGTAGAGTTAAAATGGCTGCTATTAGGAATGTTTCTTGGAAGTATTGGAAACAGTTTTGTGTGGCCATTAACAACAATTTATATTCACGAACAGTTACACGAGTCGTTAACTGTTTCAGGAATTGTGCTGCTCTTTTATTCGGGAGCAAATGTTGTCGGTAGTTACATTAGTGGGATGCTATTCGACCGAACTAATCCCCGTAAATTAATGATTGGCGGGACATTGCTGGCGACTGTGGTAATGGCCATTATGATCTTTTTTAATGGGTGGCCGATTTATGGAATTTTACTGACTGTAATTGGCTTCTTTAACGGTTGGATTATTACCATGGTTAATTCTTTTGCTACCCGGTCCGGTCGTGATGGCCGCTACGTTTTTAACATGCTGTACTTTGCTAATAACCTGGGGATGGTGATAGGAACGACGATTGTTGGCCCGCTCTACCAGTATGCAAAGGGTAATGTGTCTCCCATGTTTTTGATTACAACAATTCTCTACACAATGTTTTCTTTGGTAGTTATTTTCTTCTTTAAGGATAATCAACAAACAGCAGAGAAGAATGATGATGGAGAGACTGGAGCAGCTGACGTTAAAATTCCACAGTCTAATTTATGGATCAGTTGGATTTTCTTTATTGCCCTTGTTGTGATTTGGACAATGTATGAGCAATGGGCAAGCAACTTGTCAGTATTTATGACTGATCAAGGAATATCAATGACAAAATACAGTCTTTTATGGACATTGAACGGGATTTTAATTGTTGTCTTCCAACTCGGAATTACGTGGCTCAATCGCTGGGTTAACCGACCATATGCTCAAGTATTTATCGGGATGTTTACGATCGGTTTTTCCTTTGTCCTCTTATTACATGCCCATTCGTATAGTTGGTTTGTTGCCGCAATGGTTATTTTGACTATTGGGGAAGCAACTGCTTTACCAACAATGCCAGCGATAGTCAATAGTCTTTCTCCAGTAGCAGTTAAGGGTAAGTATCAAGGAATTTTGAATGCATTCTCATCAATCGGTAAGGCAATTGGGCCGCTCTTTGGTGGATTGATGATTGAAGCTACTTCATATCATATTTTGTTCATTATTTGCGCTGTTTCAATTTTTGTAATGGAAATAATAGTATTCCTAGTTGTTAAAATAAAACGTGCAAAAGTAGTTGAATATTAAAGAAGTGATCGAATGTTTTACAATAATTTTGATAATGTGCATGGTGAAGATCGCTATGGAATGGTAGGGAAAATAGGCGACCCTTTTAGGGAAGAATGTGAACTAGCAATCTCATGCTATCGTTGCCATGAACAGCCGTTAGTAATTGCTGAAAGAAATTTGATGGATACTAATAATGATGACTCACAGCGATACCAAATAGTTGTTGTCTGTGATCATTGTGGTGCTGTCGATGAGTTTATAGTCAATGATGGTCGTGAACACAAGATTGGCAAATTAAAACATCGTAAATATCGGCCAATGGAAAGCGATATTATGAAAAAAGGAAATGTGGACTAAAATGTTCAAAGTTCCTTTTTTTTAAGATTTTTTGAAAAAAGTTTCACAAACATAAACCAATAATATCCACTACTCTAAGTAAGTGTGTAACAAATTCAATTATAATAGCCGTTTTCAAATGATTAAGTATTTTTATTTATTTGTGATAATATAAACATTGTAGAGATTGTCAAACATTTTAGGAGATGTTATGTTATGAAAATCAAAGCTGCTATTGTTGATGAAAAAGGTGCAAAGTTTGATATTCGTGACGATGTTGAATTGGCAGAGTTACAACCAGATGATCTTCAAATCCATATGGTTGCAACCGGTATTTGCCATTCCGATGAAGCCCTACGAAAAGGAGATGCCGAAATTGGCTATCCAATTATCCTTGGTCATGAAGGCTCAGGAATTGTTGAAAAAGTTGGTTCGGAAGTAAAGAATTTTAAGCCCGGTGACCATGTTGTACTATCATTCTATGGTTGTGGGAATTGTATTAATTGTCTTAAAGGTAAGCCGACAAAATGTTTGAACTATGCCGCAAATAATTTATCTGGAGTTCGGCCGGATGGAAGTGCGCACTTTACAGAAAATGGTCATCAAGTTGACGATATGTTCGATCAATCATCATTTACTACCACTACAATTGTTCGAGAACGGAATGCGGTTAAGGTACCAGAAAGTCTCGATTTACGGAAACTTGGTCCTCTAGGGTGCGGTTATGTTACCGGATCTGGTACAGTCTTTAATACCTTAAAACCAGAACCAGGTTCTACTATTGCTGTTGTTGGAACTGGAGCAGTTGGTTTAGCAGCAATGATGGCTGGTAAAATTTCAGGATGTACAACGGTAATTGCTATTGATCGTCATGATTCACGACTCAAGTTAGCTAAAGAGTTGGGTGCCACTGACACAATCAATACTACCAACGAAGATATGGTTAAGAAGATTATGGAATTAACTGATGGCAAGGGTGTTGATTATACGGTTGATACAACCGGTGCTACTGCTGTGATGGAAGATGCAATCCAAGCATTGGCACAAGGCGGGACATTAGCTCCGATTGCTGTTACTGCTAACCACATTGACGTTGATACATGGAATGACCTTTGTCCAAGTGATCGGACAATCGTGGGTGTTAACATGGGCGATTCAATTCCTCAAGTTGATATTCCACGACTCATTAAGTTCTATCAGTTGGGGATGTTTGACTTTGATAAGACAGAGAAGTTCTATGACTTTGATCAAATTAATGAAGCTAATGCGGACTCTGTATCAGGTAAGACAATTAAGCCTGTACTAATCATTGATAAAGATTATAAGCCTGATAAATATTAAAATGCTGGATTAATTCGATAAAAAGGAAGCAAAAATTATGAGTATGCCACATTATAAGATGTACATTAATGGTAAGTTTGTTGACACGGATTCTGGTAAAGAGATTACGGTTATTAATCCTAATAACGAGGAAACTTTAGGGACAGTACCAAGTGCGACCGTTGAAGAAACACGCGAGGCAATTGATGCAGCCTTTGAAGCTGAAAAATCTTGGCACCAGGTTCCAGCACCAACACGTGGCAGTTATCTTCATAAATTAGCTGATGAGATTCGTAAAGATCCAGAACCATGGATTAAGAACCTTCAAGAAGAACAAGGTAAGATCCGGTCCTTAGCAAAAACAGAAGTATTATTCACTGCTGATTATTTTGATTATATGGCTGCTGCAGGACGGACATATAAAGGTGAAGTCATTCAGTCTGATAATCGTAATGAAACGATCTTGCTAAAGCGGATGCCGATTGGTGTTATTGCCGGGATTCTTCCTTGGAACTTCCCATTCTTCCTAATTGCGCGGAAGATGGCGCCGGCTTTGGTAACAGGAAACACGGTTGTTCTAAAGCCGAGTTCTGATACCCCAATTGGCGCGCTAGAGTTTGCAAAGCTATGTGATAAAGTCGGGCTTCCCGCTGGAGTCGTTAATTTTGTTACTGGTCCAGGTTCTGTTGTTGGTAATGAATTATCAAAGAATCCTAAGGTCGGAATGGCTAGTTTAACAGGTTCAGTTAATGCTGGTAAACGAATTATGGCGGCCGCAGCTGATCATATTGGTGAAGTATCACTTGAACTAGGTGGGAATGCTCCCGCAATTGTATGTGATGATGCTGATTTGGATGAAGCGGTCACTGATATTGTTAATTCACGTTATGATAATAATGGACAGCTTTGCAATAATGTTCAACGAGTTTATGTTCAAGAAGATGTTGCAGAAGAGTTTACTCAAAAACTTGTTGATGCTGTTAAGGCAATTACTTACGGGGATACGGTTGAAAATCCTGAAATCGGCATGGGCCCGCTAATTAATCGCAAAGCCCTTGAAGAAGTCGATCGTCAAGTAAAGCAGGCGATTAAAGAAGGCGGGAAAGTACTTGTCGGTGGTAAGCCTGCAGAAGGTAAAGGATTCTTCTACGAACCAACGATTATCAGTAACTGTAAGCAAAAAGATTCAGCTATTCAGGATGAAATCTTTGGACCTGTTTTACCAATTATGACATTCAAGAACCTTAAAGAAGCAGTTGAGATGTGTAATGATAGTACGATGGGCCTAACATCCGGTATCTTTACGAAGAGTCTTGACCGTGCAGCCTATGCAATTAACGAAATTCAAGCCGGCGAGACATATGTTAACCGGAATTACTTTGAAGCTATGCAAGGCTATCATGCAGGAGTTAAGGAATCAGGTATTGGTGGATCTGATGGAATGCACGGAATTCTTGAATGTACCGATACAAAAGTTGTTTACATTCAGCGGCATCCAGAAAATATCTAATACCTAAGAGAAATAAAAACTACTAGAATTGGCTAAGTTTCTCAACGGCGCTAATCTAACATTTATAAAAGAGCTAGCAATCAGGGAAAAAACTGTTATTCTTTCCTGATCGTTAGCTCTTTAGAATTTTCTAGGGTAATTATCGCTGATTACTTCTTCTTCTGCCAATTGAAAGTCAGTCTGTATAGGAAGTAACCGAGTAGGCAGGTAATAATATCACTGATTGCTTGTGCCCAGATGATCCCGGTATAGCCTGCTAAATGTCGTAATATTTCTAAAACTACCCAATAAATAACTCCTTGACGAGAGATGGACATTAAGAAAGCACCAAAAGCATTACCGATTGATTGAAAGACCGTAGTATAAACCAGTATCAAACCAACTAGCGGGGTTGTAATAATAGTTGCTAACAACATCTCGCTCGCAGCGTTAACGATTACTGGTTGGCGCATAAAGAGACTGATAATTGGCTTGGCAAAAATAATTAAAATGTCCCCAACGACAACTGAGTAAACAATTTGAACAAGAAAATCAAACCGTAGTATTTGATGGAGCCTTGACCATTCCTTCGCACCGTAAGTAAAACCAATCAATGGCTGGGCACCAAAGGCAAAACCAACAATTACTAAAATCAAAACTGAATATACTTTTTGAACGATTCCCATTGCGGCGACCATATCAGCACCGTAGAACGCCAGTGATGAATTAAGCAATGCCATCCCGAAAGTTAAGGCAAAATTGGTAATGGAACCAGGAATTCCAATTGCAATGACTTCTGTAATCGTGTGTAGGTTAATTTTAGTTAAGCGCGGATTAAGTGAGACATATCGGGCATAACGAAAAATCATTACTAATAGTACGATGTCAGTAAAAGCATAGCCGATAACATTGGCAAGAGCGACCCCGGTAGTTCCCCATTTGAAAACAAATAAGAAAATAGGGTCCAGAATAATTGCAATCACAGTTCCGGTAATTGCAGCGATCATAGCGTGAGTAGCCAGGCCTTCTGTTCTAATTAAATTTTGTGGCACAATCGAAAATATTACAAAGACTGCTCCCACGCTTAATACTCGATAGAAGTTAGCTGCGTCTGCATAGGTTCCAGCTTTAGCACCTAACATCATCAGAATTGGACGTTCGAAAGCTAATAAAAATACCGTTAATAATATTCCGGTAATGATTGAGCAATATAGACAAAAACTAGTAACCCGTTTTGTTAAATGAACATTCTTCTCACCGAGCAATCGTGAAACTACCGAACTACCGCCTAAACCAAAAATATCGGCAATTGCAAGAAGAAAAGTAAATAACGGAGCACCAATGGTAACTCCAGCGACCATTTTGGGATCACCTGTTTTAGCTACAAATACCGTATCAGCTAAGTTATAAATCATTGTTGTGATCATTCCGAGCACTACCGGTAATGCGAGCTTAAAGTAAGCTTGCTTAACAGGTGCTTTTAAAAATAAATTTTCCACGTAAAAACTCCCTTTAAACAAAAAAGGGCCATTCGTGAAGGAGGTTGGCTGGTATCTTCACAAGTGACCCTAAATATATAAATTTAACGTAACTATTTTATTGAAATTTGATGAAAAATGCAATGGGAAAAATAACTTTATATTTAATATCGTTCTGAAAGCAACTTTAACTAAAATATAGGAGTTATATATTCTAGTAGTTTACATTAACGGAATTGTAAGAGATTTGCTATGATGGTAGTTGAAAGTAAATTAAAAGCAATGAGGTGAATGCTGATGAAAACTAAAAAGTATCGTTATACCGGAAAAGATTTTGATATAAATAAAGCACCAACTAAGGTAAAGGATTCTGCTGATGAATTAAAAAAGATAAAAAAGAAAATCAAGAAAAATGTAAAGTCGATTAAGGATGCGCAAAAAATGATGTACGCGCGGCGCCACTATGGGGTATTGGTCGTATTTCAAGCAATGGATGCGGCTGGTAAGGATAGTATGATTTCTCATACTTTTGCTGGTGTGAACCCAGTGGGATTTAAGGTAGCTAACTTTAAGCAACCGACTGGACGTGAATTACGTCATGATTATCTCTGGCGAATTACTCGTGAATTGCCAATGCGGGGTGATATTGGAATCTTTAACCGTTCGTACTATGAAGATGTTCTGGTTTCACGCGTTCACCCTGAAATAGTTGTGAATGCTAACTTGCCTGGAATTGATTCTATTGATGATGTAAATAATAAGTTCTTTGATAGTCGTTATGAAGATATTCGCCAATATGAGGACTACTTAACTCGTAATGGCTACTTAATCGTAAAGTTCTTCCTTCATGTATCGAAAGAGGAACAAAAGAAACGGTTTTTAGCTCGAATTGACACGCCTGAGAAAAACTGGAAGTTCTCTGCTGCTGATATTCGTGAACGCCAATATTGGGATGATTATCAAAAGGCGTATGAAAAGGCAATTAACGCAACAGCTACAAAGAAAAATCCATGGTATGTTATTCCGTCTGATGATAAGTGGTATTCACGACTAATTGTATCTGATATTTTAACAAAGAAGATCAATAGTTTGCCGCTCGCATATCCAGAGGTTTCGCCAGAACAAGAAATGGGTCTTAAGCAAGCACGTCAAGAATTGATGAATGAAAGTAAATAAATGAAGAGGATGCCGCATGACATCCTTTTTTAGTTGAATCAAAATCCTATTATTGATTTTAATGTAAGAATTGTTATTTTTAACGTTTATATTTAACCCTATAATAATAACCCCCAAAAACCGATTTTCGGGGGTTATTTTGTTAAACTTTTAATATAATTATTCTAAAAAGAATGTTTTTAGCATTAAAGAAGGTGCATAATCAATTAGAGATACTGGTAAGTTAGCAAGAAAAGCTTATTGATATTTTAAGTCAGTCTGGAGAAAAGCTAAATAATGCTAAACAAATTATTAAGCAGTGGGTAGAGGAACATCATCAATTGTTAAAGGCCACCGCTTTACCTGATAAATTGTATTGTGAAATTCTGTATCTTTTTGCGCAATCGGAATTTTTTACTAATCAGCAAAGCCTAGGGATTAAAGATAATGATATTATTGAAATTTTGAAGAAGAGCAGCCAACGTTATCCAATGACAAAAACCCGGTTAGCAATTAAAGAATTAGAAGAACTTGGAGCAATCAAAATTGTTTCCAAACGTCCTAAGCAGCATATAATTCAGATTTTGATTGAGCAGAAGTGATATGTCTTATCTTAATATTTAAAAAATCACAAAGAAGGACTAGTAGTAAAAAAACACAAGTCCTTCTTTAATTTAAGCATATATGCAAGTAAACAAAAAAGGTCATCGATAAATCGATGACCTTTTTATAAGATGGGCAGTCAGGGGATCGAACCCTGGACCCACGGATTAAGAGTCCGTTGCTCTGCCAGCTGAGCTAACTGCCCATGTCTTTGACAACATAAATAATAATATCAACTTAAATCGAATTTCGCAAGTACTTTTTGGAATTTATTTATTAATTTTCTAAATCGATATATACTTAGACGCCTAACTGTTATAATTATTAGTAAAAATTAACCTTAGGAGTGATTTTATGGCATCGAAAAAAGAAAAATTTGAGTACATGAATCGTCTACTACGAACATATATGATTAATATGCATCATTTTTTTACCACTCTTACTCCACAGTTGACGCTTACTCCGCAGCAAGCGCGGACATTATTGTACATTAAGGACCATCCAGGACTTATTCAACGCGAACTAGGTGACTACTTCCACATCCGAAATGCAAGTATTACGAATATGCTTAAAAATCTTGAACGTGATGGTTATATTGTTCGTCGAAATGATAATGAATCAGCTAGGATTAAACGGATTTTCTTAACTAAAGAAGGAATCGAAAAGACTAGCCAAATAAAGGATGTTTTTGATCAAGCATACCAGCAGATTGTTGAGCAGCTCGATGAAGAAACGATTGATGCAGTAATTAAAAGTATGATGAATATCAATAATGAGCTAAAAAAATAATTTAAATTATTGACAGTTAGATATCTACGTGTTTTAATATAAGTCGTCTTAAATAGTTAGATAGTTAATTGTTAGGAGGCTTATATTTTGAAAAGAAATAAATTTAATTTTCGGGAATTCTTTAGCCTAATTAACCAATTACACCCACAATATTTGAAACTGATAGTGGGAATCCTTTTAGGGTTGGTTTCTACTGGAGCAAATTTATTTGTTCCGCAACTAGCTCAGAAATTGATTAACGATTTTCGGCACATTAGTCCAACACTAGCCACGTTAACAGTTGTTATTTTTATTGCTGGACTAATTACTAGTGCGTTATCAGGAGTATTACTTGGTATTTTTGGCGAAAACGTTGTTGCTAAGTTGCGTAAACAATTATGGCAAAAACTACTTAAAATGCCGGTAAAATACTTCGATAATGTGAAAACCGGGGAAATAAGTTCACGACTGGTAAATGATACTTCACAGGTTAAGGAATTGCTTGCCTCAACATTTCCTAATGCAATGACCTCAATTTTACAGTTCCTTGGGGCATTAGTAATTATGTTAGCAATGGATTGGCGAATAACTTTATTAATGTTTGTTGCTGTCCCATTGATAATGGTAGTAATGATGCCGATAATGAACTACTCACGTAAAATCGGCCGTGTGCGTCAAGATGAGCTTGCTAAATTTGCTAGTGATTCAACTGATGTATTAAGTGAAGTTCGTCTAGTAAAGTCATCAAATGGTGAAGAACATGAGCTCGCTAAAGGAAGTCAGCGAATTGATAACTTGTATGGAATTGGGATGAAAGAAGCGCTGATTAACGCTGCAACCCAACCAATTACAAATATGCTGATGATGTTAATGTTCTTAATCGTGCTTGGTTATGGTGCAATTCGGGTAATGAATGGTCAAATAACGATGGGAGCATTGGTTTCGTTCTTAATGTACCTTTTCCAAATTTTTGGACCAATTATTACAGTTAGTCAGCTCTTTACTAATATGGCTAAGACAAGCGGTGCAACTGAACGGATTCAGCAGATGTTGGCAGAGCCGGAAGAATTTGGCGAAGATCAGATTAAAAAAGATATTGAAACTGAACCGTTAAACTTTGAGAATGTTGACTTTTCTTATGAACCGGATAAGCCAATACTGAAGAATATTAATTTTGAGACTAAGCCAAATGCGTTTGTCGCGTTTGCAGGACCTTCAGGTGGTGGTAAGACAACAATCTTCTCGTTGATCGAACGGTTCTATCAACCGACTGCCGGAAAGATTCTCATTGGCGATGAAAACGTTGAGAAATTAGACTTAGCTAAATGGCGGGAACAAATCGGTCTCGTTAGCCAAGATGCTGCTGTAATGCCAGGAACGATTCGCGATAATCTTACCTATGGACTACGGCGAACAGTGAGTGACACGGAATTATGGAAAGCATTGAAGATGGCATACGCAGATGGGTTCGTAAATAATATGGCTGATAAACTAGAAACAGAAATTGGTGAGCGCGGGATTAAACTATCTGGTGGTCAAAGACAACGAATTGCAATTGCACGGGCCTTCCTTCGTGATCCAAAGATTCTGATGCTTGATGAAGCAACTGCAAGTTTGGATGCTGAATCTGAAGCAATGGTTCAAAAGGCTTTAGGTGACTTAATGCAAGGACGGACAACATTAGTAATTGCTCACCGTTTAAGTACAATTGTTGATGCAGATAAGATTTACTTTATTGAAAATGGGGCTATTTCAGGTTCCGGAACGCATCAAGAGTTGTTGCAATCAACACCGCTTTATGCTCAATATGTTCATGATCAATTTAAATAAAGACAAACGACCAAAATCAGCTTTTTTAGCCGATCTTGGTCGTTTTTTTAACAGAATTAAGTTTTCCAACATATACAAAAAGCGACCGGGATAAAATCCCAGTCGCTGTAAACCTCTGATGGGCAGTCAGGGGATCGAACCCTGGACCCACGGATTAAGAGTCCGTTGCTCTGCCAGCTGAGCTAACTGCCCATATTCTTTAACAGAATACTCAATTATTTTAACCTGCTTAATATTAAATGTCAAATATTTTTGGAAAATATTTATGGAACTTTTCCCTGTGCTATAATAGAGGCACCGATATATAGCAGATTTAAAGTATTGAATCAATTAACCCAATGGAGGGAACTATTGATATGGCAAAAAAAATTTTAGTTGTTGATGATGAAAAACCGATCTCTGATATCATCAAATTTAATCTTGAAAAAGAAGGATATGAAGTTGTCGTAGCTTATGATGGTGAAGCTGCGTTAGAGCAAGTTGAAGCAGAAAATCCTGATTTAATTATCCTCGACCTAATGCTTCCTAAGATTGATGGGCTTGAAGTAGCAAAGCGTGTCCGAGCTAAACATACAATGCCGATTATTATGGTAACGGCTAAAGATTCAGAACTAGATAAGGTCCTTGGCCTTGAACTTGGTGCAGACGATTATGTCACTAAGCCATTTTCAAATCGTGAATTAGTAGCCCGTGTTAAGGCAAATTTGCGGCGTCAGGCTACTCTTAAGGCACCCGCTGAAGAAGATAATAACACTGATATTCAGATTGGGGACCTGACAATTCATCCAGAAGCATATACGGTTACTAAACGGGGTGAGAACATTAATTTGACACACCGTGAATTTGAATTACTGCACTATTTGGCACAACATATCGGTCAAGTTATTAATCGTGAACATTTACTTCAAACAGTATGGGGATATGACTACTTTGGTGATGTGCGAACAGTCGATGTTACTGTTCGACGGCTTCGTGAAAAAATTGAAGATAATCCCAGTCACCCGCAATGGCTAATTACTCGGCGTGGTGTTGGTTACTACCTAGCAAATCCTGATCAGAATTAGAGGCTGAACCATTGTGAACAGCAAATTAAAATTTTATCAATCGATTCGGTTTAAAATCGCTCTCGTATTTGTGTTAATTTTGATGTTAACGCTTGAATGTGTGGGGGCGGTTTTTGTGCGTCAATTGGAACACCAAAACCTTAATACGTTTAAACAAACAATTGAATTACCATCGTATGTCGATAATTCTTTAGCAGAACAACTGGCTCGTTCAGATACCAAAAAGGCGAATAAGCAGATTAATCAGATCCTTTCTGAAGTTAATAATAATAACATCTCTGAAATTCGGGTTGTTGACAGTAAGAGTGTTGTTCGCGGGACGAGTAACGCGGATAATCGGGGAGCAATTGGTCAAAAGACGACTGATCAAGCAATCAAAGCGACCCTATTAAATAATCGTTCGCATACCGAAAACTTATATGATAACTCTAATCATACACGCTATTACGTAAACGTTATCCCGCTGGTTGATAATAGTAATAATAACGTTGTTGGAGCTGTTTATCTTCGTGCTAGCTTAGAGAGTGTTTATTCTAATATTAATAACATTACCTTTGTTTATCTTTCTGCTGCCATGATTACGATTGTCCTTAGTTTGATCTTGGCAATAATAATTTCCCAGGAAATAACGCGGCCGATTGAAGAAATGCGTAAACAAACATTGCGGATTGCCCGTGGTGATTATTCTGGACAGGTAAAAGTTTTAGGAAATGATGAACTAGGACAGTTAGCCGGAGCAGTTAATAATTTATCAGTCCGAGTTGAAGAAGCTCAGGAGTCAACTGATTCAGAACGTCGGCGGTTAGATAGTATCCTATCGCATATGTCAGATGGGGTGCTGGCAACTGACCGCCGCGGAAACGTGACGATTGTTAATAACATGGCGTTGCAATTACTTGGCGTTGAAAACGAAGACGATTTAATCGGTAAATCAATCATTGATGTTTTAGATATTCGGCATGATTATACCGTTCGGCAGCTTGTAAATAGCGAGCAGCGGGAAATGATCATTGATATGTCCAATTCTGGAAATAATTTAATTTTGAACGCTTATTTCTCACCAATTCAACGTGAATCCGGATTTGTAAGCGGACTGGTTTGTGTGCTTCATGATGTTACTAGTCAGCAAAAAGAAGAACGTGAACGAAAGCAGTTTGTTTCAAATGTTTCTCATGAGTTGCGAACACCATTGACGAGTGTACGTAGTTATGTTGATGCCTTAAGTGATGGTGCTTGGCAGGATAAAGAAATAGCACCGAAATTTCTAAAAGTTGTTCAAGATGAGACTGATCGAATGATTCGGATGATCAATGACCTTTTGAGTTTGTCACGGATGGATGCAGGAACAACAAAGCTTAATCTGGAATACGTTAATATTAATGAGCTTTTTAACTATATTTTGGATCGCTTCGATATGATTATCAAAAAAGAAGAAGATCCAAAAAAGAAGAAGTATACCATCGAACGTTACTTTACTAAAAAGGACTTATGGGTTGAAATTGATACTGATAAATTCACTCAGGTAATTGATAACATTATGAATAACGCCATTAAGTATTCACCAGATGGCGGAGTAATTACTACGCGCTTATTAGAAACGCATAATCATGTTATTTTGAGTATCACTGACCAGGGATTAGGAATCCCCCGCAAAGATCTTGGGCGTATTTTTGACCGTTTCTTCCGGGTTGATAAGGCACGAAGCCGGAAACAAGGTGGAACCGGCCTTGGTTTAGCTATTTCTAAGGAAGTTATCAATATGCTTGGCGGACAAATTTGGGTTGATAGTGTAGAAGGCAAGGGCTCGACATTCTATATTTCCTTGCCATATGTACCTTACGAGGAGGAAGACTGGGATGATGAGGAAACTGAAAAGTAATTGGCAATCAATCGCTTTAACGGTTGTTGTGCTTCTTAGTTTATTCATTTCATGGATTGTTTGGACAAATCCGTTTCCTTATGAAGGGGCGCGACACGAGAGTTATAGTAATAATCAGTCGCAATACACTCCGCAATCAATGGGAGATGTTTACCTACCGACAAAAGCAATTGAGACAAACAAAAAAGGCAACCAGAATCAGCTCCATAGCCCTAAAGCCAATTTAATTTTAAGTGTAAAACGAGAATTAGAGAGTTGGAAACTGGGACGGACAAATGTTGTCAAGCAGAATAACAGTGACGTGTATTTAAGTTATTTGCGCCGTCGAAATTCATTAATGCTGACATATCCTGATGAAGTTCCTAGTTCTGTATTTAATGAAACATTTTCGCAATCGATTGATACAGACCGGGTAAATCAGATTAACCATATTGTTATTCCATTGAATGGACAGCATGAAATTTATTTACTTGGGGATCATCATTATAGTGTGTACCGTGTACGAGTTGAAAAGGGAAACTTTAGCCATATTAGGCGCTTACTAACGTCAATGGAGCAGATACCGGTCGACCATAAGATTATTAATGGAGTTGCCGTTATGATGTATCCGCACTCGTTTGAATTACCGGAGCTAGGATATCAGATTACTGCGCAAAACATTGATACGTTAAGTGCTAGTTTGATGAGCACTAATCAGCATACAACGATCACCGCTAATAAAAACGGAAATGAGACGACATATACTGATGGGACCAACCGCCGTTTAATCTATAATCGTCAGAACGGAACTCTTAAGTATGAGAATTATTTAAGCAAGGATGACCGTGAATCAACTAGTCAGATTTTTTCGCACTTCTATAATAAATTGACCGCAATCGGGATGCCGCTTGATAATTTACGGTATGACGAAGTAAGTGAACAAGGCCGGCGATTAAACTATCGTGCGTATGTTAACAGTTTCCCGATTTTTAATAACGATGGATATGGTGAGGTAACTTTAGAGTCAACTAGTAGCGGTAATGAACGATATTGGCTGAGCTTGTATAGCTTACAAGTTCCGCTGCCAATCGATCACCAGATGGTCAAACTTCCGTCAAGTACTGATGTTATTAACCAATTACACGCTACTAATCGAATGCGCGATATTAAAGACTTGCGTGTTGGATATATTTGGAAGAGCAACAGTGTTAACAATCATGTGGTTAAATTGGTGCCAACATACTTTATTAAATATCGTGGTCATTGGGTTGAGTACACGGAATTGGAAAAGTAGGAGGGGTAATGAATGAATTTTAAACGTATTCAATGGATATTTATCCTCGCCTTTCTGCTTTTTGATATTTTTGTTGGTAGTTCGTTAATTTTAGAAACTAGGTTTACAGTATCGAATGGTCAACAAAATCGACAATCTGCGGTTCTTAAAGAAATGCGTAACGATTCAATTAATTACGGGAATCTTTCTAACAAGCAGCAAACAGGATATTACATTGCTGGAAAACGCTCAACAGATGGTGGGATTTTAGAACAAGAATCAGATAAGCTACACAATCAGAATTTTCGATTTACATCTGGAACATTAACGAGTGAGTTTGATAAACCAATTAAAGTTTCCGCAGATAATACGGTTCAACGGATTAACCGGCTACTAAAAAATAAAAAGATGGTTAGCTTAGGTGATCACTATCGTTACAATAAAGAACTATCTGATAAAAATACTATTGTCTACACTCAGGTCCTTGAAGACAAGCCGTTAATTTCAAATGATGGACAAATTCGTTTTCGGATAAATTCTGATCATGAGGTAACTGGCTATACCCAGACTTATCTACAAGATGTAGAAGTTTTACGTCAACGGTCAAATACCATTAGTCAACGAAGGGCAATTACTTGGCTATATAAACATAACCAAATACCAAATAACTCCCGAATTCGATGGGCTACATTAAGTTATTCTAAATTGCTTAACACGACTACGGATGACAAATCAGTATATGTTCCAACGTGGATTGTTGAAATTAAGACTAAAAACTCAGGGGCAATTCAGCAGCTACAAGTTAATGCATTTAATAGTACGGTAATGAAAGAGACACCAGATAGTGTGAATACTAATTCGTTAAATAATAAGTAATTGAGGAGGAACTTTAAGTGACAGAAACGGATCCATTACGTTATAGTGTACTTGCGAGTGGAAGTACAGGAAATGTAACTTACTTGGAAACGCGTAACCATCGAATCTTAATTGATGCCGGGTTAAGCGGTAAGCGAATTGAGAACTTAATGAAAAAGATTGATCGGTCATTAAAAGATGTCGATGCAATTTTCGTAACGCATGAACACAGTGACCATACGCATGGTGTCGGGGTATTAGCTCGTCGTTATGGAATGGACGTTTATGCCAATGAGGGAACATGGCAAGCGATGGCTGATAAGGTTGGTAAGATTCCGTTAGAACAAAAGCACGTTATCGCCCCTAATACTGTTAAAGATTTAGGTGACATGGATATTGAAAGTTTTGCCGTATCGCATGATGCAGCTCAACCGCAGTTTTATCAGGTCCACCATAATAACAAAACTTTTTGTATTCTTACAGATACTGGGTACGTATCTGACCGGGTTGAAGGAACAATTCGAAATGCGGATGCTTACGTAATGGAATGCAATCATGATACAGAAATGTTACGGATGGGTCCTTATTCATGGCCGCTAAAGCAACGGATTTTGGGGGATGAAGGTCACCTTTCAAATGAAGAAGGCGCAGATGCATTAATGAGTGTGATTGGTCAACGAACTAAAGAAATCTTTCTCGGCCATCGTAGCCAGCATAATAATATGCGTTCTTTGGCGCACTTAACGGTTGCAAGTTTAATGGAACAGCATGATTTTGGTGTTGATCATGACTTTAAATTACAAGATGCCGAGCCGGAAGCTCCTAGTAAATTAATGACGTTATAGGAAAAATACCAAGATATCACGTTTTTTATTAACTTTATTCAAATATTTTTCATATTTAAATTGTAATTTGAAGATAGCAATTCTTTAATCGGAGGGTTGATTGATGAAGAAAATAAAACAGGCTTTTAAAGACCGCTTATGGCTGGGAGTAATCGTTGTGGGATTACTTGCCGGCCTGATTGGTGGTGGAATTGCATTAGGAATTAACAACTTAGTACAACATCATGAGGAAGTAGCAAGTACCCGGGTTCCAACGGGTTCTAACAAGTCTGGCGGAACAAAGGTTAATAAAAACAAAGCGGACTTAAATGGTGAGGCTTCACAAGCGTATAAGTCCGTCCAAGGTGCTGTCGTTAGTGTTATTAATAAGCAAAAAGTTCAACAGTCAAATGGTACGTTAGGTATTTTTGGTTATGGCAATAGCAGTGCTAATGGCAGCAGTAGCAGCTCTTCAAGTGATAATAAGCTAGAAACAGCTAGTGAAGGTTCTGGAGTTATTTATAAAAAGAGCGGTGACTCTGCTTATGTTGTAACAAATAACCACGTTGTAAAAGGTTCAAATGCCCTTCAAGTAATTCTAAGCAATGGTAAAAAAGTTAATGCTGATTTAGTTGGTGCTGACTCGGCAACAGACTTAGCTGTCCTAAAGATTAATGCTAAAAATGTTAAAACAATCGCATCCTTTGGTAACTCTAACTCAATTGTTCCGGGACAAGATGTTCTAGCAATCGGTTCACCAATGGGAAGTGAATATGCCAACACGGTAACTAAAGGGATTATTTCCGCAAAAGATCGGACGTTAAAGGCTGGAACTGATGGAACGTTAACATCGGTTATTCAAACTGATGCAGCTATTAACTCTGGTAATTCCGGTGGTCCACTGATTAACATGGCTGGTCAAGTTATCGGAATTAATTCAATGAAACTTTCCTCAGATACACAGGGATCCTCAGTTGAAGGAATCGGTTTTGCTATTCCAAGTAATGAAGTAGTAACAATTATCAACCAGTTAATTAAGAATGGAAAAATTACCCGTCCATCATTAGGAATTAGCATGGTAGATCTTAGTAATGTAACTTCAGACCAACAGCAATCAGTCTTGAAACTACCAACTAGCGTAAGCAAAGGGGTAGTAATTATGGATGTAAATAGCGGATCAGTTGCAGATACTGCTGGATTAAAGAAGTATGATGTTATCACAAAACTTGGCGATACTCAGATTACAGATACAGGTTCATTAAAGGCTGCATTATATAAGTACAAGGTTGGTGAAACAGCAAAAGTGACATACTACCATGATGGTCAGGAACACACGGCTACTTTGCACTTAACAAAGAGCGCTGATACAACGTCAACCGATGATTCACAACAAGAGAATAATTAAAACGATTAAAGGCTGGGAGAAAACAAAACTCTCAGCCTTTTTAAGATTAAACTCCACCGATTAAAGAGCGGTATAATATAGATTATTAATATAAAGGATGGTGGGTAAAATGAATAATCCACGGTTTAAATACCCCGATACAAAAGCATATGAATTTGTAGTAAACCGCTTAAAAGAACGTGGTGTAGACTTAAATGAACTAGCTAAAATCGTATATGAAACCCAAAAAGACTTTGAACCAGATTTAACGTTAGAAACTTGTCAAAAGTTCCTGATCGATACAATGCATAAGCGTGAATTACTAAATAGTGCGATGGTCGCCCTTGAGCTTGACCGGCTTACTGAAGAAGGGAAGGTAGACGAACCCTTAGCAAGCATTATAAAAAACGATGCGGGGGTGTTTGGGGTAGACGAGACCCTTGCCTTACAGATTGCTAATATCTATGGGACAATCGGCACAACCAACTTTGGCTACTTCGACAGGGTAAAGAATGGTATTATCGCAAAATTCGACCATGATAAGGTTCACGTAAATACATTTATTGATGATATTCTTGCTGCAATAGTGGCCGCCGTTTGTGGAAAAATTGCCCATCAATATGCTTAATTAAAAAAATCTCATTGACTTTTAAATTACTTGCCATTAAACTAAACTTAATTCGTTTATGAGGAGTAAAGCAAATGAGCTATCAAACTTTCCAATTGAATAATAGTTGGCAAAGCCGGTAACTCAGGGATAGCTGTTGTACAGATATGACCTGGGTTAATTCACAGATTATATCTGTACCGGCTTCTTTATCATGTACAAACAGGGCCTGTACGGATTTCACGTACGGGCTTTTTCTATTTCACTGAAAAATAGTGGGAGTTCCGAACGTGGAGCTCCTTTTTATTTTGAAAGGTGGAGATAGTGATGAAACGGATTATGAGATACATTATTGTCGGAATTGTTATAGTTGGGGGCTATTTTGGACTTTTAAAACTTCATCAGCGAACCACAAAGCCGGTAGTAGGGATTTTAACGATGATACATCATCCAGCGTTAGATCAAATACAGAAGGGAGTTGTTGCGGGCTTAGCAGAAGAAGGATACCGAAACGGAAAGAATATAAAAATTGAATATCAGAATGCGAATGGCGATCAAGGAAATCTAAATACGATGGCAAACAAGTTGGTAAATGACCATGCAAAAGTTATTGTCGGCATTACAACTCCGGCTTGCCAGGCTCTTGCTAATGCAACTAAGGATATTCCAATAGTAATGGGTGGAATTGGTGATCCGGTTGGTGCCGGGCTAGTAAAGAATGAGAAAAATCCAGGTGGCAATGTTACTGGCGTGCATGACGTTAATCCCAGTGAACAACAGGTTGCGTTAGTAAAGAAGTTTATACCGGATATTAAGACGCTTGGGGTAATTTATACATCGAGTGATACGTCTTCTGAAAGCCAGTATCAAACAATGGTTAAAGCCGCACGTAAATTACACGTTAATTTAAAAACTTATACGATCGCAAATGCTAATGAACTGGATCAGACTTCGCAAACAATGTTGAGTAAGGTTGATGCTGTCATTGTTCCAAGTGACAATATAATTGCCGGATCGATGGGAGTATTAGTAAAAAATGCGAATGCAGTAAATAAACCGGTCTTTCCTAGTGCCGATACAATGGTAAAAGATGGCGGAGTAGCGTCAATTAGTCTTAGTCAATATGGACAAGGTAAAGCTGCAGGAAAAATGGCCGCCCGCATCTTAAAGGGTGAAAAAGTAGGGAAGATGGCAGTTAATGATTATCATCACGGAGAACCTGTTCTTAATTTAAAGCAGGCTCATAAGCTAGGAATAAAGGTTCCAGCAGGTTTCCAGCAAGAAGCAGAGCAACATGGAATTGTCTTTAAGTAGTTTGAAGCTAAAAATCCCGAATAATCTAAAAATCATATAATTTAATATTCGTCAGATGACATTACGTTGTATGTTTACCACAGATTGTGTTGTAAATCGTTAGAAATACGTTAAAATAATACTGTGAAATTACTTGTGGATAAGTCGGTGGATAACTAGCGCTAAATTTAAATTAATTTTATAAATGTTGGTATATTAGTAAAAATTGTTGTTCAAAACTTATCCACAGGCTAGCTGGTATAATGTGGATAAGTGGATTATTTTGATAATTGCGATTATGTATCCTTACAGACACAAGGGATTTACAAGTCGATGATGAACAACCGTTCCTGTAGATAACTGTGGATAAGTTATTTTTAAGAAAACGCTTTTTTAATAAAAAACTAACCGAACATTCGGAAAAAGTATTAAACTCCATAATTGCCTGTGGATAACTTTGTGGATAAACTGTGGAAGGTAGTGGATATCTTGAATATAAAAATTATTGGTGTGGGTAAATTAAAAGAAAAGTATTTTAAGGCGGGAATTGCTGAATATGGTAAACGCCTAGGACGCTATTGTAAATTTGAAATTGTCGAGGTTCCTGATGAAAAAGCGCCTGAATCATTGAGCCAAGCTGAGATGGATGAAGTGATGGCAAAAGAGGGAGAACGAATCCTTGATAAAATTAAAGACCGCGAATATGTATATGCGCTTGCTATTAAGGGAAAAGAACGTACGTCTGAAGAATTTGCTAAAGAGATCAATAAATTAACGACTTATGGTCATAGTGATATTACTTTTGTGATTGGCGGCTCATTAGGATTAAGTCCAGCAGTCCTGAAACGAGCAGATACGCAAATATCATTTGGACGGTTTACTTTACCGCACCAGTTAATGCGTTTAGTTTTAAGTGAACAAATTTATCGGGCTTTTACCATTATTAATGGCTTGCCATATCATAAGTAAAGAATTTATTGAGTTTTGTTTAGGCAATTATTTAAAGCCGGTGAAGGTGGTATAGTAATTGTAGTGACAGACGATTACGATATGAGGATTGAAGGATTTGATTTAAAATAAGGATTAAATGTTATCAAATAATTCTTTTTGGGATACTAGTCGCAGCAGGGATATTTGCCATGCAAGGAAGGGCAAGTGCGAATATAGCGGTTGAAACACCGTTGACATTACCTGCCGAGAAAAGAATTGAGAACGATGAATTTGAACGCTACCAATTTAGAGCAAAACAGTTGCGGACTTGGTGGCAGGTAAAACGTCCAAAATATAAAATTGATTGGTCATTTTATCATAAGAAGCGAGGGCACTGGGATTAGCTCAGTTCCTCGTTTTTCTTTTACCTTTTCAAAAAAGCTATTAAAATGAAGATATTAAAAGGAGGCAATGATAATGAAAAAAGTTGGAATTATTGTTGGCAGTGTTCGTCCCAATCGGCGGAGTATGCAAGTGGCTGATTGGTTAAAAGTTCAACTAAAGAAAAGCACAAAGGTTCAATTTGACATTATTGACTTAAAAGAGATTGATTTACCGATGATGAATGAACCTAAAATTCCTTATTTGGGACTCTATATTCACGAAAAGACACGGAAATGGAGCAAATTGGTTCAAAGCTATGATGGTTTTGTATTTGTTTTTCCGCAATACAATTGGGGCTATCCAGCAGTTTTGAAGAATGCTATTGATTATTTAGGTAACGAATGGCGAGACAAGCCGGTTAGTCTAGTAACATTTGGCGGACATGGCGGACCGCAAGCACAAATTGCAATGAAACTGGTTATAACTGGCTTGAAGATGACGCCGCTTCCTGTTAATTTACAAATTAGCTTAATGCCGGATGATTCAATTGCGACTGCTGATCGTAAACTAAACACATATAATTCACAAGTTGCACTCCTTGGTACTGCTTTTGAAAATGAATTGTTTTAGTTTGTGATTGAAGTAGCAAATTATTGTAGGACATTATTGCAAAAATGACTGATTTTGTGAATATTATGACAAACAGCGTGATTTTGTAGTGGATTAGGCAAAATTATTATTACAAATTGGGTGATAATGCGCCAAAAATCAAAATGTTTCTATTGCAAAATTAAAACGCTTGCATGATAATGGTATCGTATTCAAATGCCATGAGGAGGGTATTTTAATGAATAGACAATTTGATTTCTTAATGCCAAGCGTTAACTTCTTTGGTCCTGGTGTTATTGCTAAAATTGGTGATCGTGCAAAGATGCTCAATATGCACAAGCCATTAATCGTTACTACTGAAGGTTTATCTAAGATTGATAACGGTCCTGTTAAGCAAACAACTGCTGCGTTGGAAAAGGCCGGTGTTGATTACGTTGTATTTACTGGTGTTGAACCAAACCCTAAGATTCGTAACGTTCAAGCTGGTAAGAAGATGTACCAAGATGAAAATTGTGACTCAATCATTACTGTTGGTGGTGGTTCTGCTCATGATTGTGGTAAGGGTATTGGAATTGTTTTAACTAACGGTGACGACATTTCAAAGCTTGCCGGAATTGAAACTTTGGATAATCCGCTTCCACCATTAATGGCTGTTAACACAACAGCAGGTACTGGTTCAGAATTAACCCGTCACGCTGTTATCACAAATGAAAAGACACACTTGAAGTTCGTTGTTGTTTCATGGCGTAATATTCCATTGGTATCATTCAACGATCCAATGTTAATGCTTGATATTCCACAAGACATCACTGCTGCTACTGGTTGTGACGCTTTTGTTCAAGCCATCGAACCATATGTTTCAGTTGACCACAATCCAATTACTGATAGTCAATGTAAAGAAGCAATTCAATTAATCCAAACTGCTTTACCAGAAGTAGTTGCTAATGGTCACAATGTTGAAGCACGGACAAAGATGGTTGAAGCTGAAATGCTTGCCGGAATGGCCTTCAATAACGCTAACCTCGGTTATGTCCACGCAATGGCTCACCAACTCGGTGGTCAATATGATGCTCCTCATGGTGTTTGCTGTGCCTTGCTCTTGACCACTGTTGAAGAATATAACTTAATCGCATGTCCAGAACGGTTTGCTGAACTGGCTAAGGTAATGGGCTTTGACACTACTGGTCTTACCCTTTACGAAGCAGCTCAAAAGTCAATTGACGGTATGCGTGAAATGTGCCGGCTTGTTGGTATTCCATCATCAATCAAGGAAATTGGTGCTAAGCCAGAAGACTTTGAAATGATGGCTAAGAATGCCCTCAAGGATGGTAATGCCTTCTCTAACCCACGTAAGGGTACTGTTGAAGACATTGTAAAGCTTTACCAAAAGGCTTACGATGGTATTTACTAATAAGTAAATAAACACAAAGAGGCTGGAAATCAGCTCAGTCTCTTTACTGTTTTACGTATTAAACTGCCAGCCAACCTTACGGAGGTGGGACTATGAACTAGCCAAGCTAATTCTGTCCCCCTCTTTTTTTGTCTACTTTTAATTCTTAATATTTTGAATTTTTTTCACAAAGTTACTTGCAAGCGTATTCTTTTGAAACTATAATAAAAATTATTCTAAGAGAGAATAAGAGGAAAAGAGAAAATGATATATTTACTTGCTTTAATTCCAGCAATTGGTTGGGGTGCGATGCCATTAATTACTGGTAAAATTGGTGGTTCACCAGTTAATCAAATGTTTGGAATCGGTGCTGGAGCTTCAATTGTGGGAATTATTGCATATTTGATAACAAAACCAACCGTCAGTGTAACTGCTTTTTGGTTCTCGCTAGCGATCGGTTGTTTATGGACAATTGGACAGGTTGGTCAGTTTATCTCGTTTAAACATATGGGAGTTTCAAATACGATGCCCCTTTCTTCAGCATTTGTGTTAGTTATGACGTCGTTTGTCGGCATCTTTTTCTTTGATGAATGGCAAGGAGCCAGAGCATTAAGTATTGGGTTGACAGCGTGTGTAGTTGTAATTATTGGGGCTGTTTTAACCTCGATTTCGGACGGAACATCGGATAAAAAGGTTTCGACTAAGTGGGTATTATTTTTATTAGTAACAACAATTGGTTACTGTGCTTATTCGATTTTTCCTAAAATGCCACAGGTTGCTCATGAAAGTAGTCAGGGTATTTTCCTACCAGAAGTATTAGGAATTTTACTTGGTTCAGTAATTTATACTATTTGTTCGGGTAACGCTAAAGCATTTAAGCAAAAAGAACAATACTTAAATATTTTAGGAGGACTTTCATGGGGGATTGGTAACTTTGCCTATGTTTTTGTTGGTAAAGCTCTTGGAGTAGTGACTGCTTCAATTTTTGGTCAAATGAATGTTATTATTTCAACATTTGGTGGTATCCTACTTTTGCATGAAACCAAGACCAAGCGAGAAATGATATATACAGTAGTTGGAATTATCCTAATTGTAATTGGTAGTATTTTAACAGTAATTGCTAATTAATTATTGAAGATTTTAGGTAATATCAATAAATGAGAGAGGAAACGCGCAAAATCAGCTTTTTAACCGATTTTACGCGTTTTTTTAGTCTTATATTATTTCCCAGGTTATATTGTGCTATTTCTTATCAAGTAGATCAAACCTAATTTGTCCAAGTTGGAGTTTTTCAGGTTGCTTTGCGCCGTGAAAGATAAGTTTAAATAATCGATTTTCAACGCCAGCCGTGAAGACAAGTTGCTTATTTCCAATATTGATTGTATAGGTATCACCCTCGCTCACTACTTCTGCTTGTAAGAGGGCTGACCATTGCTTAGCTGCTTCTTCCGGGTCGCTAACATTAAAGATAGCTTGTTTAACAAAGAGGTCGCCGGCTGGGTGGAATTTAATTAATCCCTGTTTCTTTAGGTCTTCGCGACGTTTATCATCATCTTCACTCCATTGAATAAAGAATGGGGCAGGCAAATGATTAACAAGTTCGTCATCGACATAGAAAATCTTCCATTGAATGAGTTTGCCAGCAGGATCAATCCGTTTTCCATCAGTAATATCACCGACATTAAGGCCCAGTCCCTTTAATCGCCGGTGGGTTTCTTCGATGTTATCAGTCCGAATGGCAATTGTTGTGATTCGCTGAATACCAGCAAAATAATCCTCAACAGCATCATGAATTGCTGAGTTGTTTTCATATGGAAATGCCTTAGCTTTTTCCTTATTGGCGACTGTTAAGAGTTCAATATAGTTAAGTCCAAAATAATCTAGTGCGTTTTTCGTTCCCCAATATTCATGATGACCACCAGGGGTAAAGGCTAGCCCTTTAGAGTTAAAATAATCAATTGCATCTTGTAGATTAGTTACATCGACCATTGTATGATCCCAATTTAACGTTTCTGTCATTTTAATCACCCTTATTCTGTTTGCCTAATTCCTTTGTTCGTTTAACAGCAGCAAGGACAGCATTTTCGATTCCGGCTGAAAAAGAGCTTTTGTCTAACTCGTGCTGAGCTGTGATACCCACTCCGCCAGCAGAATTATTAATATCAAGTAATTCGGCAGGATGTTTACCACTTTGTTCTACAAATGCAGCGGCTGCGCGTAAATTCTCAAGAGCAAGTTTGTTTGCTTGTTGGCGAGGCATTCCGGCAAGCACGCCTGCGTTTGTAAAACTAATTAGAAAGTTATAGATATAGTTTGGTCCGGCCACGCCATATCCAGTAAATACATCTAGCAAGGATTCATCAATGTAATCGACTTTTCCAAAACTATTTAGAAAGTCTTCAATGACAGTTTGATTAGCTCGATCGTTTTTAACGACACCGCTATAACCCATGGCAACATCAGTCAAAGTATTGGGGATGATCCGCGTAATTGCAAAAAGATCAGCCTGACTAGCGAGTTGTTTAACGGTCACTCCGGCAATAATTGAAAGGACGTCCTTGGCATAATCATGGTTGACTAGTTCTTTCATGATTTGCTGCCAATCGTCTTGTGGCCGTACACCAAGAATTACAAGATCAGCAGTAGTAATTGCTGTCCAGTCAGGTTGTTGACTTGCTTGAAGATGATAAGTATCAGTTAAATAATTGACTCGGTCAGCCGAAATATCAGTAACTCCTGTGGTTTCAGCTTTTATGATTCCCTTCTTTAAAGCGGCTCGCAGCATTGCTTCAACCATTTGACCGCCACCGAATGCATAAATTTTGATTGCCATTGAAAAACATCCTTTCTACATGTATCTAAATTAATCCTAGCCTATTTTTGTATAAGACGCTAACCAAAAGACTTTTGTAAAATTTTAAATTCACTAATTGGTATAGGTGAAATTTGTGAGCGAACAAGGAGTGCTTTAATAATTAGCATTTACTAGACATACACACTTTTTATAACGATATATTGTTATGTAATGAACTTAACTAGTATCAAATGTTGAAAAAATCAGAGTGAAATTAGTTGAATTGGTCTATTGATTAGTTATAAAATGTAAGCGCTTAGTTAAGGAGGAACAATTATGGCATATCAAACAATTAATCCATATACTAATGAAGTTGAGAAGACATTTGAAAATACTACAGATGAAGAATTAGAACAGACATTAGCAACAGCCCATCAACTATACTTAGATTGGCGGAAGCATAATGACCTTGAGGAACGTAAGCAGGTAATCTTAAACCTTGGGCATATTCTACGTGAGCGACGTGAAGAATATGCAACGATTATGACAAAAGACATGGGTAAATTAATCGGTGAAGCGAAAGGCGAGGTCGACCTATGTACTTCATTTTGTGATTATTATGTAGCACACGCTGATAAGTTTTTAGCACCAGATATTATTGCAACAACTAGTGGTCGGGCAAAGGTTATTAAGCAATCATTAGGGACCCTTGTTGCAGTTGAACCATGGAATTTCCCATTTTATCAGATTGCACGGGTATTCATTCCTAACTTTATCGTTGGTAATCCAATGATTTTAAAGGATGCTTCAAATTGTCCGGCTTCTGCTCAAGCCTTTGCGGATGCCGTTAAAGAAGCGGGTGCTCCTGAAGGCAGTTTAACCAATCTTTTCTTATCTTACGACCAAGTAAATAAAGCAATTGCTGATAAAAGGGTTGCAGGAGTTTGCTTAACGGGTTCTGAACGTGGTGGTGCTACTGTCGCTAAAGAAGCTGGCGCAAACTTAAAGAAGAATACGATGGAGTTAGGCGGAAATGACGCCTTTATCATTTTGGATGATGCTGACTGGAATCTCGTTGAAAAAGTTGCTCCAGCAGCACGGCTCTATAATGCAGGGCAAGTATGTACCTCATCAAAACGGTTTATCGTTCTTGAAAAAGATTATGACCGTTTTCTAGAAATAATGAAGGATGCTTTTTCAAAAGTTAAAATGGGTGATCCGCTTGACCCTTCCACTACATTAGCTCCCTTGTCTTCAAAGAAAGCCAAGGATAAGCTTCAAGGACAGGTTGACTTAGCCGTAAAGAACGGGGCCAAGGTTTATTACGGAAATAAGCCAGTGGACTTATCAGGACAATTCTTTATGCCAACAATTTTGACCGACATTACGCCAGATAATCCAATTTTTGATCAAGAGATGTTCGGTCCGGTAGCGTCAGTTTATAAGGTTAAATCTGAAGAAGAGGCTATTGAACTAGCAAATAATTCAAGCTATGGTTTAGGAAATACCGTGTTTAGTAAAGATTATGATCATGCTGAGCGGGTAGCGGCGCAAATTGAAACTGGGATGAGCTGGATTAATGATGGTTGGGCCTCGTTACCAGAATTACCATTTGGTGGCGTTAAGCATTCCGGTTATGGCCGTGAACTTAGCGGTTACGGTATTGAAGAATTTATGAATAAGCACTTAATTTATGAAGCACGTCATTAACATTTAAGGCGTCATTTCTTAATTGAAATGGCGCTTTTTATTTCCCAGGAAATATCGTCCAAGGCAGGGATTATTGGTTATTTTTCTTGTAAGCTTTATAAAGGAATTATAAAATGAAAATAGTTAATTATAAAAGTTTTATAAAACAATAACAAACAATTATAAAGGAAGTATAAAAAGATGCCTGACAAAAATATGCTTAATCCATTTATGCCTAGCTTTGGTCGTTTTCCAAAAATTGTCATTGACCAGCAACAAGCACTAACAGACTATCTCACTGGTCTACAAGCTCATGATGCTAAGTACCAAACTTCGCTAGTGTACGGTACAAGAGGGGCAGGGAAAACAGTGTTCCTGTTAAATGTTCAGAAAGAATTAAAAAAATTAGATAATTGGTGCTTTATCCGGTTAAATAACGGGCAAGGTAATTTGCTATTTCAGTTAATGCACGCGCTACAGCGGGCAGCGGGAATATCGTTGGTTGATATGTTGAAGAGTATCAATGGGTTAAATGTAATGGGGAATGGTATTAGTTTAAATTCCATGCACGCGGCTAATCAGATTGATTACGATGATTATATTCCGGCGTTACTAGCCCGGCTAAAAAACCAAGGAAAATCAGTCTTAATAGGAATTGATGAGATCGAAATTAGCGATGACGTGCGAGCGTTCGGTTCCGAATACCAAACATTGATTGGCGATGATTTTGATATTTCGCTGTTAATGACGGGGTTACCTAGTCGAGTTTCTGAAGTACAAAATGATAATACATTGACTTTTCTCTTGCGGAGTCACCGAATTTATTTATCGCCATTAGATGCGGAATCAGTTTCACAAAGTTACGAACAAGCCTTCAAGAGTGGTAATCGCGAGATCGATTATGTCGTGTTAAATCAAATGAGTGAGGCGGTTAAAGGCTATGCTTATGCTTTTCAGACAATTGGTTACTATGCTTGGCGCTATAGCCAGAAATCACTATTATTAGACGACGGGGTATTAAAGCAAACTTTAGTTGCCTCAAAAGTTGACCTTTTTAGAAATGCCTATGAACGAATGTATATGGATCTCTCAAAAACCGATCGGGCATTTATTAATGCTATGGTTGAAACGGGGACTGACATTGTTTCGACTAATAAGTTACAACAGTTATTAAAACGCCCAGCAAACTATGTGTCAGTTTATCGTGCCCGATTGATGGACGACCAATTAATTTCATCACCACAACGGGGCTTTGTTGAATTTACAATGCCGTTTTTTGCGGAGTTTGTTAACCAATATAATGAAGAACACTTTATTTAATGGCTATAATTGCCTCTGAGTATTATAGAGGAAATAGAAGACTCATCTTATACTTAGAGGCTTTTTTCTTGTGGGAAGAAAATCTAAATCCTCAATAACGAAAAAGCGGTCTATTCTAGAAGATGCACTAAAAATTGACATTCCCCAAGCAGCTAGAAAGTACAAAATTGGGGACACAACGTTAGCTAACTGGAGGTCACTTTATAAGTAGCAAGGTCTAAACGCACTTAATTTGACTAGAAAAACGGCTTGACCACGAAACAATTCCGCAATCAAGCCGCCTAAAAATATTATCTATTTGACCTGTATCATTGATAGAATACAGTGCTGAATCTTATAACTTTGTGCCCCAGTTTAATTTGCCGCACAGTTTTATCATACTTGGAACTAATAATAGTCGAACAATAAAGGCATCGGCGAATACCCCAAATGCTAGTGCAAGACCCATTGATTGAATAATAATCTCATCAGTAAAAGCAAAACTAGCAAATACCGTAATCATAATCAAAGCAGCTGCAATAATTGCACTTCCCACTTTAGATAACCCTCGCTCAACAGCCAATGATATATTATTAGCTGATTTTAGGTATTCCTCATGAATTTGACGAACAAGGAATACTTCATAGTCCATTGCTAAACCGAATAGAATACCGATAGTAATAACGGGAAGGAAATTTAAGACTGCTGTTTTTCCAGGTAAATGTAGCAATCCGGCAAAATGTCCTTCTTGAATTGTGAAAGTGACTGCCCCTAGTGTTGCAATTATCGATAAGATAAAGCCAATCACTGCAACTAGTGGAATGACTAATGAACGCAGAGCAATCACTAGTAAGATAAAAGCAAAAACAGTAATGATCAATAAGAACTTGGGTAGAACAGAATTTAATTTTTCTGAAATATCAATATTCATTGCTGTGCTACCTGTTACCTTTATTTGTTGACCGTCAACTTTAATCTTACGAAGATTTTTAACTAATTTTTCTGTATTAATGTCATTGGAATCTGTCTTTGGTGTAACAGAAAGCATTAAATATTTACCATCCTGTGACGGAATAATAGGGGTTACCATTTTAACATTAGATTGATCTTGCACAGCTTTAACGTAATTAGAAGCTAACTGTGGCTTCTGGGTATTCCTAATCACCGTTACTAACATGCTATCATTTCCTGCACCATAGGCACGAGCTTTGATATCATAGGCTCGCCGTTCAGTAGTATTTACTTGTTTGGAACCGTCATTAGGTAATCCAAGGTGCATCTGTTGAATTGGTAGTGCTGCTAAAATCAAAATTAATAAACTGCAGCATACGGTAATAACACTATGGTTAACTACCGCATTCTTAATGAATTTAATTGGTAAGAATCGCTTATTCTGTTCTTGCTTTGGTCGACCAATTGCTGGACACAACTGTAAAGCAATTGGCACTAATAAAAGGGTTATTAACACGGTACTAATTACAGCAATTGCTGCCATGTTTCCCATGATTCCTAAGAACCCAATTCCCAGGACGTTCATACTTAACAATGCAATTACAATCGTTGCTCCAGCAAAAACAATCGAAGGACCGGTATACTGAACTGCATTAATCAGGGCCTGAGTTCTCTCCGCGTACTGACGTTCTTGTTTATACCTTGCTACTAAGAAAAGGGCATAGTCGATGCCGACAGCCAATGAGACCATCGCTGCTAAGGAAATATCATAGCTAGGAACATCAACGAACTTAGCACAGTAGAAAACACCACCAATTCCCGTCAGTAAACCAACTAATGCCGAAATGATTGGCAATCCTGCGGTGACTAAAGAAGTAAAGGTGATCGCAAGGATTCCTAATGCCACTAAAATACCAACAATTTCCGGTACTTCACTAACTGCAACCTTCTGACTTATTCCTGACAATTCAATTTGGGTATCCCGATTGCCATAATGGCTAGCTATTCGCTTAAGGTTATTAGTTTCGTGGTCAGTAATTTTCTTGTTCTTATAATTAACGGTAAAGTAGCCAACATGATCCTTTTGTGCTAACGTCCGTCCCATTACTGGCGAAATAACCGTTGCAACGTTTTTATCCTTCGCTAACGAGGCTTCTATTTTCCCCATTAACTTTTGATTTTTTGTTGTTGTTAATTTACTGTGACTTTTTAGGACCACCTGGGCCTGTGCACCATTATTCGATGGAAAGTGTTTCTTTACCAAGTCAGCAGTTTGCGACGCTGGCGTGTTATTAATCGCCAGTTCCTTTGTTGAAAGGCTACCACCGAATTTAAAACCGGCTAACAACATTATAAAAATGATAATTATTCCAACCCCCAAAATAGTTTTGGGATGAACTGTTGTCAATTTTCCGTAACGTTGAAAAATTTTTTCCAAATGATTTTCTCCTCTCTATTAATTCAACACATTGTCGTCATAAACACTAAATAGTATAAAATAGGATTTATATCCACTCAATCAACAATTTCTGTTGGATTGTTGAAATAAAATAATAAGGAAAATCAGTAATGACCAATAAAGTAAACAATAAACGCTCACTTGAAACTCAAACGATCCTAGCTAAAAATTTTCTTGAACTTTTACAAGAAAAACCCGTATCTCAAGTGACAGTAACAGAAATCACTAAGCGTGCTAACGTTAATCGCGGCACATTTTATTCTCATTATCAAGACGTTTACGATCTACTAGAAAAGTTAAGTCAGTCCTTTATTACCGATTTAACAGCTACAATTAAACTAAACGAACGAAGTCCTAATCTTGAAGAAAATTTAGAACAGATGCTAAAGACTATTCAACGTCATAAAACCGTTGCCCGCATTTGCCTTAATAATCTCCAAGCTGATAAAAGAGTTTCTAGAGCTTTTATTTCAATCAAAGAAGTCACTTTTAAGATTTTCCGTAAAGAAAATGAAGATTTGAGTGATTTTGAATGTGAACTTAAATATACTTTCTTTACTCAGGGTAGTATTGCTCTGATTTTGAAATGGCTTGACATACCAAACCAACTTTCTGTATCAAACGTTGTCCAATTACTCATGGCCCTTTATCTCTAACTCTTTATTAACGTGATGAATTCCGTAAGTAAAGTAAATGATTAATCCTAATGCAAGCCACCCAAGCATCAAGAATTTTGCACCAATATTCAATTTCCAAAAAATAATCGCAGAAACTATTGCTGAAAGTGCAGGCAGAATAGGATATCCAGGTACTTTAAACTTAGGAGCTGGTAAGTCTTTGCCTTCTCGTTTTCGAAGCTGATACATCGCTAAGGAGACAACGATAAAGGCAATCAAGGTCCCAGCAGAAACAAGGTTTGACAGAAAATCAAATGGAAGAACTCCACCGAGAATTGCCGCAGCGATTGTGACACCCCATAGTGCTACTCGGGGAGTCCCATTCGAGTCGAGCTTTTTAAGTCTTGCCGGTAGAAAGCCATCACGACTAAAGGAATAAATTAAGCGTGATGATGCTACGAGCATTCCGATTAATCCAGAAATCATACCTAAAATAGCCACTAATGATAATAAATTAGCTACAAAAAAGTGATGAGTTTTTCGCAAAGCAAAGGCTGCTGGCTCTGCATTGCCAGAATAAATAGAATATTTAAACATTCCCGTCAAAACAAGTGATACTGCTACAAATAGCACTGTACCAAGAATCAGGGTTCCTAAAATACCACGTGGCATTGTCTTTTGTGGATTAACCGTTTCGGCTGTGCTAGACGCAATTGCATCAAATCCGACATATACAAGGAACAGCTGTGAGGTACCAGCCAATACTCCTTGCCAGCCGCCAAAGTCCGTCCCAATCCGATGTTGTGGAATAAAAGGAACATAGTTTGCTGGATGAATTGCTGTTAATCCAACAGCAATAAAAATGATAATTACTACAACCTTCAAAATAACTAAAGTATTTTCTACTCGACTAGCCTTTTTCAGTCCCATAGTAAGTAAGGCTGAAGTTCCGATAATTACTGCAATGGTAAATATATCAACACCAAAATGGCCGTGAAGATCGATTCCTGATGTAATTGATTTGGGTAAATAAATATTAAAACTAGCTAGAAATCCCTGCATATATGCTGACCATCCGGACGCAACAAAAGATACAGAAATAAAGTACTCAGCTAATAGCGCCCAGCCACATAACCAACCGGCAAGTTCACCGAATAATATACTTACCCACGAAAAAGCCGAACCAGCAAACGGCAATACCGAAGCGTTTTCGGCATAGATCAATGCTGCTAATCCAGCACCAAGTGCACCAAGCAAAAAGGAAATTGAAACCGCGGGCCCAGCATGTCTTGCCGCTACAATTCCAGGTAAGGTGAAAATGGCTGTTCCGACAACCATACCGATGCCTAATCCAAGAAGGTCCCATAAATTAAGTGAAGGAGTTAAGTGACGATCCTTCTCCAAATATATTTCGGGGCGTTGTTTATACCAAATTTGCTTCCACCATTTCATAACATTCTCCTTAAATAATTAAATTTCATTAAGATTTAATTTCATTCTAGGCTTGGTTGTATAATCCATACAAGATATTAATTGTATGGATTACAATGTAGAAGAAGACGAGTTAAGTTCTAGTTAATGGCCTTAGATACTAACTTTGCTACTGTTATGTGAACTTATAAATTAAGTATGTAACCCTGTCTTACCCTTGTATTCAGGAACGGCCGCTTGATATAATGAGAAAAATTTAATCTAAGGATGGTTGTAGTGAGTAAAAAAGGAAATATAATTTTTGGAACGGTCTTTATTATTATCGGCGTGTTAAACTGGCTAGCTAAGGATATTGGCCTCGGTTGGTCGTTCGTAATTTTCGGGCTTACTTATTTTATCGATAATCTTGATAGAAGGTATTGGTATGTACATGGCGGCTTTATAGTGTTAGTTGGGCTAGTAGTTTTATTAACTAAAAGATTTCCCTTATGGCCGCCATTAATATTGATCTTAATTGGAATTGCCCTTTTGTGCTGGGATCGCTACAGACTAACCACAGCTCGATGAAATGAGAGAAACGTTCTTGCAATTTTATTTAGTTACTTATATACTTACTTACATAAGTAACTAACCATAAAATGGTTACTATTTGGAGGAATACACACATGACTGCGAAAAGAAACAGCCAGCGGAAACCACGATTGCGGAGACTATTTGCAACCCGTCGCCGCCGATGGATTGTAATAGGCGGAGTTGTTATTATTTTGTTGCTTATTGTGATTGCAGTACGTCATAATAATGCACAAAAAGCGGCTGAGAAAACAGAGTACAATGTCTTAAAGTTAACATCACAAACAGACTTTAATCTGACTGGAAAAATTGAACCAGTTCAGACACAGACATTAACGCTACCCTCGGGAAATTTACAAAGTTTAAATGTTAAAGATGGGGATCATGTAACACAAGGTGAAGCCATTTTAACTATGCATAATAACAATACGCAAGATAGTGTAGCTGAACTTCAAGCGGACCTTAGTAAGAGTCAGCGAACAATGAATTCGCAGCAGCAGACAGTAAATAACCTTCGTCAGCAACTCAATGGAATGACCAGTGGAGATGAAGGATATGCAGATCTTCAAAGCCAATTAAATGAGGCCCAAAATGCTTATGCTGATGCGCAAGCAAGTGTAGCATCAACTCAGCAGCGTCTTAATACTGCTTCAAGTAAAGTCAATCAAACCTTAACAGCACCTTTTGCTGGTTATGTCACGGTTGACCAGTCAAAACAAAATGAGCCGGTAGTTACGCTTTATTCAGACAGCCTCCAGTTCGTTGGTCAAGTTTCAGAATATGATTACAGCAAATTACACCAAAGCATAAATATTAAAGTGACGGCATTGGCAACGAAACGGACTGCTGATACCCAGGTCAGTTATCTTGCAACAATTCCAACTAAAAATTCTGGAAATAATACTAAATATGAAGTAACTGCAAATGTGAACGCTAATAAGTTTATGGCAGGACAAACTGCTAAAGCTTCGGTTAAGCAAGACGGGGTTCAAATTCCTAAGTCTGCTGTTCGCCATGGCAAAGTTTTTGTTGTCGGAGCAAATAATCGGGTACGAGAAACCGAGGTTAGCGGTCACGCATTTAATAGTTCATATATTGTGACAGATGGTGTCGATGCAGGTGACCGAATTGTGACGAACCCTAATAGTAAGCTTAAAGATAACGCGAAGGTTGATTAATATGATCACACTAAAAAACATCAATAAGTACTATCGGCAGGGTGATCATCGGTTTCACGTTCTTCATGATATTAATATTAGTATTGAGCAGGGTGAGTTAGTGGCGATCATTGGTGAATCCGGATCAGGGAAGTCAACATTGATTAATATTATTGGTTTTCTTGATGATGATTTTGAAGGGACATACTTTTACCAAAATCACCCGATCCACGACTATACGCGAAAACAATTCTCAAGTTTGCGAAATCAAAATGTCGGCTTCGTTTTCCAAAACTTTAAACTTTTACGGGAGTCAACAGTTGCAGATAATGTCGCATTACCGTTATTGTACGCTGGTAAGCGCCGAAAAGAGATTGGTTCACGGGTTTCGGAAGTTCTTAAACAAGTTGGTTTAGTAGGTTATGAGAACCAACTTCCTAAAAATATGTCTGGTGGGCAACAGCAACGAGTATCTATTGCCCGGGCAATATCAACACACCCTAAATTTTTGATTGCGGATGAACCAACGGGAGCCCTAGATACAGAAACTAGTCAAGAAATTATGAATCTTTTTAAGCGCCTTAATCGTGAAGAAGGAACTACGATTATTATGGTGACTCATGATCCGCATGTAGCAGAACAGTGTGACCGAGTAATTAAGATTATTGATGGTCGCGTGGTTAGCGATAGTAAGGATGGTGAACGAAATGCAAATGATTGAGCTATTTAAGTCTGCTATCCAATCCTTAAAGGCAAATAAAAAGCGGAGTTTCCTCACCATTATTGGAATTATGATCGGAATTGCGGCGGTAATTGCTATTCTTGGAATCGGGGATGGAATTACTAAAACAATGTATGATAAGTTTGGTAACAATGCTAAGCAAGGTCAGCAAACAACTGAAATTGCCTACAATCCAGACAATGTTAATTCGACGATTAATGGTTTTACACAAGAGCAACTGACGGATATTAATACCCAATTCGGTGGCGAGATTAAGAAAGCTGAAATAGAACAAGAGTCTGACAATCTTTCAACTCGTGCTGATATCGGTGATACGACCAAAACTGTAACGTTAAGTTTGCTGAAAAAGCCAACGCATAGTGTAAGCTTAATTGCGGGAAAGAATTTTACTAAAAATGAGCTTGAACTCGGTGAAGCCAATGCGTTAATGAGTGAAAAGGTTGCTATGCGGCAATACGGATCAGCACAAAATGCTATTGGAACAACGGTAACAGCGAACAATGTAACTTACACGGTCACGGGAGTATATAAAACGCAGGAACAATTTACAGATGATGGAAATCAAAATTCCTATGGTGTTGACCTGCTATTACCTAAGAAGCTATATTATCAAGGCGATAGTGCAAAAGAGGGGAATACGCTTAAGCTGACATTTAGTCAGGGAGCTAATGCAAGTGCAATTTCACGAAAAGTAGCTAAATACTTAAAGAATAATAGTTCAGCTGCGACTCAAGGAAGCTATCAGTACTTAGACATGGAAAAAGCGTTGAAACAATTCTCATCGCAAATGAGTATAATCACAACATTTATTAGTTTTATTGCGGCGATTTCACTATTTATTGCCGGAATCGGTGTTATGAATATGATGTACATCTCAGTTTCAGAACGGACACAGGAAATCGGAATCCGATTGGCAGTGGGAGCAACGCCATTTAATATTATGATGCAGTTCCTAGTCGAGGCCGTAATTCTAACGTTAACTGGCGGATTGCTTGGTTTTCTCTGCGGGGCTGGATTAGCTCACTTACTAGCACCGTTATTATCAAACGCGATAGGTGGCGGCGGTATTCATATCCACGCCCACGTCTCGCTTAACGCTTTCTTATTGGCATTTGGAACATCGGCTGCTGTTGGTTTAATTTTCGGAATTTTACCAGCGCGGCAAGCAGCTAATAAGAACTTAATTGATATCCTAAGATAAGAGAGCGTGACAGAAGCATCATGCCCTTGCAAACGCAAATAGGCCTCTAGAGTTCGGCTTTACCGAGCCTTAGAGGTCTATTTGTGTATATCATAATCTTTTTTATCTTATTATTTCTTCAATGATTGAGCAGTCTCGTTAACAAGGGTCTGTTGGTCGTTAGTAGCATAGAATTCGTTGACTAATGAACTGATTTCGTATGTGTTTTTATTAGTTGTTCGATCACTATCGTTGAGCGTCCATACTGTTACAGTTTTCTTTCCTTGATTTACACGGAAAAGAAGGGTACTGTCAGCAGTTCCTTCACCAAGAATAAAACGGGAATGATTTTTGTTCATAGTCAATTGTAATCCCTGGTTACTGCCAAGCCGGTCAGCACCATATGCTTTTGCATAAACTAGTGCAGCAATCTTGTAGTAAGAGAGAGTTTCCTTGCCTTGGGAAGAAGGAACAGTGACTTTCTTATTAGCGTTTTTGGCAACTTGTTGATTTTCCTTAGCGGTTGGACGGGCACTTGTGATTGCAGGATCAGCAGTCTTTGTCTTAGTGGCAGAGCTAGATTGCATTGCTTGGCTATTTGCGGAAGCAGAACTAGCATTAGCTTGGTTTGCTGTACTGCTACTATTTGAACTTGCTTGTGAACTAGGCTGACCATCTGGGTTAAAACCGAGTGAACTCAGGGAAACAGTAGAAGTTGTGTATTGTTGCTTAGCGGCCGAAGTATTAGCACCAGAAACTGGTCGCCAAACGGTCATTGTCTTACCATCACTATTGATTTTGTAGTAAATGGTATTGTCGTAACTTCCACGACCAATTCCCATTCGTCCGTTACTGTCTTTGAAAACATTTAAGCTTGGACTTTGATAAGCAGTACCATAGTAACGGTTATAAAGTTGTAATCCTAAGTCATCGACTACTTGTCCATCTTGAAGTAATTGGTGAGTATTAGAATTAGCGTTGCTTGATTGACTATTTTGTGTTGGTGTTGCTGATGGATTATTTTTGATTGATGAGATTGCGTGGTTAATCGTGGCTTTTTGCGTCGAAGTCTGATTTTCGGACTTTTGGAGACTAGAAATTGGCACGGTCTTCTTAGTATAGCCTTGCTTATAAGTTGGCGTATTAGGATCACCCTTTATCTGCCATATTGTAACTGTACCATCATTGTTAATTTTGAAGAAAGCAGTACTATCAGCGGTCCCTTGGCCAATTCCATAACGTCCATTACTATCTTTGAAGACACTAATACTGTGGGCATCATTAACATAATTTTGTCCGTAAGCGTTGGAATAAATAAGTGAACCAATTTCATTAACGTCGTTTGTATTATTGTTACTACGTTGAGCGGCATTGGCATTAGCTTCAGCAAATGATAATCCGGCAACTACGGCTAATGCAGCGCTAAATAGTTTAACTTTTTTCATGTTAAACCCCTCCAAAAATTTAATCATCGTCATTATACGCTCATTTTTTATGATGAAAACGCTTCTTTACTATTTCTTTACTTTTTAGTAAAATATTCAGCGAAATGCGACGAATTCTGCAAAAAAAGCTACGAATATTGCAAATTGACCTATAAAAGCAAATATTTAGGTATACTACAGGGATAAAAGTAATTATTGAGGAGCATTTGAGCTATGAAAAACAGGGGTAAATTAATCATTGTTTCATTATTAGTTGTAATTATCGTAGTATGTGGAGGCTACATGCTATTACGCCCATCGTCATCTAAGGATGTAGTAGCGGATAAACCAACAAAAACTGAGACGCTAAGTACAAGCAGCTCTAAGAAACATCATAAGGAAGCAAAGAAAGACAGTTCATCTGATGAGGCAGATAGTAATAATGCGACTGCTGGGGATGATAATGGAGAATCCGCTAATTCATCAGCACCAGTAAACAACGCAGATACTACCCAGCCAGCACAAAATAGCAATAATAACGCAGGTACTACTCAATCGGTGGCTGCTAATAGTAATCAAAATCAAAATACTGCTTCAACTTTCCGTAAAAGTAATGGTGCAGCAACGGTAAAGCAAATTCACCGTCAAGCAGCATTACAAAAGAATACTCACTCAGCACGGTCACAACAACCTGTGACAGTTCAAGATGGGATGAACTTTAGCTACCGCGCCGCCCAAAAAGCAGGAGTAGTTGACAGCAATATATCCGCGGAAGAGTTCTATAAGAGTGCCAAGGAAGGCAATAACTATGTAACATATAATGGTAAAACCGTTTATTACAAAGCAAATGGTAATGGACAGTATCAGGTTACGAATGTAAAATAATCAACTATGTTTAATGAGCAGATAAGAGAAATCCTATCTGCTTTTTTTACTGAAATTAACGAATTCTGCAAAAAATGCTACGAATATTGCAAATTGATCCAAAATTTTGATTTATATATATAATTTTTACTGAATTCAGTAAAAGGGAGTTTATTTATAATGAAAATTAATAAACATTTAGGGATTTATTTGGCAGCCCCGATTGCTTTAATGGCTATCTCGGTAACAAATGCAAACGCAGATACTGTTAGCCAAGACCAGATGCCAACAACTGTTCAAGCACTACCACAACAAAATAGTAATGTGCCAAGCAATAGTGTTGCATTAGCGGATAATAATCAAGCAGAAGAAAATGCGGCAACAAGCACAGAAGTTGCAAATGAGGTACCAAATTCATCAGCTATTGCTACAAGTACTACTTCAGACGTGGATAGTAGTTCTGTAAATCAAGATGATGATTTAAGTACTACAGAAACAGCTACATTTGCAAAACCAGCTAATTATGAAAATGAGGCTGAATCTACCCAGACATTTAATCCATCAGCATCTCAATCACCAGTGTCATACGCTCAATTATTTACATCATTGTATACAACAAACTATACACAACAACAAGTTAATAATGCGACGTATATCCATAATTACTTTATAAATCAAGGGTGGACGACAAATGCGATTGCTGGAATGCTGGGTAACTTTGTGTCTGAGTCAGGACTTATTCCAGATCTTCATCAATATGGTGGTGGCCCGGGATATGGAATAGCTCAATGGCCTGCATCAGCTGTTCAAGGTTGGTGTAGAAATAATGGATATGATTATCGGACTTTACAAGGACAGTGTGCATACATTCAATATCAAATGACGCATGGTCAACAGTACTATCCATCTCGTTATTCGAGAATGACTGCAAATGAATATATGCATAGTTATGATTCAGCTTATAATCTTGGAATGATCTGGCTTAATAATTTTGAACGTCCGGCTAATCGTAATCAACCTGCACGGGGTCAGCAAGCACAATACTGGTATCAATACTTCCAAAACAATGGTGGGGCTACAGCACCAGTAGAACAACCTACACAACCTTCAACATCTGGAAATGGTACCATGCAACAACGTGGAACATTCAGAGCTGCTTATGGGTTAAATGTACGTCAAGCTCCAAATACATCATCAGCTATAATGGCTAGATATAGTGGTGGACAAAGTTTTACATACGATTCCAAAGTAGAAGCTAATGGTTATCTTTGGGTATCATATATGAGTTATAGTGGTGCACGTCGTTATGTAGCAATAAAGAATTTAAGTACAGGTCAAACTTATGGTACAGATTCAAATAATTTTGCATTTAACAATCCGGTACCAAGCACCCCAACTCCTGCTCCAACGCCAAGCACGCCAGCGGATGGAACTACTATGCAACAACGCGGAACGTTCAGAGTTGCTTATGGGTTGAACATTCGCCAAGCACCAAGCACATCATCGGCTGTGATGGCTCAATACAGTGGTGGACAGAGTTTTACATATGATTCCAAAGTAGTTGCTAACGGTTATCTTTGGGTATCATACATGAGTTATAGTGGTGCACGTCGCTATGCCGCAATAAAGAATTTGAGTACTGGACAAACATTCGGAACAGATTCAAATAATTTTTCGTTTAATGGTATGAGTACAAATGTGCCAAGTACGCCATCTCAAACTCCATCTACTCAGGGCTCAAAAGCAGAGCAAATTATTTCGTTAGCACGTCAGCAACTTGGAAAGCCATATGTATATGGTGCAACGGGTCCTAATTCATTTGATTGTTCTGGACTTGTTCAATACGTTTATCGTCAAGCTGGAGTAAACTTACCACGAACAGCAGCTCAACAGTCTAACTGTGGCTACAGTGTTAGTATGAATAATTTACAACCAGGCGACCTTTTATTCTGGGGTAATCCTGGAAGAGCATACCACGTAGGTATCTATACAGGTAACGGAAATACATTGTTTGCTCCGCAACCAGGTCAAACAGTAAAAGAACAACCAATGCGCTACTGGATGCCTAATTTTGCACGTCGTGTTTTATAATTAAAAAAGTTTGTTTTTCTAGTTTAATATAGAAAACCCTACTGCTATAATGATGTAGTGTGTAGGGCATTTCTATGTTTAAATTATTAAGTTGGAGTACTTTTATGCGTAATTTATCTATTAAACGGCTAATAATAATCATACTATGCTTGTTAGTGCTGGTAGTAGGTTGCATGACAATCCATCAGCATCGTCACTTTAACAAAAATGTTAGTATCGATAATGTGGCGGTTGGTGGTTTAACTGCTGAGCAAGCCTTGAAAAAGTTACAAGATAATCCGCGATCACCAAAAATATATGTAAATAGTGATTTAGTATATGCAGAAAAGCAACCAGTTGCGAAATTTAGTAAAGCTGATGAACAAAAAGTAAAAAATGCATTACGCAGTCAATATACATTCTTTCCATCGACTAAATCAAAGAATATTTTAGTGAAGCCTCAAGACTTTAATCAAAATGTGATTCCACAGATTGATCAAGCAGTTAGTCGCAAGGTGAATGAACTAAATAATGGTCGAAAAGCTCCAATAGATGCTTATGCAGTATATGAGAATGGTAGCGTGCAGGTCAGACCAGCAGTCGGTGGAACCCAGTATAGTGTAGATGGATTGCATGAGAAGCTTGAAAAAGAAGTTGTTAGTGGGACAGTTAGATTAAAACCAATTTATAAAGCTCCGCTTTCGGCAAGTAGTAAAACTGTTCAAAATGAGAAAGTCAAACTTGAACAGTTATCAAAACAAACTGTGACATATCAAGTGCAAGATAAAAAATATCGACTAAATTGTACTGACATAGTTACTAGAGCAACATATCAAAATGGCAAATATTATTTTGATACAGCTGCAGCTAATTCTAAGGTTGATGAAATCAATAATAAGCAGTCAACTCTTGGTAAATCCTTTGAGTTTAAGACTCATGATGGGTCGGTAATTAAGACAACAGATGCAGGCTCATATGGATGGAAGATTAGTAAAAAGCAAGCTGGTGAAACCCTTGCTAATGCATTGGTTGATAATAAACAGACGGTAAATGCAAAGAGTGACATATACGGTAAAGGTTATAACCAGCATGGAACAGGATATGATACCACGTCTAATAACGGGATTGGTGATACCTATGCTGAAGTTTCAATAGCTGATCAACATGCATGGTTTTATAAAAATGGTAAATGTGTTCTTAGTACTGACATTGTTAGTGGGACAAATAATAAAGGCAATGAAACCCCTAAGGGTGTTTGGTATATCATGTATCAACAGACACCGTCTGTTCTCCGAGGGTTAAATGATGATGGCTCAAAGTATGCCAGCAAGGTACAGTACTGGTCACCATTTACCGATAGTGGGTGTGGTTTCCACGATGCAAGCTGGCGACATGACTGGTCGAAACATGCATATATGGCTAAAGGTGGGGGATCACATGGATGCATCAACATGCATCCAGATGTTGCTGGAGAAGCATTCCATGATTTACAGAAAAACGAACCTGTAATTATCTACTAAAGGAGAATTTATTCATGCGTCCAAGTGCTGAACGCGCAATAATGATTGCGGTAATTTGTTTTGTAATAACAATTATTATTTCTTTTGCTTTATCTCAGGGGTTTGTAAAATAGGGGTATTTTAATGAACTTAGAAACGAAGAAAAATCTAATAATTATTAATCTGTTTTATATTGGATTAATTTTACTGTATTGTATTTTGCACGCTGGACCGTTGAATTTAATGGTGTTTACTGGGATGTTGATTGTTGCAAATGTTGTTGGAATTTTAATTAAATAATTGGGAGAAGTGATATTATATGCTAAAAAAATATAAAAAGATCTCAGAAGAAAAACTAGCAAAAATTAATGGTGGGGGACGTGCTCTCAACTTTTATAGAAGTTGGTTTTCAGTTTTAAAAAAACATTTTAGATAATGATTACTTTAAGTGTAGCCCAATCATTTGTTTCTGAGTTTTTACAGATATTTGAAACGTTAATAATTTACTATCTTCTGCTGTACTTATTGTCTCTTAAGAAAATAATAGTAATTGGATTAACAGCTTTTGTTATCGTATCTATTCCTCTGACGGTAGGGTCCTTATATTCATTGCTTTTAGTAATAATATTATGGTTATTTGATAGAGTGAAAGATAAAACTAATATAATTATAAACAATATTCTTGCCATGATTACTAGTATTATAATGTCGTCACTATTTGACTTAGTAGATCATTATACTTATGCTTTATTTTTGCAAGGAAAGTCAAATATATTTATTTTAGGATGGTTAATTCCATTTAATGATTTGCTAGTTACAATTATATTTGGAATAATTGTTATAAAATTAATTAGGCCAAGATTAACATGGTTTATAGTTAACTTCCCGCGCCCAGTTCGCTTATGGAAGATAACATCTATCTATTTTCTCCTATATATTTGGTTAACTGTAGTTGCTGAGAAAGATGGGATAGCTAATGAATATGCTCCATTGATGCTAATAATGTACCTCATAATCATTTTTGTTGGTGGAATAGGGTTTGTTAGTTTTATTCGTAGTAATGCGAAAGCCCAACGACAACAGCAATTAATAAACAGCTACCAAAACCAAATAGCGACTGCCCAAAAAGTTAACGCTCAATATGAAGATCTTCGTCGCGAACGGCATGATATGAAGAATATGCTTCTTAGTGTTCAAGGTTATATTCGTGATCATAATGATGAAAAAGCAAATCAGTTGTTATCGACATTCTTACAAACTAATATTGATAGTAAGAACTACGAGGAAATTGACAATTCATTGAGTAGGTTAAACATTTCAGGTTTGCGCAATCTGATTAAAGAAAAAGCCTATAGAATAGTTGAACAAGAAATTCCGCTTGCAATTGAAGTTAATGCGAAAATAGACAGTTTACCTGGTTCTGAAGTAAAGACGGCACGAATTATTGGTATTTTGTTAGATAATGCGATTGAGGCTACTTCAAACCAAAAGAAGCCATATATCCAAGTTGCTTTACTAAGACATGATGAAGAAAATTATGAATTAGTGGTTGCTAATTCTTTAGAAAAGACACTTGACCTTAATAAGGCCATGAAATTTGAACATTCAGAAAAGGAGAATCATCAAGGGATCGGTTTATCAAATATTACGCAACTTGTGGATAATGATGATCGTTATTCATTTTCTGCAGAAGTTAAGGAGAAGGTAATTATTATGACTTGTTTTATTCAAGGAAAGTGAGAATAAAATGTTAAAAGTAATTATTTTAGAGAATAATGATTATCAATCTGATTATGTTGAGAAGTTGGTAACCCAGCGACGGATGATTAATGAAACACCACATAGCTACGATATGAAAGTGTGGTTGCAAACTGCTGATCCGCAAGAAGTAATTAGAAAAGTAGATAATGAAGATTATCTTGCAATCTTGGATATTGAATTAGATGGTGATATTAGTGGGATAGATGTTGCGGAACACATCCGTAAAAAAGCAGCATTTGCTGAAATAGTCTTCGTAACAGCTTATAAAAAATATTTACTGCACACTGTTTCAAGACGAATTGAGCCACTTGATTATATTTCAAAGGGAAAGGATATTGCCTCGATTACTGACCGTTTACGGAAAGATATCGATGAAGCATATTTGCGGTACCAGAGCTATATAAATGGTGGTCAGAAAAAGCAAGATAAATTTACTTATGAACCGATACGTGGTGTTAAAAGGCAGGTTAATTTTGACGATCTATACTATATTGAATCAGTCAAAAATGAAAACCGTCGTTTACGAATTGTGGGTAAAAATATTCGTATTGAATATCATGGTGAATTAAGAAAAATAGCTGACGATCGTTTATTAAGGGTAAATCAAAGTACGTTAATAAATCCCTTAGCAGTTCAGGAATTTAGCAAGAAAGAACGGCTTGTTTATTTTGGTAGCGATCGGGAATTAACAGTTACTGTGAGTTACCGTAAAGTAAAAATGCTAAGTAATTTTCTTGAAAACGCGTAAATAATAGAGGTCTAAGGATCGGTAAAACCGAAACTTGGACCTCTATCTATCTTTTATAGAATTTATTGACAACGCTTACGAATTCTGCAGAAAAGCATACGAATAATGCAAAATGAATTAAAACTATATTTTATAGTTATAATATTGTTATGGAGATAATTACCGTGGGAGGCAATTAAAATGAAAGTCAATAAACAGTTTTACAAGAGCTTTAACTTCTACTTTTACTCACTTTTTATTATATTGTGGTTTAAACCAGTATTAGAAGCAGAAAATCTTTTTGAATTAACCGTTTGTTCGGTATTTCTTATTGGGTCAATTATTGCTGTTTTATGGACTGTGTTTAAGCAACCAGGAAAAGAGTTAGAGCTTAATCGAGTATTCTACAAAAATATTGATTTCTACATTTATATAATTGTCACTTTCTTTTGGATTATTGCAATTCCTAAAGCAAGCAATATTTATGAAGAGATTATTTGTATTTTATGTACTGCAATCGGGATCTTCGCCGCTTTACGAATTCTGTTCAAAAAATAAATAGCATTTTTTAGAATACGAAGCCCAGAATTCTTATGATTTTGGACTTTGTTTCTTTATTCACTTAGAAAGGAAAGCAAAAAATGAATTATCCTCATTATGTAGCTCAAGTTGATGAGGCGGATTGTGGGGTTGCTTCATTGGCAATGATCCTACGTAATTTTGGTTCGATTTACCCAATTGCCAAGTTGCGTGATTTAGCACGAACGACTAAACAAGGAACAACTGCGCTCGGGTTAGTCAAAGCTGCTAATCACCTTGGTTTAGATGTAACACCAATTGAAGCTGACTTATCATTATTTGATGATCCAACAATCAAGTATCCGTTAATTGCCCATGTTGTAAAAGAAGACTTACTGCATTTTTGTGTTGTCTTCAAAGCTGATAGTGAATATATCTATATAGCTGACCCTGATCCGGCCACAAAAGTTAAAAAGATGACGCGAGCAGAATTTGGTCAGCTATGGTCTGGCATATGTTTGTTATTTGCACCGGCTGAAAAATATGTTCCGAAAAAAGAACCGTTGGCGGGACTTATGAGTATGTTCGGTCGATTAGTTAATTATAAAAAGGAAATTATAAGGATAGTTGTTTCTGCAGCAATAATTACTATTATTAGTATTCTTGGTTCATATTATCTACAGGTAATTATTGACCATTTTATACCGTCGCGAAATATTAGCGGGTTAAGTATTCTTGCTGGTAGTTTAGTGGTTGTATACCTGTTTAACTCGGTTTTTAATTATATTAGAGATTTTTTGTTAACTCGATTAGATCAAAAGTTAGCGTCACAAGTTAGCTTGCGCTATATTCAACATGTTTATAAGCTTCCAATGCGTTTTTTCTCAACACGAAAAACAGGAGAAATCACATCACGATTTGAAGATATTAATAAGATAATTGACGCCTTATCAAGTACGGTTATTTCAATGTTATTGGACGTTGGAATAATGATGGTAACTGGTTTAGTACTCTATATCTATAATAAGACGCTATTTTTAACGACAGTTGTTACTGTTCCGATTTATGCCCTTGTTATCTATGCTTTTAATAAACGTTTTGCTAAGCTAGATCAAGAGCAGATGGAGAGTAATGCTCAACTTACTTCTTCCATTATTGAAGACTTAAAGGGAATTGAAACTTTAAAAGTACTTCAACTGGAACAAAGCCGTTATGAAAATATTGAAGATAAATTTGCTAGATTCCTGCAAAAGAATTTGTCTTACGTAAAAACCAGATCATTTCAGGATTCAATAAAAATGTGGATTCAGTATGGACTAGTAACAATTATCCTGTTTCAAGGAGCTGTATTAGTAATTCAAGGTAACCTAAGTATTGGAATGTTAATGGCGTTTAATGCTTTATTAACTTTTTTCATTAGTCCATTACAAAATATTATTAATTTACAAACTAAGCTTCAAGAAGCCAAAGTAGCTAATAATCGACTGAATGAAGTGATGCAGGTTGAACCTGAAGAATTATTTGCAGATTCAGATACTCATTTAGAATTAGCAGGTGAGATTGACTTAGAACATGTAGGCTACTCTTACGAATATAGTAAGCAAATTTTACAAGATATTAATTTGAAAATTACTGATAATGGAAAACTTGCCTTAGTAGGGCTTAGCGGGTCTGGAAAATCAACGTTAGCGAAGTTGCTTGTTGGATTTTATGCACCAACGCATGGAGAAATAGATTTTAACGGGCAAAATATAGCTGAAGTTAGTCTTAGCGATGTTAGAAATTACATTCACTATTTACCGCAATCCCCACAATTATTTTCAGGAACGATTAAGGATAATTTATTAATGGGTACGAACCGCGCTGTCTCTGATAGTGAGATAGACAACGCTTGTAAAGCAGCCTTAATTTATAACGATATTCAAGAGATGCCATTAGGATACCAAACAAAGTTAGATGAAGAAGCGACTGCCTTGTCGGGTGGACAAAAACAAAGGTTAACAATTGCTCGTGCACTACTTTCTTCTGCTCACGTTTTGATTTTTGATGAATCAACTAGTAGTTTGGATCCGCTCACTGAAAAACGAATTATTGATAATCTGCTTAGAATTGAAGATCGGACGATGATTTTCATTGCTCACTGACTTTCAATTGCAAAGAGAGTGAATAAAATTGTTGTAATGAGGGACGGCAAAATCGTTGAAGAAGGCAGCCATCAAGAACTACTAAGAAAGCACCAAGATTATTATGACTTATGGAATGCATAAAAGCTCCGTTGACCACTGAAGTGGCGCGGAGCTTTTATTAATCAACTTTTACAAAACCGTCTTGAATAATTTTTGTACCATAAATTAAAGTATTCTCAACAGGACACTTAGCAGCAACATCGGCAAGGAATTTCTTGATATCTTCATCGGATTCGCTGCTTCTTAGGTGTGGTTGGTAATGGATTTCAGTGAACTTGCGGACATTCTTGCCGTCAGTAACATCTTCACGGTCAAGGTTACCTTCAATTGTTACCCAAAAGGCTTGTAAGTCAAAGTTACGTTTATTGGCTAATGCATGGGCGGTAATCGCTTGGCAGGCCCCAAATGAAGTTAAGAGAATTTCTACTGGATTCATCCCTGTATTAGTGCTTCCCGGTTCATCAAAAGTAATCTCAAAACCGCGTGTCCCAGCTGATACCTGCATCCCCGTTGTTGTTTTAGTAGCAGTTACTTTATACTTTGTCATCGATGGTCCCTCCTCGTATTGTTACTCATAGTTTACTTTTTCACCTATTATAGTTCAAATTAATTGCTTAGTACGAACACCCGCCAAATACACTGAAACTGCGCAATGATTATACGATATTTCAGAGATGACGGGTGTTATTTTTTTATAATTTAATTTCGTGTGGGGACTGTTTTCCGTTGAGAATAGCAAGAGTATCATCAAGTGAAAAGTCAACCATGTTTTGCACAGCGAGGTTAGTAAAGAAGGCGATGTGCGGAGTAAGGATTACATTGTCCATGGCATGTAATTCTTTAACGAGCGGCTGATCATCGAGTCCTTTTTCACGGCGGTCGGCAGCAGCAACTGTTTCTTCACCTTCAAAAGTATCAAGGGCAGCAGCGGCAATTGTTCCATTCTTTAATGCATCAACAAGGTCTGCGGTATTAACAACCGGGCCACGACTGGCATTCACTAGTCCAGCAGTTGGTTTCATTAGAGCAAAATCTTTAGTAGTAAGCAGTCCTTTTGAAGTCGGGTTTAAGTCAACGTGTAGACTTACGACATCGGCACGTTTTAGCAGTTCATCTTTAGGAACGAATTGTACAATCCCATCTAAATCAGTTCGTGGGTTTGTGTCATACCCAAGCACGGTTACGCCGAGTGCTTTTAATAATTTGGCAAGGGTTCCGCCAATTCGTCCGACACCAATAATGCCGATTGTAGCGGTATGAATTTCAACCGATTGTTCATCGCTAAACCAACGATAATCATTCTGTGCGACTTGATGGTCAAACCGGTAAGATTTCCGTAGTAACCGAAAGATCTGCATCAACGCAAATTCAGCGACACTCCGCGGTGAGTAGGCTGGAACATTAGTCACTGTTAAACCATTGGCATTAGCTTCTTTAATATTGATCATGTCAAAGCCGGCAGTCCGTGTGGCGATTTGTTTGAGACCATTTGCATGGAGCTTAGCGTAGATATCTTCGGGGAGTCTGCTACGTTGTTGGATTACTAATCCATCGACATCGGTAGTGAGGTCAACAGCCTCATCGATCAATTTCGGTGTTGTAATGATTTCAATATTATTTTTCTGTGCATAATCCTTAATGGCAGCTTGCTCATCATCTCGCACACTTGTCATTAAAATTTTAGTCATTTTAGTCCTCCTTATTAATGAACTCAGCGATATTAGTCATTGCCTGCTTTAATGTGTCCATGCTAGTAGAGTAACTAATACGAACATAACCTTGTCCGCCAGCACCAAAGAAAGAACCAGGAATTACAGCAACTTTTCCCTGATTAGCGAGGTCGGTAGCAAACTTTAGATCATTATTGCCAAATTGAGCAGGAATCTTAGCAAAAATGTAGAAGGCTCCGTTTGGCGTAGTAATATCAAAACCGAGCTGCTTTAACGCATCAACGACAAAATCCCGACGCTGCTTGTATGCTTCTTTCATTTTAAGGGTGGCTTCTTTCCCTGCATCAGTACCAAAAGCGGCAACAGCGGCGGCCATGGCAGGATCGGATGCGGCTGTAACCATCATAGCGTGGATTGCACTAACCGGCTTCATTAATTCTTTTGGCCCCGCGATGAAGCCGATTCGGTAGCCTGTCATGGCATGTGACTTTGAAGCGCCATTTAAGACAAGGGTTTGACCGGGAATAAAGCTGGCGATTGAAGTGTGTGGCCCGTCGTATACCAGTTCAGAGTAAATTTCATCAGCAATAACTACTAAATTAGTTGCTTTAATTGCTTCTGCCAGAGCCTGTACTTGCGCCTTGGTATAAGTTACACCAGTTGGGTTTGAAGGATAGTTTAGGATCAGCCCCTTAGCATTTGGGTGTTTATCAAGAACATTTTGGAGCTTGGCAGGTGTAAGAATAAAGTTATCATCACTAGTATCAATTTCGACAGGGGTCCCGCCTAAAATCTTAGTAACTACCATGTAGAGCGGAAATGTTGGTGTCGCAACCAGAATTTCATCTCCTGGATTAATGATTGCGGAAAGAGAAGCGTAGATACCTTCCGTTGCACCAACAGTAACAGCAATTTCATTTTCAGGATCATAATTAAGCTGATAACGATCCTGCATAAAATGAGCAATCGCTTGTCGAAGATCTAAAGTCCCATTGCCAGGAGCGTAATGCGAATCATTATCATTAATGCTATTAATGGCGGCCTGCTTCATTGCGTCTGGAACATTAAAGTCGGGTTCGCCAAGGGTTAATTTAATGATTCCGGGAATTGAACTGGCTTGATAGTCAAATTCACGGATTCCGCCGGGAGTAAGTTTAGCAAAATTATTGTTAAGACGATTAAGAATTCCTTTTTTAGTAGCTGGCATTGCCAATTCCTCCTATATATAATATGTAAGTTTATAAAATAAAGGAGCCTTGAATGCTATAAAATATAACATCCAAGGCTCCTTGATCAGATTGGAATGAGTATAAAAGAGGCTCTCAGATGTTTGGGGCTCATCCGAGAACGCCACAATGACAAAATCACTGCTGGTTAGCGGATGGTAATTTCGCTAAACCAGAAGGCATACGCTTGATGTAAGTGAAGTGTCGCAGTGATCATCATTATGTCCTCCTTTGATTAACTGATTACTAATAATTCTAATCATTTTTTAATATTTGTCAATAATAAATTGAGAAATTTTATTGATTATAAAAGCGTCTATTGACTACAGATGTAGATATAATAAGAATACCAAAAATTAAGGGTTATTAATTCAGTCTTAATCAAATGTTATATTTATATTATACAAATTTTTTTATTATTTTTAGCTATTTTTATTGTTTTACTCCACAAATGTGATATAATATTAATCGTAAAGGAAGTGGGTAGCAATGCGGATCGACATCAAACATTATTTGGAAGTTAACCACTTGACGATTTATCAAGTTTCCAAACGTTCCGGTTACGGATACACGACTTTACACAAATCGTTTAACAAACCACAGTCTAGTTCGACCTCGCTAAACCTACGTGATCTCGATGCCTTGGCGCAAGCTCAGGATAAGAGTATGTGGGAGGTCCTTAAAGAACTAGAAGAGCATTATCTCGAATGAGATTGTGGCGTTGCTGTAGCCACAGGAGATCAGATGCGTTAACTTCTGTCTCTCGGAATATTTAGACTACGAAACTTAGAAAATAAAATAATTATATTTAATTGAGGAGGGATTGCATATGGCTCAAAACCCAATGAATCCATTTGACAACGACATGAATGACATCTTCAACCAATTAATGGGTGGCATGAATGGTTTCAATTCTGATAATCGGCGTTACCTAATTAATGGTCGTGAAGTAACACCAGAAGAATTTGCTGAATATCGTAGAACTGGTCAATTGCCTGGCGGTGCAAATCCTCAACAAGGTCAACCAGGCCCTCAACCTAATGAAGGTAAGGATAGTATCTTACACAAATTAGGTCGTAATTTAACAGAAGAAGCTCGGCAACATGAACTTGATCCAGTTATCGGGCGGAACAAAGAAATTCAAGAAACTGCTGAAATTTTAAGCCGTCGTACTAAGAACAACCCTGTATTAGTCGGGAATGCTGGTGTTGGTAAGACAGCTGTTGTTGAAGGATTAGCACAAGCAATTGTTTCTGGTGATGTACCAGCTGCTATTAAGGATAAGGAAATTATTAGTATTGATATTTCTGGCCTTGAAGCAGGTACTCAATACCGTGGTAGTTTTGAAGAAAACATGCAAAAATTAGTTGATGAAGTCAAGAAGGCAGGGAACATTATCCTCTTCTTCGATGAAATTCACCAAATTATTGGTGCTGGTTCAACTGGTGATGCTAGCGGTTCTAAGGGTATGTCTGACATTATTAAGCCGGCATTATCTCGTGGTGAACTAACAGTTATCGGTGCTACTACGCAAGACGAATACCGTAATACAATTATGAAGGATGCAGCATTGGCACGGCGGTTCAATTCTGTTACTGTTAATGCTCCAAGCAAGGCTGATACGGTTGCTATCCTTAAAGGCATTCGTGACTTATACGAACGTCACCACAATGTAAAATTACCAGATGACGTTCTTCAAGCAGCTGTTGATTACTCTGTTCAATACATGCCACAACGCGCATTACCTGACAAGGCAATCGATTTAATCGATATGACTGCTGCTCACCTTGCAGCAAAGCACCCTGCACGGGACGCTAAGGCAATTGAAAAGGACATTGAAGCAGAAGAAAAGAAGCAAAAGGCTGCTGCTAAGAAAGAAGACTACAAGACAGCTCAAGAAGCTAAGGAAAAGATTGCTGATTTGAAGAAGCAATTGAGTGAAAACTCCGAATCTGACAAGGTTACTGCCACTCCAGAAGACGTTGCTAAGGCAGTTGAACAAATGACTGGTATTCCAGTTTCTAAGATTGGTGCTAGTGACGTTGAACGTTTGAAGGACATGGACAAGCGGCTTGAAGGTAAGGTTATCGGTCAAGATAAAGCCGTTGAAGCAGTTGCTCGTGCCATTCGTCGTAATCGTGCCGGATTTGACGAAGGCGACTCACCAATTGGCAGCTTCCTCTTTGTTGGACCTACTGGTGTTGGTAAGACTGAACTTGCTAAACAATTAGCACTTGATATGTTTGGTAGCAAGGACGACATTATTCGGTTGGATATGTCTGAATACTCTGACCGGACAGCTGTATCTAAGATGATCGGTGCTACTGCCGGGTACGTTGGTTATGAAGACAACGGTAATACCTTAACTGAAAAAGTTCGTCGTCACCCTTACTCAATCATCCTCTTAGATGAAATTGAAAAGGCAAACCCACAAGTTATTACGCTCTTGCTTCAAGTCCTTGATGACGGTCGTTTGACTGATGGTCAAGGTAACACAATTGATTTCAAGAACACTGTTATCATTGCAACATCAAACGCTGGATACTCTAACGATGCTCCAGTTAAGATGGGAAATAATGAGGATGAAGAAGACTTAATCAAGAAGTTGACTAATTACTTCCGTCCAGAATTCTTGAACCGGTTCAACGCAATTGTTGAATTCCACAGCTTAACTAAGGAAGACTTGAAGAAGATTGTTGACTTGATGCTTGCAGAAGTTAACCGGACATTGGCTAAGAAGGGCATGGATGTTAAGGTTACTGACACTGCAAAGCAATACCTTATTGATGAAGGTTACGATGAAGCCATGGGTGCTCGTCCGCTTCGTCGGGTTATTGAACGCGAAATTCGTGATAAGGTAACTGATTACTACCTTGATCACCTTGACGTAAAGCACCTTGTAGCCGAAATGAAGGATGGCAAGTTAGTTATCGTTGATGCTAAGGATGCAGAAAAGGACGATAGTAAAGAATACACTTCTCCATCTGAAGAAAAAGCTGAAAAGAAGGAAGAAGACAAGAAGTCTGACGAAGATAAGAAAGATGAAAAGTAATTTTCCTTCTTAATAAGAACTAGAAAAGCACGAATTAACTCAAAGGGGTTAGTTCGTGCTTTTTTGTCGTTTAAAGTTTGTTTTCTTCTATAGTATAGCGATGAATGGTGTCCCAATCTAAATTGAACCCAAGACCGGGAGAAACAGGGACTTTTAATCTCCCATTATTTAAACTGATTAAGGGTTTGATAATGTCATGAGCAAAGTAACGCTGGGAGGCGGAAATATCATTTGGGAGGGTATAGCCGGGGAGTGAGGCGGCAGCAATATCAGCAGCTCGAGCAACTCCAGAACCGAGCATTCCCCCGCACCAGCAATCTATATGATGGCTTTGCGCAAATGCTTGAATCTCCTTTGCAATAGTCAAGCCGCCAACCTTACTAACTTTGATGTTAATTATCCGTCCGCTGCCGAGTTGATACATTGCTTGCGCATCAGCGAGACTATTAATGCTTTCATCTAGACAAATAGGAGTAGTTAGCTGTTGCTGTAAGCGTGCGTGATGGAGCAGGTCATCGCTTTCTAATGGTTGCTCAATCATTAGTAACCCAAGTTCGTCAAGCTTTTTTAAGCGGTCAGCGTCCTTTAACTGATAGGCAGAATTAGCATCGGCCATTAGCATGAGCTGTGGAAACGCGTTTCGTACTGCTTTGAGATATTGATAGTCGGCTTCTGGCTTGATTTTAACCTTGACTCGCTGGTAACCAGCCTTAACTGCTTGCTGAACCTTTTGCACTAATATTGCAGGCGAGGGTTGGATTCCGATACTAATGCCAGCTAATACTTCTTTTTTATTGCCACCGATTACTTTTGCGAGTGATTGGTGTTTTCTTTTGGCATACAGGTCCCACATTGCAGTATCAATAGCAGCTTTAGCCATATTATTCCTTTTAATTGTGTGAAAAGCCGTGGTTAGTTGTGCAGGTGTAGTAATTTCTTGATTGAGTAATGTCGGAATAAGAACATCTTGTAGTAAGAGGTAGGCACTATCCCTGAATTCTTCAGTATAAAAAGGGATACTAAATGCGGAACATTCGCCGTAACCAGTGAAACCATCCTCGTCTTGAAGGGCAACCAGGATGAAGTCCTTTGTTTTCGTTTGACCAAAACTGGTCCTAAAAATTGACTGGAGGGGTAAATTAATCTTATAGAGACTTGCAGACGTGACCCTCATTTAAAGTCAGCTCCTTAATATAATCTTTTGCTTTTAGTTTGGAGTAAATAGGTAGAATTGTAAATGATAATATGCATAAAACGAGCGAAAATGAGTGCTCATTTATAATCGTAAAATGCTCAAAAATCATCAAAAATAGGTGAAAATGAAGCAAAAATCAGCTTAAATCTAGCGTTGACTTATCAGCACATCTGTTCATTTGGCGGAAGACAATTCAATCGATAGGCCCTTATGAATTGTAAGCTGGATGAATGCCTATATATCAAGGCTTTATGAGGTTACCACTTGTTAAATAATGAGCTAAAATTAGACAAAATGTAGTAGAAATAACTGTTGCTTTAACGACCAAACGTCTTGAAATAAGACAAAAACAAAGAAATATTAAGTCAAAATTTAGAGATTTTTAGGTGCTTTTAGCAGTAAATAAAAGGTGATTTAATAACCTATAATTATCACTGGAACGGGTTTAAAGTTTTTAAACTTTTTTTTGATTCTAAATGTTATTTAGGAAACAAGAATTTAGATTTACAATAACTTTATTTCACTAATCGTGTAATTAGTTTACAAACATTGAAATGACGGGATTTTTGCTATAAACAAAAATTTGTTCACGCGATTAATGAACAGTAATTTAGCTTATAAGTATGGATACTTAACAGGTGAATAGCCAAAATGCAAAAACGATCGTTTGAAAAATTCGAGCGCTTGTAATCCCTGAAAACCTTGATATAGTAGGAACTGTTAAGTCGTTAAGCAATAAACCTTGCATGAATAATTTATTTTCTTTTGAATATTTTTTCATAAACGGGGGTTTATTAAAATGAGAAATTCGAATACAAATAATTGGCGTTCAACAGCTTTGGTTGCGGGGGCAATCTTAACTGCAGGTGTCGTTACCACCACTACAACGACGAATGCACACGCCGATGATAGTCAAAATAATGCACAAGTAAGTACTAACCAAGTTACTTACGATCAAGTTAAGGCAACAGCTGATCAGCAACTCGCACAATTGCAATCAGCTAATGATAGTAAAGAAGCTCAACAAGCCACGGCCAACGAGCAATCAAATGCTGCGGATCTCGCACAGACCAATGCACAAATTGATCAATTAAAAGCTAGTCATGCTGCCTTAGAACAACAAGCTGGTGCTATTGCACAGGCACAAGCTTCAACTGCCGCTTCCATTGAAGCACAAACTTCAGCTGCTAATGCTGAATACCAACAACAAATCAGCGCACAACAACAAAACGAAGCCACTCAACGTGCAGCAAATGACCAACGGTACGCACAAGCTGTTAGTCAAGCTGCTGCAAATCAACAAGTTGTTTCTGATATTGAAGCACAATACCAGAAATCAGTAAATGAAGCAGCTAGCGCTCAAACAAGCCAAAACCAGGCTGCTACAGATAATTACAACACAGCTGTTGCTAAGGAAAACAATGCTTACCAAGGTAAGGTTTCCGCTCAACAAGCAACTAACGCAGAAAACATCAAGAATGCTGAAGCTTCTCTTGCTACTGCAACTGCTAATGCTAGCAAGTCTTATAATGTAGCGACAACTAATGATGTAGCTGTTGATGGCCGTGTTGCTAAGCCACAACTCAATGTTGAAGTACCTGATTACGTAAAAAACTATGGAATTCACCTAGAAGTTCGTGGATATAATGACGGTATTCCTGTATCTGCCTATACTCATCCTGAATTTGCTAACACTTATTATGGTGAATACCCAGATAGTTCAATTATTACAAATCAGGCTGCTGAATCAACTCCACATGATATTTCAGAAATGCCATTAGACTTCCAACCAGGTCTATTAAGCTATGATGCTAATAATGATCATTCTGAAAAAGTTTCTGCAAATGGATTAACAGCTAACCAAATTCAAGTATTACGGGCATTAGCTCTTTCATGGGAAAATGGTTTCCGTAACAATGTTTTTCAAAACTATCGTGAATTTTATAACGCAGTAAACAAGAATAATGGCTTTGCAAATGTTGCTCCACTTGATTTAGTAAGTACTGATCTTACTGACAAAATTGCTGATCAAGTAGCTACTAACCGGGCAAAGTACAATGTTGATAATAACAGTCATACTATTCAACAAAGCGGTATGCCTAAAGATGCTACATATAGCAGTGTTATTAACAATGTAACTGGCAACTTATACAATAGTTTAGCAAGCGAATTTAGTGGCAAGATAGTTTACAGTGACACTAACGAAAACTTAACTACTATGCAAGCCGGTACACCTACGCTTCTTAACTATGCTATTAATCTCTTCAACTCAATGCAAGGTATGTACTATGGTGAATTAGTAAATCCAACCCATATTGGTGGACATGCAAACAACCTTCTTCGTGCTGGTGTTCGTGCCGTTGGAATTGGCTTCCAAAAGCTAACTGACGAAATGACCATCAAGGATGGCTCAGGGGTTTCTGATCGTAGCAATCCTTCATATGCTGTAACGTTTGATCACACTGGATTTAACATTAATCATGAGGTTAACGCAACTAAGGAAGTTCTGAACCGCAATATTTGGGGTACTTCAACTGTTGATGCACAATTGAATGCTATCAAGTCAGCTCAACACCACGTTGACAAAGTAGCAGGTACAAAGACAGTTACACCAAGTGCTGAAGATGTTCAAAAAGCTACTGCTAATGAACAACAGAACTTAGCTAATGTTAAGGCTCAAGCACAAAAGGCTCTTGATGGCTTAGCTGGTACACACCAAGCTAACTTAGCTAAGCTTGAACAACAATACAATGGTGCTAAGGCACAAGTAAAGGCTAATTACGATGCCGCTGTTGCTAAGGCTGCTAGCGTTCGTGATGATGCTCTTAAGGCTAATGGTGCTGTTGATCTTCAAGCTTACAAGGCTCAATTGGATAATGCTTACCAAAGCTTAGTAAAGGCTGATCAAGTAGCTGCTCAAAAGTTTGCTGCTGATCGCGATGCTAAGATTGCTAATGCAAAGACAACTGAAAATGAAAAACTTGCTGCCAAGATTGCAGAATTAGTACCAAGTATCGAACCACAAATTCAACAATTACAAGCACAACACCAAGCAGTTGTTGCTCATGGTAATGAAGTACTTAATGCATTGAAAGCTGAAAACAAGGCTGCTTACGATAAGCTTGAAGAAGAATTTAATGTTCGATTAGCTACAATTCAACAAAATGAAGCAGCTAAGAAGGCTAGTGAAGTTCGTTTAGGCGATAATAAAGTTATTCTTCCTTCAACACCAGTAGCTAATAACAGTAAGGTTGCTACTGTTGCATTCCCAGCAGCCGCTAACCGTACTCAAGCACAAAACGCTGGTCGTGTTCAAACTGTTTCAGCTCCATCAATTGTACGGACAGCTACTCAAACACCAGTAGCTCCTGCTCCGGTTGTTGCAACAGTTGCTGGAAACGCTGTTAATGGTAATGCAGTTCAAGCACCAGTTGTATCACAAACAGCTGCAGTTACCGCAACTACTAATAATGGAACTTCTGCAACAAATAATGGTGCTCAAATGCCAGTTGCTGTTACCGCTAATAAAGCCACTAAGACGGATAACAGTAAGAAGTCAGCTACAAAGGCTGATGTAACTGTTGCTAAGAAGCAAGCACCTGCTAAGAAGAGTGAATCATCACAAAAAGTAAATCAATCTTCTATGTCAATTGTTGCTTTAGCCGCCACTGCATTACTTGGTACTCTTGGTATCACTTACAGCTCAAAGAAGCGCCACAACTAATCCGAAACGGTAAAATAAATAAAAAAGAGATTGGAACTTTCACCAATCTCTTTTTGAGTTTAAAGGTTATCAATAAGTGGTTGCATAAAGTTGTTATTGATTCGCGTGAACTTATGGTGAGATCCAATATTTAATTCATAGGCTAATCGTTCTGGATCATTTTTCTCGTTAACCATAATAATTCCTCGCTTTTGGAAATTGAAACTTTTAATGATATGCTGCATTGCTTTATTGCTCTTATGAGTATCAATCCGGAAGTTTTTAATTCCTTGCATTAGACCAACTGTAAGAAGATTTGAAAAGAGGAGCCTGCTCAAACCCTGTCCACGGTATGCATCGCTTATAGCAACACGGTGAATTGTGGCATAAGGTTCGTTAGGCTGACTCCACTGACCATGGGTAATTACTTGATAGGTTGGTTCAGGTGTAAGTTGTAAGGTGGCTGTTGCAGTAATATTATCTCCATTAACTAGGACCCAGTTAGTTTGCATTGAAATATCTTTAGCAAAAACTTTGCGATTTGGATATCCGTCTTGCCACTGAGGACTGTTGTTCTGCTTTAAAAATGCTTTTGCACTATCGATTATTTGCATGACTGCATCCAAGTCTTGAACTTGTGTACGTCGTAAATATAATTCTGCCAATTTAGTAACCTCTTCTGCTTAAATAGTGTTTCTATTGTACAGCAATTAGTGATCGGGTTGGAAAATTAATTAAGATTATATTTCAGAAAATAAGAGTTTGCGTTAGAATGAAAAGCAATGATATGAATGGGGGATAAGCAATGGCAATAACATGGACAATTATTATGTGGAGTTTGCTACTGGTTATTCTCGTAAATGAAATTGCTGCAATATATACCGTCTTTCGGGAAAAGCGTGATATTGCGGCGACATGGGCATGGTTATTAGTGCTAACGCTGATACCCGGCTTTGGTTTTATTTTATATGCGTTTTTTGGACGTAAACTACCTCATAAACAGTTGGAACGAATTAAATCACAGACGCAATTAAAACTACGACAGGCTTTGGAAGAACAAAAACAGCAATTTATCAATATGCCGAAGCCCAAAGACCAAACCGTTCAAATTTATCGGCGAACAATTATGCTTTTTCAAAGTATCGATGCTTCATTTTTGACCCGCCATAATAACGTCAGCATTTTTACGGAAGGAAATGCTTTATTTAAGAAATTATTTGATGATATTGCAGCTGCGAAAAAGAGCGTTCATGTTGAATTTTATACAATATACAATGATGAGATTGGTAACGAGCTGCGGACATTGTTAGAACAGAAAGCAGCTGAAGGCGTTGAAGTGCGGGTCCTTTATGATTCGTGGGGGTCAATGGGTGTCTGGCCTAGCTTTTATGATCATCTTCGTGAAGTAGGCGGTTACGCGGCACCATTTTTGATGTCTCGCAGTAACTTTTTTGATTTTCGGATAAACTATCGTGACCACCGTAAAATTGTCGTTATTGATGGAGAAATTGGCTATATTGGCGGTTTTAACATTGGTGACCAGTATCTAGGACGGGTCCCTAAATTTGGCCCGTGGCGTGATACTCATTTACGGATTATTGGTGGCGGAGTATATGGTCTCCAGCGACGGTTTATAGGTGATTGGAACGCCTCAATGAAAAAGGATGAAGATAAGATTTTTCACTACCATCCTTACTTTCGACCAATTAAGGTTCACGGAAATGTTGCGCTGCAAACAGTTGCTAGTGGTCCTGAAGCACCGTTAGAAAAAATTAAAATGGGGTATTTGCGACTAATTAATGCGGCCCAGGATCATATTTGGATTCAAACGCCTTACCTCATTCCTGACGATAGTATTCTTGATGCATTGCGGGTGGCAGCTCATTCTGGAATCGATGTACGGATAATGATTCCTTCAATGCCTGACCATGCTTTTGTTTATCGGGCAACCCAGTATTATGCTCGTGACCTTGCTAATCATGGCGTTACTATCTATTACTATCAGCAGGGGTTCTTACATGCTAAGACAATGATGATTGACGGTCGAATGGCCTCAGTTGGTTCAGCTAACCTTGATTTTCGTAGCTTTAAATTAAACTTTGAAGTCAACGCTTTTATCTACAGTCAGGATACCGTTGATGAGTTAGAAAAGATATTTGTTAATGACATTCGAAATAGTCGCGTAATTACACCTGAAATGTTTGCTAATCAACCACGCTGGTTAAGGATTAAACAAACTATTTCAAGGTTGCTTTCGCCGATCTTATAAAGGGGAGTAGAGGGAAAATCCTTACTACTCTTTTTTTAATATAGAGAATATACGTTCGCTTTTATGATAAAATAATAGAAGCAATTTAAGTGATGGAAAGGACTAGGATTATGGGAACACTGGGATTTGTTTTAGGAACGGCAGCGATGGATCACCAACAAGTACTGATTGACCAATTAGTTGACCAGATAAAGACTGCACCGGCGGAAGATACCTTTTATTATTTAGTACCGAATCATATTAAGTTTGAAACGGAAATTAATGTTTTGGCCGGACTGCGAAATCGGCAAGGTCTAACAGGTGGTGACCGTTTCGCTTCTTCCCGAGTTCAAGTTCTTTCATTTAGTCGATTGGCTTGGTATTTATTGCGAGATACGCCTGCGTTTCAAAAACAACGGCTCTCGAAGATTGGAATGGCAATGCTGACTTCACAGGTTGTCCAAGAACGCGCGAATGATTTGCACTTATATGCAAGTGAAGTCAAGCAGCCGGGTTTTATTCAGAAGATGACAGCACAGCTTGAAGAGTTAAAAAATGCCAATATTACCGCTGATGATCTGAGCGATATTATTTCCCGGGTAAAGCTAGCAAATGACCCAGCGGCAAATCAGGCCTGGCTTGCTAAAATGCATGATGTGGAGATCATTTACCATGCGTATGAAGAGAGATTACGGGATCGTTTTATCGGTAATAGTGAACTATATCGGCAATTAGTCGCTTATTTACAAAAATCGCCCAACACCGCAAAAATGCACTTTTTTATTGATCGATTTGCTCAATTTACCGCGAATGAACAACAAGTAGTGGAAGCATTGATTACGAATGCGGCATCAACAACAATTTCCTTGACGCTTGACCGTGGTTATCCAGATCAAAATCACCCTAATGCAAGTGAACTGCCGGTAAAAAATAACCTTTTTTACACATCAGCTATGCAATTTCACCGTCTTTGGAAATTTGCTCAGGCTCACGCTAAAGAAGTAAAGGTGCTTCAAAATGTAGCTTTTGCAACCACGCCTCGTGTAAATACTGATTTACAAAATGTTGATACTTACTTTAGGCGGTATGCAAATGAACCTATTAGTCCTGATGAAAGACAACAGCTTGCTCATGGGCAAAATGTTCAATTTATGTTAACGACTAATCGGATGACTGAATTAAATAATGTTGCGACTCAAATTCATCAATTAGTGACTAGTGGAAAATATCGTTACCGTGATTTCCTAATTCTTAGTCGCCATCTTGCTGGGTATCAAACAATGATTGAGCCAGTTTTTGCTGCCCATAAAATCCCAATATTCAATGATCATGAACGATTAATGGATAATCATCCGCTCGTAACAGTGTTGACAACGTTACTTGAACTTCCACAACGGGGGTATCGAACAGCAGATATTATCCAACTGTTAAAGACATGGTTATTAGTTCCACGGGCTAGTACTGGTGACCTAATGAGTGTCAGTGAGTTTCAAGCAGCTGTTTTTGCGACTGAAAATTGGTGTCTAAAGCAGGCTATTGAAGGAAAAAACGCATGGACAACTAATGATCCGGAAAAAATCAAGCAATTATGGCAAGCGCCGGGAACTAACCCGGATGACCCTAAGTATGCTCAATCACGGTTAAAACGGCTTAATGATCAGTTATCATTAGTGAAGAATTTTGTTTCTCAGCAAATTATCCCGCTATTTAATCGCTTTAAGCAAGCTCAAACAGGACAGGATATTGCCACAATCTTATACCAATTTTTGAATGCGATGGGTGTTACTGAACGCTTGTATGCTTGGCAAAAGTATCAAAGCAATCGTGATCTAAACCTTGCCCGTCAACCACAACAGGTCTGGTCAACCTTCTGTCAAATTTTACAGGAGTACGTTGATATTTTGGGCAAGCAGGAACTTCGCGATAATAACAATGAAATATTAGCTAACTTTAGTGAATTATTACAATCTGGATTTGCAGCCGCCCAGTACTCACAAATTCCAGCCACTCTTGACCAGGTGGTAATTTCCGAAACTGGAATTGTGCAGAGTCAAAACCGAAAAGTAGTATTTATGATCGGGTCAACAGATGATGTTATGCCCGAGATGCAAGAAAGTGACAGTTTATTAACAGATCAAGATAAAGATGTTTTGAGCGCTTACTTAGATGAAGATTTTCAATATTTGCCAGGGACCGCAATTGACCAATTAATTGATGAACCATTTGTGCACTATACTGGTTTTATGAATGCGAAGGAACGGCTAATTTTTTCAGCGCCGCATACGGACAGCGATGATAAAGAATTAGGGGTATCTCCGTACATGCGCGATATGGCACGTTACTTTGGTCAGCCATGCCATGAATATCCGCTTGTTATCAGTAAGGAAGGTCAAGAAAACGCCCCTGCCTTTGTTAGTGCTCCATTAGCGACGATTAATCGTTTGGTTGAAGTTAGCCGCCAAGTTCGTGATGAGCAGGGTATCGGAATTGATCATCAACCAGTTATGCCAGCAGGATGGCAGAAAGTTGCAGAAATATTAGTTGGATTAGCTAAAGAATGGCAGGCAAATTCGGATGCTCGGATTCAAGCTGAAGGGATTGCTTTAGGACGTCGGCTAGCACTAGTGGCTGCAGGTTTTCATTATCAAAATAAGGTTGATTCCCTGGGAAATAAATTGGCTCAGGCACTTTATTTACGAACAACTCCCGAAAGTAAGGAAGGGCAAGTCTTGTATGCTTCAATTTCGCAATTACAAGATTTTTACATCAATCAATATGAATACTTCCTTAAATATGGATTGCGACTTCAAAAACGAGATGAACTCACATTATCGACTGACCGAATAGGTACATTTTTCCATAAAGCAATGGAGAGTTTTGTAACAACAATTCGAGAACACGGATTGTTGTTTGCGGAATTGGCAAAAAAAGATAATCAAAATCAACGTGATCAGCTAATTGACCATGCGCTAGTTGCGGCCCAAGAAAACCAACCGACATTACTACGGTTAATAACTTCTTCAGCTCAAGCACAGTTTCAGTACCAACAGTTAACATCAATTGTTAAGACAATGCTAATTACTCTTTGTCGACAAGCTGAGTATACAGGGTCACAGCCGTATAAGACCGAGGTTCAATTTGGGCGAATTGGCAACCAGCAACCTGCTAATCTTGGATCGCTCAACTATCCATTGAAGGATAACCATCAGATTTATCTGCGGGGTCGGATTGACCGAATAGATAACCTTAAGCAAGGGGACCATGATTTTCTAACCGTTGTTGATTACAAATCTAGTAATCATCTTTTTGACCTTACATCTGCTTATTATGGTATTTCGCTTCAGTTATTAACGTATCTTAATGGATTACAAGCTAATTTAAGTGAGTTAGGAACTGTTAATCCACGGCTCGCTGGTGCGCTGTACCTACGCTTGAATAATCCAACAATTAAGGCGGCAGAATTAAAGAAGAATTCACTTGAGGATTTAAAATTAAAGGAACACCAATATAAAGGAATCTTATTAAATGATCCGCAATTATTGCGCGAATTAGACAAGAGCCTAGATAACCAAGCATTCCTCTACCCGCTGAAAGAGTATAAAAATGGCAAAATCAAGGCTAATAAAGAGGCATTACTTGTTACCCCTCAACAATTAGACTGGTTACAAGAAATGAATAAAAACCTGGTAATTAATGCCGGAAACCAGATTTTAAGCGGCGAGTTAAGGCTAAATCCATATCGATTGTTGACCGGAAGTAGTCGGCGAACAGGCTTAGACTTTAGTGATTACTTAGATGTATTTCAATTTGACAATATGCTGGACCAACAAAATTATCGGGACTTAAACCCTAATTTAGCAAAAGAAGCGTTTGACAACATAATGCAAGAAGATGAGGAGGATAAGGATTAATGGCTGGATTTAAACCAACGCCTGCGCAAGCTAAAGCAATTAATGATCGAGGCGAAAATATTCTTGTATCTGCTTCGGCGGGATCAGGGAAAACGGCAGTATTGGTAAATCGGACAATTGAATTGATTAAAGAGGGGCAGAGCATTGATCGAATGCTTCTAGTGACCTTTACAGACGCCGCAGCAAAAAATATGCGCGATAAGATCAGGGCAGCCTTGCAAAAAATTGTTCAAGATCCATCTAATTCAAAAGATTTAAGAGATCGGATGAGTAGTCAAATTAACCGGCTTGCGGCTGCTGATATCAGTACAATTCATGCATTTTGCCTAAAGCTAATAAAACGATATTATTATTTAATTGATCTTGACCCGCAATTTCGTCTTTTAACCGATGATACGGAACGGCTTTTACTTCAAGAAGATGTATGGCATGAAGTCAGTGAAGGTTTGTATAAAAGTGCTGAGGATAAGACTGCTGATCGGGCATCATTTAGTGAGTTAGTCCTTAATTTTTCCAGTGATCGTGATGATCAGGGATTAGATGATCTTGTTTTACGACTGTATGAGATTGCAAATGCGCAGCCGGACCCTGAAAACTGGCTTCGGAAATTACCCGATAATTATGACCTGGGTGAAGGACCGCTCCTCCAATCCGCGTTTTACCAGAAGCAATTAAAGCCGCTTGTTACGGAGAAGCTTGGACAGTTTATCCAAGACTATCGTGAACTAGCGATGCGGGCGGCTGATAATGAACTTATTAAGGCGGAAGAAATCCTTAAAAGTGATGGGGAATTGATGAAGCAGCTCTTATCAGCTTTAAGCGGAATCGATGTTACTGAGATTTGTCAGATGATGGCGCAACAAAAATTTGGTAGTTTTCGTGGACGCCCCGCTAAGGATGATCCACGTTTAGATATATTTAAAAATATCCAAAAACAACGAAACCAGCTAAAAAGTCAGTGGGAGCAAACTATTAGCGGATATTTAGGAAAGGATGATAAATCTAGCCTAAAAGCAGAAATTGTTGCTGACTTAACGGCTTTTCGGGATACATTTGCTGAACTGTTAACAAGGGCAACGGACTCGCAACTTGATGATAAGACTGTTGATTCATTACGGAAAGATCAGCAAATGATCCAAGAGATTTTAGCCTTATTTGAGCCGCCGACATGGAACAGTATTCGTGACTTGTTTGTGAACGCTAAATTTGCGCGAATGGGCGGCAAACCTAAGGATGATGAAGTAGCTGAAGAAGTTTATAAGTCATTAGGAAATGTGCGAACAGGTATCAAAAAGCAGTTTGACCAGTTAACAAGTCGCTTCTTTGCCTATGATGAAGAGCAATTCAGAAAAATTTCACAACAGGCACAAGCGCTCTTACGCGAGTTAAGCGAAGTTACGATAGAATTTCGGCAACGTTATCAACAAACCAAGCTGAATCGCCATGTCTTAGAATTTAGTGATTTAGAACACTATGCATATGACATTTTAACGCCGCCGGATAATCAGCCTAATTGGCAAGCGTTGGTGCAAGACTTGCAAAAGCATTATCAGGAAATAATGATTGATGAATATCAGGATACTAACCGATTACAGGAAAGTATTCTGATGAAGCTAACGTCTGCTGATCGGAAGAATTTATTTATGGTAGGGGACGTTAAGCAATCGATCTACCGATTCCGGGAAGCAGACCCAACATTATTTCTCGGGAAATATCAGAATTATCGTGATGGCGGAAATGGAGAAGCAATTGTATTAGGCGAAAATTTCCGCTCGATGACCAATGTGACTAGTTTTACTAATATCCTCTTTGAACAGTTAATGGATAAAGATGTTGGTGAAATCGACTATGATGAAGATGCGCATTTGAAATATGCCGCAACTTACTATGAAGAGAACGATAAGAACACGGTTCAACCAACTGAAGTATTACTATATGATGCAAACGCGGCTGATTCGGGGAAAGATGGTCTTGACCACGAAGATGATAAATTAGCAGGTGAATTCCGCATGATTGGACTGCGAATAAAGCAAATGGTTGAAAATCAGGAGTTGATTTTTCACCCGGACGATGGGCAAATGCATCCGATTAATTATGGCGATATAGTATTATTGGAACGAACGAAAGCAATTAACAATGCGTTAATGGAAGAATTTAATAAACTTAATATTCCGCTGACAGTTCATGATGTTGAGAGTTACTTTCAGGCTACTGAAGTACGAGTAATGATGGCCCTCCTTAAACTGATTGATAATCCGCAACAAGATATTCCATTAGCTGCCGTTTTGCGGTCACCAATTGTTGGTTTGAATAATCAGGAGCTTGCTTTTATTCGATTACAAAATCGGTCCGCTGATTACTACACCGCTCTTAAATCATTTATGAGCAATTATCAACGTAAAGCTCTCCGCCACCAATCTGTTTTTACAACGGAACAAACGACCCAGCTGTATGAAAAGCTAGATCATTTTCTGGATTTATTACGGACTTTCCGTCAGACGGCGCAACAGCAAACCCTTGTTGAATTGATTTGGCAGATATACGACCAAACAGGATACCTTGATTATGTGGGAGCAATGCCGGGTGGTCACCAACGGCAGGCAAATCTTCACGCGCTTTATCAACGAGCCCATTCTTATGAGCAAAGCAGTTTTAAGGGCCTTTATCAATTTATCCGCTTTATTGAAAAAATGCAGGAACATGACAAGGATTTAGGAGTAGCGCCGACACAATTAACTGCTAATACTGTCAACGTCATGACCATTCATGGGAGTAAAGGACTTCAGTTTCCGGTTGTCTTCTTAATCGATGCAACTCATGGTTTCAATAAGGGAGCGGCGCGTGAAAATGCCGTGGTTGATGCCGTAGCGGGGGTCGGGATTCGTTACATGGATGATCAGCGGGTAGTTTATGATACTCCGCAGCGCCAAGCAGTGATTGAAGAAGTCCGGCGTGGAGAACGCGCAGAAGATTTACGGGTTCTTTATGTAGCATTAACGCGGGCAGAGCAGCGCTTGATCATTACCGGATCGTTTAACGAAGAGATGCGTACTCAGAGCCTAACTGGGTCATGGGAACGATGGCAAAAAGCCTACCAAAGTAAGAATTTGCTCATTGGGTCGCAGCCACGGATAAATGCAAATTCATTTATGGACTGGATCGGATTAGCCCTAGCTCGTTATCCGGAGTTTAATGCTCAACGCTTAAGTCGAGGTAATGTAATTCTAGAAGAAAGTTCACTATCCGATACCAAAATAGCGGGTCTTGCGCCTGATCCTAATTTTATTGCTAGGACATATACAGCCACCGATGTTACAGATGAATTGGCTAAAATTGGCGAAAATGCAAGTAGTATCGTAACCGCAAATAATGGTGCAGCTGATAATGAAGTTCCGAGTCAAAAAATTGAAAAGATTTTACGGTACCGTTATCCGTATAGTGTTGCTACCAAAACAACTGCTTATCAGTCTGTAACGGATGTTAAACGGGTTTTTGAAGATCCTGACACACGTGATATGGCTCGCTGGGACTATGATCAACAACAAAAGGTCAAAACCCAGGGAATATACCTAAATAATAATTTTGATGTTCCTGCCTTTATTCGCCAAAATGATCAAACACCGGCTGCCACAGAAATCGGGACAGCCACCCACCTTGTTTTCCAAAAACTTTCTCTTGATCAGGGAGCAATCGATGTGGAAGCTGTTGAACGTGAAATTCAGCAATTAGTTGCCGAAAAATTAATTAGTCCGCCAGTTGCCGCGCGTATTAATCGTGAAGGAATAGCATCTTTCTATCAAACAACAGTTGGCCGGCAAATCATAAAACACCCAATGGATTACCACCGTGAAGTTCCGTTTTCAATGATTATGAATGGACACGAGCTGTTTCAGGGGGTAAATGCCAGCGATGACGAACGAATTCTAATTCACGGAATAATTGATGGGTACCTAAAAACAAATGAAGGAATAATTCTTGTTGACTACAAGACAGATCACATTAACTCGGATTATCGAGACTTTGATTTAGCGCGAATTAAGGATCGGTATCGCGGCCAGCTAGAGCTATATAAAGAAGCCCTGAATCTAATGGAAGGGATTCCAGTTGTCCAAATGGGTCTCTACCTGTTAGAATTAAGTGAATTCGTTTTATTTACAAAAGAAGGTGATTAGTTGGCTACCATAAAGGATATTGCACAAAAAGCTGGTGTTTCGGTATCAACTGCGTCTCGGGCATTAAACCATAATCCGCGAATTAGCGAAAAAACTCGCCAACGAATAGAAGAAATCGCAAAAAGGTTAGGCTATCAACCAAATTACAATGCACAAAACCTAACAAGGGGCGAGTCGAATATGGTTGGCATTATATTTCCGGTAACTAGTGATACTGCTCCGGCCAACCCATTCCATATTGATTTAATGCGGGGAATTAGCATGGCGTTAAAGCCGATTCATTATGAAATGGTTGTAGCAATAGCACCTACAGCTGATGACCTTTTGCAGAGTGTTAAATCAATGGTTGAGCAATCAAAGGTACACAATTTTCTGGTCTTCTATACTACAAAAAATGACCCAATTACTGAGTACCTGCGACAAAAAAAGCTTAATTTTGTCGTAATTGGTCATCCCAATCATCGCAAGGATCGGTATGTCGACAATGATAATATTGCCGCCGGTAGAGTAGCCACTGATTACTTAATGGATCATCAACAGGTTAAATGTCCAGCATTTCTCCAGTCCGCCAGTGATTGGGTATATGAACAGGACCGTAATCATGGGTACCAGCAAAGTATGCGGAATCATCAGCTGCCTGCGATTAGTTGGCGCTATACAGAAAATGGACCAGCTATTAAAGATTTTATTAAACAACACCCGCAAATTGATTCAATCGTTTGTGCTGATGACCTGTTGCTGGTACGATTAGTAAGGCAATTACAAGAATTTAACTTACCAACAATTTGTTTTAACAATAGTCGGCTTATGGGGATGTTAATGAACCAGGAAGATAAGGTTGACTTACAGCCGCGAAAATTAGGTCAACAGGCAGTTGAATTACTTTTCGAGCCTGGAGAACAATGCCGAATTGTTGATTTTAAAATAAATGATTAATTAAGAAAGGACCACGGATTTTATTGCCAGGGTCCTCTCTTATTTTTGCAATGGAGGGAATCATTAATGGAGAAGGTTTACATTGTTGCTGCTCAACGGACACCAATCGGTAAGTTTAATGGTCAATTAGCATCAAAAACGGCAGTTGAATTAGGGGCAATTTCAATTAAAGCAGCTCTTAAGAAAGCTGGTCTTACAGGAGCTGACGTTGATCAAGTATTGATGGGGAATGTTATTCAAGCCGGGACAGGACAAAATCCAGCACGGCAGGCCGCAATGAAAGCTGGCTTAGGGGAGCAGGTTCCGGCTATTACGATCAATGACGTTTGTGCATCAGGAATGTCGAGTGTTGACTTAGCAGCGAGTTTAATTCGCGCTGGGCAAGCACAGGTAATAATTGCTGGTGGGATGGAAAGTATGTCGCAAGCGCCATATGTACTTCCGCGTGCTCGAAATGGCTACCGGTTCGGAAATGGGACCTTACTTGATGCAATGCAAAGCGATGCGTTAAATGATGTCTATGGCGGATATCCGATGGGAATTACGGCTGAGAATATTAATGATAAATATCAAATTACTCGTCAACAACAGGATGAATTTGCATTTACAAGTCACCAACGAGCTGTCAAAGCGCAAAAAGCAGGTTATTTTGATTCTGAAATTGTTCCCGTTGAAGTTAAGCAGAAACGGACGACAATTACCGTTACAGCTGATGAGGCTCCCCGTCCTGATACTTCAGTGGAAGCTCTTGGTAAATTAAAACCGGTATTTAAGGCTGATGGAAGTGTTACTGCGGGTAATGCATCAGGGATAAATGACGGCGGGGCAGCCCTCGTCCTTGCATCTGCGACAGCTGTTGAACGTCTTAAATTAACGCCCCTTGCTGAATGGCAGGGGTCGGCAATTGTCGGCCTTGATCCAGCCTTAATGGGGTTAGGCCCGTACTATGCAATTAATAAACTATTAGCGAACCAGCAGCTTTCGGCAGATGAAGTTGAAACTTATGAAATCAATGAAGCATTTGCAACGCAAGCAATCGTATGTCAAGATTTGCTGCATTTGGATCCAGCAGCTGTAAATCCTTGGGGTGGTGCACTTGCTCTAGGTCATCCCGTTGGCTGCTCTGGCGCACGAATAATCGTTACGATGATTAACGAAATGCACAAAGATAATCATGAGCTGGGAATTGCGTCTCTTTGTGTAGGCGGTGGAATGGGTGAAGCGGTTTTGCTTAAGAAAATGTGATAATGAATATTATTAATAGTTAAGAAGGTTAGTGATTAGGAAAGCTTCAATCACTAACCTTCTTTATTAATTTAAGTGAATATATTTTAAATAATTAATTAATATAAGCTTAAGATTGGACCTATTTATGGCAATAACTTTAAATTGCAAAAAATATAACTCTTTCTAAAAAAAGTTGTGCAATCGGTTGCACAAATATTTTAAATTTGATATCATTAATATTGCAAAAATACATGAAGCGCTTACAATAATAAGTGTCTTTTGGAATTATTTTATAAGTTAAGGAGTTGTTAGCAATGAGTCAAGAAAAGTCCGCTGGGGCTGGATTACCAACTCTCTCAAAGAGTACTATCTGGATGATCAACTTTGGATTCCTTGGTGTTCAGACAGCATTTACTTTGCAGAGTTCTCAAATGAGTCGGATCTTCCAAACTATTGGGGCCGACCCTAACAACCTTGGCTGGTTCTTCATCTTACCACCATTAGCTGGTTTGATTGTTCAACCAATCATTGGTTATTATTCAGACCGTACATGGGCACCTAAATTAGGTGGTCGGCGGTTACCATACTTACTATTGGGAATGATCGTTGCTGTTATTGTTATGATTTTGCTTCCTAATTCAGGAAGTTTCGGTTTCGGGTATGGTTCACTGGCTGCCCTTTGGTTCGGTGCAATTACTGTTGCTTTACTTGACCTTTCATCAAACGTGGCTATGCAGCCATTTAAGATGATGGTTGGTGATATGGTTAATGATGACCAAAAGAGTTATGCATATGGGATTCAAAGTTTCTTATCAAACACTGGTGCCGTTTTGGCTGCTGTTTTCCCATTCATCTTAACTGCATGGTTCGGGGTTCGTAACACTGCTAAACGGGGTGTTGTTCCTGATTCAGTTATCATTGCCTTCTACGTTGGAGCAGCATTGTTAGTTGTTACTAGTTTATTTACTGTTTTCCGGGTTCACGAATATGATCCGGCAACATATGCTAAGTACCATGGTATTTCTGAAGACGATAACAAAGAGGGTGGAAACTGGTTCACACTCTTAAAACATGCACCAAAGGCATTCTGGACGGTTACGCTTGTTCAATTCTTCTGCTGGTTTGCATTCCAATACCTCTGGACATACTCAGCTGGGGCAATTGCCAAGAACGTTTGGAATACTGTTGATGCTACATCTGCTGGTTATCAAGCTGCTGGTAACTGGTACGGTGTGCTTGCGGCTGTTCAATCAATCGCGGCTGTCATCTGGTCATATGTTTTAGCTAAGGTGCCTAACAAGTACCACAAGCTTGGTTATGGTGGTAGTTTGCTTCTCGGTGCTCTTGGATTTATTTCAGTATTCTTTGTTCACGACCAATGGACACTGATTGTTTCATACACCCTTGTAGGTATTGCATGGGCTGCTATGAACACTTACCCATTAACCATTGTTACTAATGCGTTGACTGGTAAGCACATGGGTACTTATCTTGGACTATTTAACGGTTCAATTTGTTTACCACAGATTGTTGCTTCATTATTGAGTTTTGCTTTATTCCCATTATTTGGTCACTCACAAGTTCACATGTTTATCCTTGCTGGTATCGTTATGGTCCTCGGTGCTATTTCCGTTGCTACAATCAAGGAAACTTATGCTGAATAGAGAGTTATTAATAAAATAAATAAATTAATTAAGTTATAATAAAGGCGGGTTGAAAACTACCTTTATTTCAGACGAAAGGAATTGAGATTTTAATGAAACGTACATTTGATATTGCCCCTTGGCATGTAGCTACTCACAAGTGGGATCCACAAGACAAGCGTTTGCAAGAATCAATGACTAGTTTAGCCAATGAAAACCTTGGTATGCGTGGCTTCTTTGAAGAAGGTTACAGCGGTGACCACATGGAAGGTGTTTACCTTGGTGGTGTTTGGTTCCCTGACAAGACTCGTGTTGGTTGGTGGAAGATTGGTTATCCTAAGTATTTTGGTAAGATGATCAATGCTGTTAACTTCATGAAATTAATCATTAAGGTTAATGGTGAACAATTAGACTTAGCTAAGCAAACACCAAAAGACTTCAAGCTTGATCTTGACATGAAGCGTGGTGTCTTAGAACGTGAATTTACTGTTGAAATTGGCGGTACTGAAATGTACTTCAACTTCGAACGTTTCGTTAGTGCTACTCAAAAAGAATTAGTTGGTCAACGTCTTCACATTAAGAATCGTGGCAACAGCGATGCTAAAGTTGAAATCACAAGCATGATTGATGCTGACGTATACAATGAAGATGCTAACTACGATGAACAATTCTGGAATGTTTTAGGCAAGTCCGCTAATGGTGAACATGCTGAATTGACTTCCATGACTAAGGAAAACGACTTCGGTACTCCACAATTCATCGTTGGAATGAAGACTACTTCAAAGACAAACCTTGACCATGCTGGTGATGGTACTGATGAAAAGCACGCATACAACACCTTTGAAGGTACTGTAGCCGCTGGTAAGGAAGTTAACTTTGAAAAGCGGAGTATTGTAATGACTTCTCGTGACTATGATACTCAAGAAGAAATTGAAAAGAACCTTGATGAATTAAGCGCAAAGCTTGATACGCAAAGCTTTGATGACTTACTTGCCCCACACATTAACGAATGGGTAGACCGTTGGGTTAAGTCTGATGTTGAAATTGAAGGGGACGAAGGTGCTCAACAGGGTATCCGCTTTAACCTCTTTGAATTATTCTCAACTTACTACGGTAACGATGACCGTCTTAACATCAGTCCTAAAGGGTTCACTGGTGAAAAGTACGGTGGTGCTACTTACTGGGATACTGAAGCTTACTGTATTCCTGTTTACCTTGGTGTTGCCAACCCAGAAATTGCACGTAACTTATTAATGTACCGTTACAAGCAATTGGACGGAGCTTTTGTTAACGCTAAGGAACAACACTTGAAGGGTGCATTATTCCCAATGGTTACTTTCAATGGTATTGAATGTCACAACGAATGGGAAATCACTTTTGAAGAAATTCACCGTAACGGGGACATTGCTTTTGCCATCTACCTTTACACTAAGTACACTGGCGACAAGTCATACGTTCTTAATGAAGGTGCAGAAGTTCTTACTGAAATTTCTCGTTTCTGGGCTGACCGGGTACACTACTCACAACGCAAGAACAAGTACATGCTTCACGCGGTAACTGGTCCTGATGAATACGATAACAACGTAAACAACGACTGGTACACTAACTTGCTTTGTCGCTGGACTCTTAAGTACACCCTAGAAATCTTGGATGAAGTAGACAGCGATGTTGCTAAGAAGCTCAATGTCTCTGAAGATGAAAAGCGTCAATGGAAGTCAATTGTTGACAACATGTACCTTCCATACGACAAGGAACGTGATATCTTCCCAGAAAACGACGGCTTCATGGACAAAGACCTTAAGCCGGTTGCTGATATTCCAAGTGACCAATTACCAATTAACCAACACTGGTCATGGGATCGGATTTTACGTTCACCATACGTAAAGCAAGGTGACGTTATCCAAGGTCTCTGGGACTTCATTGATGACTTTACAAAGGAACAAAAGAAGAACAACTTCGACTTCTATGAACAATTTACTGTTCACGAATCAAGTCTTTCAGCTTCAGTTTACTCAATCATTGCTGCTGATATTGGTTACGAAGACAAAGCCGTTGAATTATATGAACGTTCAGCACGTCTTGACCTTGATAACTACAACAACGATACTTCTGATGGTTTGCACATCACTTCAATGACTGGTAGTTGGCTTGATATTGTTCAAGGATTTGCTGGTATGCGTGTTCGTGGTGATGAATTACACTATGCACCATTCCTTCCTAAGAAGTGGGATTCATACCAATTCCGTCAAATGTTCCGTGGTCGGATCTTGAAGGTTAAGGTTGATAAGCACGGTACTAAGATTGACTTAGTATCAGGTGACCCAATCACAATTGATCTTGACGGCAAGAAGCTTGAATTAAAGTAATTGTTGGAGGCATTTGAGATGAAGTTTGAAGATTTGAAGGGTTTTGCGTTTGACCTTGATGGTGTTATTGCTGATACTGCCCGTTTCCACGGTCAAGCATGGCACCAACTAGCTGATAAGGTGGGAACTGAATGGACTCCCGAATTAGCTGATGCATTAAAGGGTGTTAGCCGGATGGATTCATTAGAATTAATCTTAAAGGCTGGCGGTCATGAAAATGACTACACTCAAGAAGAAAAAGAAGCTTTGGCAACTGAAAAGAATGATAACTACATCAAGTTAGTTGAAACTTTAACGCCTGCTGATATTTTGCCAGGAATGAAAGATTTCTTAGACGAATTAAAGGCTAATGGCTACCATATTGTATTGGCTTCTGCTTCTAAGAATGCTCCTAAGGTTCTCAAGTACTTGCAATTAACTGATTACTTTGAAGGAATCGTTAATCCAGCAAACTTGAGCCATGGTAAGCCAGATCCAGAAATCTACTTAGAAGCCGCTAAGTTAATGGACCTTCCTGCTGACCAAGTAGCCGGTTTAGAAGATGCTCAAGCTGGTGTTGAATCAATTAACCGTGCTGGCGAATTATCAATCGGCTTTGGAGCTGACCTTAAAGATGCTGATGTTAAGTTCGCTAAGACTGGTGATGTATCATTAGCTGCAGTTAAGGCTCAAATGGACTAGTAAAATCTAGCTTTCCTAATAATAATTTATAAAAAGTTCGCTTAGAAACATCTAGGCGGGCTTTTTTGGTATGAGACGATGAAAAAACAAATTTTAATTATTATATTTACATTAATTATTTGCATTGGAATCGGGACTTTTATCCGAAATAGACAAGAAAGTAATCATAATGCACCGAATAATAGTAGCAGCCAAGTTGACAAAGGCTTAACTATAGAACTTACAGACCAGCAGATAGGCATATTAGCGGGGCTTGAAATTTATCCGAATTGGGTGAAGGAACAGCTGCGTAATAATAATCTAATTTATGGTGTAGTTAAACCAGGAGATACTGTTCCGACTGGAGTTAAGGATTATAGTTATTTAGTAGCGTCGGATAAAGCAGCATCGCCAATTATCTTTTTCAACGCGCATGATAATCAGTCGGTTACGATTAAATATACTGACCATGACGGCAACCAGCTCCATGTTAAAGAGATAACTGAAAAAGACCTTGTCCAAAAATTTTATCGTACGAGGGAGCAAAAGAAGCAGGTTAATAATGACGTTAGCTTATTACGAACGGAATAAGGAAAATTAAGAAAGGATAAAGTTGCATTTTATAAAAAACTATCGCCTGTTATAATATTCAAATTAAAAGGAGGAAACTGCGATGACAATCTACGGTCCATATGATGAGATTTTGCCCGAAATTTTGTCGCTGACAACTGAACGTATTAAGCAGCTAAATCAACAGGCAGTTTATAATAAACAGCCTAAACTCTATGAGCATTTAATTGCGCGGGTAAAAACACCTGAAAGTATGACAGAAAAGTGTGAACGCAAGGGCTATCCAGTCAGTACAGAATCAGCCCTGCGCAAGTGTCGAGATGCAGTTGGTGTACGGATTGTATGTAATTTTATTAGTGACATTAACCGGTGCCTTGAACAATTACGGCAAGCTGACTGGTGTCAAATCATTAAAGAAAAAGACTATATAACAAATGCAAAGCCCAATGGTTACCGCAGCTATCATGTAATTATTGATGAAACTGCACCATACCGCGATATTGACGGTAATCAGCCCGGACATTTCTATGTTGAGATTCAATTGCGAACCATTGCGATGGACTCATGGGCAAGTCTTGAACATGAAATGAAATATAAGCACAACATTGCTAATCCAGAGCGAATTGGACGTGAATTAAAACGATGTGCTGACCAGTTAGCCTCTTGTGATGTTCAGATGCAAACAATTCGTCAATTGATTAATTCAAGTGCGGGAGAGGACGATTAAAATGCGAATATTAGTGGCAGAAGATGAACAACAGTTAGCAAAAGTTTTAAAAACTGCGATGACGGCGAGTGGTTACCAAGTTGATGTTGTCAATGATGGCCAAGCAGCAGTTGATAGCGCAAAGCAAAATGCCTATGATGTGATTATTTTAGATATTATGATGCCGGTAAAGTCAGGGCTAGAAGCATTAGCGGAGATTAGGGCTGCGGGAAACCGAACCTATGTAATGATGCTGACGGCGATGGGTGAAGAAGATGACCGTGTTAATGGGCTGGATGCCGGGGCCGATGATTATTTGACAAAACCATTTTCTCTAAAAGAATTATTGGCTCGTTTAAGGTCACGACAGCGCCGCGATGACGATTATGGAAATGGTGTTCTTGAATTTGGTGACCTAACTCTTGATGGTAACGATCAGTTATTGCAGAGCCATAATTCAATTAGTCTAACGAATAAAGAAAACAGGCTATTACAGTACTTTATTTTAAACGCGGGTAAGGAACTTTCCGTCAATGAATTGTTAAGCCATGGATGGGACGAAGAAGAACAGGCGGACCAAGAGGATTTATGGATTAATATTTGTTACTTACGGCAGAAACTGCAGGCGATCCAGTCAAAAGTCATGATTACAGGTGAAAAAGAAGGACCATTTATGATTGCTCGTTAGGAGGCACACACAATGATTCAATGTTTTCGTTATAAATTTATTGCCCTTTCAACTTCGGCGTTAGTCTTTGTGATTCTAACTATCGTCGGCAGTTTGTGTGCTTTCACTTATTATCGGGCACATAAGGAAATTCAAAGTGTTTTAACGATTCTGGTTAATAATGATGGACAGATTCCACGAAAAGGCGTTCAGGCGGATTCTTACAACCAACCACAGTTTTCACGAGAGGGACTGCATCAATATCGCTACTTTACGGTTATTACTAGTCAAGATAATAAAATTAGCGAAATTCAAGATGATCAAATCGCAACGATTAGTCCCCACGATGCGCGAATTATGACTAACCGGGTTATAAAAAAGAAGATTAAAACAGGCCAAATCTACTATCATGGGGTGACCTATGCGTATAAGACCAGACAAACGCGTGGGCAGCAGGTTATTGTCTTCCTTGATGAAACCCTGTTAATGGCACGAACGAGATCGTTGATGCATACAGGGTTAATCCTAGGGCTAGTAGTTCTTGTTCTCTATACAATCGTCCTAACCCTTTATTCTAAACGGGCAATTCAGCCAATTATCCAGGCGGAACAGCGGCAAAAAGAATTCATTACTAACGCAAGCCACGAGTTAAAAACCCCGTTAACGGTAATCTCAGCCAATAATGAAATGCAAGAGATTATTGGTGGTGAAAATGAATGGACTACCAGTACGCGGCAGCAGGTTGAGCGTTTGACGAAACTGATTAATAACCTTGTATCGCTTGCTCGAATGCAGGAACAGCCGACAACCGCAATGGTACCGGTTGATATTAGTAAAGTTGCACGGGAGGCTGCTGGAAGCTTTAAGAGCGTGATATCAGCTGGTCAAAAACAATTTAAGGTTAGAATAAAGGATGGTCTGGTCGTTAGTGCGGATGAAAATTATTTACGAGAACTGATTAATATTCTATTGGATAATGCGAATAAGTATTGTGATCCTAATGGAGAGGTAGATTTGACAGTTGCTCAGGCAAGTCATGGTCGCAACATTGTTCTTAGAGTCGCCAATAGCTATAAAGATGGGCAAAAGATTGACGTGAAAAAATTATTCAATCGATTTTATCGGGTTGATGAATCCCATACTCGAGGGAAGAAATCCGGCTTTGGAATTGGCTTATCGATGGCAGAGTATATTGTGAAGATGTTTAAAGGAAAAATCACGGCTAAGTATGCTAATGGGAAATTGGCGTTTAACGTAACGCTTAAAGAGGTAGGAAAGTAAGATGAAGCATTGGCGCGCTCAATTAGGAATATATGCAATTCTTTGGAGTCTGATAATCGGAATGGTGACAGCAGGCTACTTAAACTTAGTGAACTGGGTAATTGATTTTATCTGGGCAGATTACCTGCAATATATGGGTAATATGAAAATTTGGTACCCATTTGTGGTTTGCGTCCCGCTAGGTTTCTTAATTGGCTATTTGAATAAGAAATGGGGCAACTATCCATTAACGATTGAAGAAGTTCTTACTAGTGTCCGTCTTAAGGGAAATGTCGACTATCATAAATGGTGGAAATCTTTCCTATTAGGGTTACTAGTTCTTGGTGCGGGTGGTAGTGTCGGTCCAGAGGCTTCCACAACGGTCTTAACTAGCAGCATGATAAATTGGCTTGGCGATCGTTTGCGATGGTCAACATTTATGGCTCAACAATCGGCTGCTAATATTTGGCGAGATAAAATGACCCCACAACAATTAGCGTCTGCCCCACGGTTTAACGAATTATTTCATAGTAAACGAGAACGGATATTGTCCGTGTCCTTGCTCGTTATTATTGGAATACTGGGAGCAGCAATTATCTTTAAAATGTTTCCTGAAGAAGGCGTCTTTGGCATTCACCACCGCCAAATTAATTGGCAATGGATTAACGTATTAACGGCAGTACCGGCTTTTCTCGTCGGTTGTGCTTTTGGCCGGCTATTTGTTCGTTGTGAAAATTGGTCGGCCTTAATTGTTGATACCAAGCTTGGAAAGGTTTGGCAAGGCGGAATCTTTGGCTTGGTGTTAGCTTTTAGTTCATTGCTGACAGGTGACATTCTATTTTCTGGGGAATTTCGGATTGTTCCTTTTACTCACGAAGCATTTAGTCTTTCGATTTCGTTCTTGTTAATAATTGCAGTGGTTAAGGCTATTATGACGAATCTTGGCTTTGCTATGGGGTGGCGCGGCGGAACGATTTTTCCTGCTATTTTCGCTAGTGTGCCAGTCGGCGTTGCTTGTGCGATGGCCCTGCCAGGTGATATGCATATAAACGCGGTTGTTGTTTTAGCAACTAGTTTAACTGTCATTTTAGAAAAGCCAATATTAACAATTATTGTTTTAGTTTTATTAATCGCGATTGAGCTTGCTCCAGTAGTGGTTGTTATCTGCTTTTTGACTGGCTTTTTAATCAAGAAAATCCCCCAAATTAGGTGAGCTATATTAATAATTTTTAGTATTAAAGCTGCCTAGTAGCAAGACATTGCCATTAAAGTTATTTAAATTTCGTCTTTTTAATATCTAGTTGTTTATATGAGAAAATCACTGTATATTTATTAGAAAATAATTAGAGAGATGAGAATTTAAATAGGAGGCGAATAAGATGTTTAGCCGAATTGGGCAATTAATCTTTGATAACGAGGCAGTCGCTAAGACGTCTGATTTTACAATGGGATTGGAAATTGAAATGCAACGGGTTGATGAGGATGGCAATTTGAGCCAGGAGCCGTATCCTTCTGCTATTGGGGATGAAAAGACTAATCCGTGGATTACTAATGACTTCCTTGAAACAATGGCGGAGATGGTAACCCCGTCCGCTCAACATGCGCTTGATGCGATGCACTACTTATATGTGATCAATAATACCTTGCGATCCGCATTAGCACCTGGTGAGCTATTGTGGCCGATGTCGATGCCGCCACGATTGCCAAAAGATAAGACAAAATTACGGTTGGCGAAGATGGGACCTAAAAAAGAAGCCTATTTGAAAGAATGGGCTAAGCGACATGGCTACTCTCAGGGAACACCCTGTGGAGCGCATATTAACCTTAGTATCGATACTCACGTGGTTGAGATGGTATTAGAAGCATTTCCAGAACGATTTAAAAATGAGCGGGAAGTCCGCAACTATCTTTATACTGTTTTAGCACAAGGATTTGTTCGCTATCGCTGGCTGCTCACATACCTTTATGGGGCAAGCCCGCTAGTTGAAGAAAATTACTTTGAGCCAGGTAAAGGGTTGCCTCATCCTATTCGGAGTGTACGGCAAAGTAAATATGGCTTTGGAACTAAATTTACTGGTGATTTTACTAATCTTGATCGATACATTGCCCGTATTGAAGAAGGGGTAAAAGCGGGAATTCTAACATCTGATTATGAATTTCATGGTCCTGTACGGTTTAAAGGCAATGCAGATTTGAAAAAGCTCCCAGAACAGGGGATTGAATACTTAGAACTGCGGATGTTGGACCTTGATCCTAGTAGTTCGGTTGGAGTGCGGACGGGTACCCTGCGCTTTATTAGATTGCTGGCAAGTTACTTTATTATGCATCCGCCGTTGAAGGAAAATGAAGTTGAAGATATCTTATTAAATGCTGACAAGATGAATGAAACAGTTGCTGAAGAAAATCCGCAAGAGGTATGTCAATATCAAGCAAAGGCGCGGGCAATCTTAAAGAGTCTTGAACGGTACGCAAACCAAATCCAACTTGGTCCAGAATACTCTGAAATTCTTGAAGACTTAGAAGACCGTGTTGAGAACCCGTATACGACTCCTAGTGCAAAGCTGCTTAATTATGTTAAGGATGGTTCGTTAACTGAGTATGCATTGCGACGGGCAAAACGGTATCAACGTGCAGCCCAAGAAACAATTCATCCATTTAAAGGCTTTGAAGATGGACACATTTATACTGCTGATGAACTTCGGCAAGAATTAACCCGGTAATCAACTTTATTACATAAAAGAACCCCAGTACTCGGGCAAAACCGAACGCTGGGGTTCTTTTATGCATTGTTAATGACTGACTGGTTACGCTCTTCTTTAACCTATTTTGAAGACCGCGTAATTAGGTCAGCAAAAATTGCGCGTGAATAGTCGTAATGCTTAAACATATTTTCTGGATGCCATTGAACTGCTAGAATCTGATCTGAACCAGTAGTTTCAACAGCTTCAGGAATTTGGTCATCAGCCCACGCAGTTACATGGAGGGGAGCCGCAATCTGATTAAGGGCTTGGTGATGGCGTGAGTTTACGTACGGACGGGCACCAACAAGCTTAAATAATCGACTTGTCTTATCTGTATTAACGTGGTGTGATGGGAAGTTTCCAGGAGCATCTTGTGAATGTTTAAGCGTTGGGTGCGGTTCTTCTGAGAGATCCTGATAAAGGGTTCCCCCCAGAGCCACATTAAGTACCTGCATACCACGGCAGATCCCCATTATTGGTTTTCCCGCTTCAAATGATGCTTTGGCAAGACTGACCTCAAATTGATCGCGCTTTAGATAAGTTGGCCCGAGCTTTTGATGAGGCTCTTCATCAAAAAAGGTTGGATCAACATCGCTACCCCCGGCAAAAATAATGCCGTCAAAAAGGTTGAGGTAACTTGATGCTAACTCGGAGTCAACACTCGGTAAAATCACTGGTAGACCTCCCGACTTAATTATCGCTTCGATTAAAGGACGGGGTGCAAATGCTGCATTCCGTTCGTTAATGATATTAGTTGCCTCGGTTAATGTGTCTGCAGGAATAGCAATTCGTGGTCGCATAATTCTCCTCCTTAGTTAATTTTAATAATATTATAATCAAATCATAATTTGGTGAAAATAGCAAACTGAATTTTAAAGCTAAAAAAGATATAATAGAAGATGAAAGAAGGGATACAATGCTTGAATTAACTAATATTAACTCAACCTTTAATCTAAATAATGGTGTAAAGATTCCATGTGTTGGTTATGGAACCTTCCGCACTCCCGCAGACGTTGCTGAAAAAGCAGTTAAAGAGGCAATTGCAACTGGTTATCGTCATATTGATACTGCTGCTGTATATGGTAACGAAGAAGCGGTTGGAAAGGGAATAAAAGATTCAGGAATCGACCGCCAGGACCTGTTTGTTACAAGTAAGCTATGGAACACTAATCGAGGCTATGAAGAGACTAAGGAGGCCTTCCAAGAAACACTGGACCGTCTCCAGATGAGTTACCTTGACCTTTATTTGATTCACTGGCCTGCTAATCAAAAGCAATTTGGTGATGAAGCTGCGAAAATTAATGCAGAAACCTGGCGAGCAATGGAAGACCTTTATAATGAAGGTAAAATTCGGGCAATTGGCTTGAGTAATTTTATGCCGCACCACATTGTTGAATTAATGAAGACGGCTAAAGTTGCTCCGGCGGTTGACCAGATTGAAGTTCACCCAGGCTGGCCTCATACTGAGGAGATTAAATACTTACAAGCGCATAATATCCTCGTTGAAGCTTGGGCACCACTTGGCGGTCAGGGAGCAGAAGTAATGAGCAACCCGACACTTTTACAAATTGCTGATAAATATCAAAAGACCGCGGCTCAAATTTGCTTGCGTTGGATTTTACAGCAAGGTGTATTACCATTGCCAAAATCCGTTCATAAGGAACGTATGATAAGTAACCAGCAGATTTTTGACTTTGAACTAACCGATGAAGAAATGCGGAAGATTAGTCTATTGCCAAACCTTGGTGGTCAGTGCGCTGATCCCGATGATGTCGACTTTTAAGGGGGAAATACTATAATGGAGTTCATCAAGACTAACCCAAATATTGACTTATATGAAAATGTAGTTGAGACTGCGAGCCAAGTAGTTACTCATCTCGTGATTCCACGTGGTAAAGAGATAGCAGAACATCATGCCCCGTACGATGTAATTGTTGTGCCGATAAAGGGAGCAGTTATTTTTGGCGATGTTGCTGGTAATCGCGAAGAAAAGCTTGTTCCTGGCGATCTTGTAAAAATGAAACCTAATGAACATCATTATTTAAAAGCAGTTAAAGATGCTGAAGTGATCGTAATTAAATCTAAACTAGCATAAAAACAAGCCGATTCCGTGTTTTCTAACGGGAAAGGCTTTTTTGATTGGCTTTTTAAGGTATAATTTTCTTGACTATTTTTTAAGGGAGTAGAGTAATGAAGAATGCCTATCGTGCGTTTAAACAGTATTCCCGTCAGTTTAGAAATAACTGGCTTGAATACCTGATGTTGTTTGGTGGTCTTGATTTAGTTAATCAGTTTGCGGTGATTCCATTTTTTCGGTGGATAACGACTTTTGTATTGCAAGCAGGGGAGATTCCTTTTGTTTCATATCAGAACATCATTATTATTTTAACGAAGCATCCACTAGTTGTTATTAGCCTAGTCGTTGAGTTGGCGTGCCTGCTGATTATTGTTTATGGCGAATTTATGCTCCTTCTTACTGGCTTTCGTGAAATTGGATTGCCTGATTTTCAATGGCGACAGATATTTAAAGAGACGCGTAAAGCGATGTCCTTGCTGAACCTAGGCTCATTAATTTTATTGCTGGGATATTTTCTATTAGTAATTCCGTTTGCGGATATTATTTTTCGCACGCCGTTATTAGCAAAGATCCAGATTCCCCAGTTTATTATTGATTATTTGATGCGGAATGGATGGTTAATTAGCGGCTTGTTATTGTTCTATGTAGCAATGTTCACGCTAGGGATTCGCCTGATTTTAACGATGCCGTTAATGGCTTATCAGCACCTTCACTTAAGAACAGCGATTCATCGTAGTTGGCAAATGACGAGCAATTTACGATGGGCGGCGCTTCTTGGTAAAATTGCCTTTATAACGATTATTACTAGTGCTTTTACGATGTGTTTCTATGTATTAATTTATCTACTTCAAGTAGGATTAGATTTATTACCCGGGAAATTTCCCCTTTTTACTGCGATCTTTAATTTATCGATATTGCAGTTAGGGGGCGAACTGCTCGCAGTGTGGGCTGGAACAGTGGTTCTACTGGTAGTTGTTAATCCGTTAACGAGAATAAGTGAACTTGCAACTGCTTCTGAACACCCATCACGGGGTTTACTGGAAATATTTACCTTGATGCTCCTCGTGATTGGCTTGACAACTGTTGCTAATAATACTTTTTACTTGCTAGGTCATGGGGTAAAAAGGCCGATTACGATCTCACACCGGGGCGTTGCCGAAGAAAATGGCGTTCAAAATACAATTCCGGCAATGGAAAAAACGATAAAATTAAAACCAGATTACGTCGAAATGGATCTACACGAAACGAAGGACCATCAATTTGTAGTAATGCATGATGAAAATCTCAAGGAACTTGCTGGTGTAAATAAAACTCCGCATGAGCTAACGTTAAAACAATTAACTAATTTAACGGTTCGCGAAAACGGTCATTATGCTAAAATTGCAAGCTTTGATCAGTATTTAGCGGTGGCGGAAAAACATCACCAAAAATTACTAATCGAAATAAAAACTACTCCTCATGATTCAAAACAAATGCTTCAAAACTTTAATGCGCGTTATGGTAAGCGGATTTTACGAGACCATGACCAAGTTCATTCGCTTGATTATAGCGTGGTAACAGGACTGAAGGAAATAAATCCGCGGTTAACTGTTTTGTATATTCAACCTTATAATTTTGGAAGTCCGCAGGGAGCTGCCGATGGGTATTCAATGGAATATTCAACGCTGAACCAGGACTTTATTACCCAAGCACATTGGCAGCGACAGCCAGTATATGCGTGGACAGTTAATGAATCGGGAATCATGAAGCAGGTTATGTATAATCACGTTGATGGTATTATTACGGATAACCTTGGCGAATTAAACGCAACAATTAAGGAATTTACGAAAAAGCAGAGTTATGCTAATAGAATCTTAAATTATATTATTATCCTTCCGACAACTAGTGGGATTGAGCCGTAAAAAAACTTCCGCTGTTGACTTTAAGTCAATGGTGGAAGCTTTTTGTTTATCCTAAATTATGTTTTTTGAGTTGTCTCATAACCACTAGGGCAACGAGGCCGCCAATCATTCCTTGGATAAAGTTTGAACCTAAACTCAAGAAACCAGTAATTACATGGTACATGACAGTGTTGCAGATGAAGTAAACGGCAATCATAATAATTGTTCCGGCTAAAATTGCTACCCACTTACCCCAAACGGTATCACCGTATTTCCTATATATCCAACCGCTAATAAATCCTTCTAAACCATGGGCTGCAAAAGAAAATAATGCATCTTGCGGGAATCCTGAAATAAGATCGAGAAACATCCCGCCGAATCCGCCAACAATGGTTCCTGCTCCCGGACCAAGAAGCATTGCAGCAATGAATACTCCCGCATCGCATAAATTAACGTTACCATGAGTCCAAGGGATCGGAAAAAGAAAGAACCGCCCTAGGACAATTGTAAGTGCAAGAAGCATTGCGCCAATGATCGATCGCCGCAATCGAAAAGTTGATTCCATATTAAGACTCCTTTTTATGAGTTATGAGTAATTTTACAATAATTAATAAAATTTTTCAGATAAAATTTTGGCTGCTTATTTATCTATTGATCTTCTAAATTATTTATTTAAGACTTGACGTTACTATAATTCAATATTTAAACATTGTAATAAAGGCGATAATTGATTTTCTTTCGATAAATAATATTCCTATTTTATATATTGATAAAAATAATATTCCATGTATAATTAATTGTGAAAATTAGAACATGATATGAGGTGTACTTTATGAAGGTTATTATTGTTGGTTGTACACACGCGGGAACAATCACCGCAACACAGATTTTACAAAATCATCCAGAAACTGAAGTAACAATTTATGAACGTAATGATAATGTTTCATTCCTTTCATGCGGGATTGCTGTATACTTGAGCGGTGATGTAGGTGACCCAGATGCAATGTTCTATTCTAGTCCTGCACAACTTGCCGAGATGGGAGCAACAGTTAACATGCAGCATAATGTTACTGATATTGATCCCAAGACAAAAACGGTAACAGTGACGGACCTTGTGACAGGTGAGACAAAGACCGACCACTATGATAAATTAGTTGATACAACTGGTTCCTGGCCGGTAATTCCACCAATTGAAGGTGTTGATGGTCCGCACGTTTATCTCTGCAAGAACTACCACCATGCAAAGGAACTATTCAATGTAGCTAAAGATGCTCAACGGATCGTTGTCATTGGTGGAGGATATATTGGTGTTGAATTAGTAGAAGCCTACACACGCCAAAATAAGGATGTCACATTAATCGATGGCTCGCCACGGATGCTCCATAAGTACTTTGATCATGAGTATACTGATCGGATCCAAAAAGAATTTACTGATCATGGAGCGCACTTTGCGTTTGGTCAACGAGTAACCGGTTTTGAAAATCATGAAGACGGGGTTACTGTAAAAACCGATAAGGGAAGTTACGATGCTGATATCGCTGTCCTATGTGTTGGGTTCCGTCCAAATACTGACTTGCTAAAAGGCAAAGTTGAGATGCATGAAAACGGGGCAATCGTTACTAACGAATACATGCAATCATCAGATCCAGATATTTATGCTGCTGGGGATTCAACATCCGTTCATTATAATCCAACTGGTAAAGATGCTTATATCCCATTGGCCACCAATGCAATTCGGCAAGGAACGATTGTTGGAACGAACTTATTTGGCAATACCATGCGCGATATGGGAACTCAATCTAGCTCTGGATTAAACTTATATGGTACGACAATGGTTTCGTCTGGTTTGACTTTAGAAAATGCTAAAGAAGCAGGATTTGATGCTGCTGCCGTTACAATTGAAGATAACTACCGGCCAGAATTTATGCCAACAACGACGCCTGTATTAATGACATTAGTTTGGGATAAGAAGACCCGTCAAATTCTTGGCGGACAATTTATGAGTAAGCATGATGTATCTCAATCTGCCAATATTATCTCGTTATGTGTTCAAGATAAGCACACAATTGATTATTTAGCATTTGTTGACATGCTTTTCCAACCACATTTTGACCGTCCATTTAACTATGTAAATATTCTTGGTCAGGCCGCGGTTAAGAAACAGGCTGAACTAAGTAAATAATCACCTTCGTAGAACTAAGAGATTACCGTTAAGGGTAACTGCTCTTGGTTCTTTTTTATTAAAAGTGAAAAAACAAATTTTTTACGTATATATATTATAGAGGCCTCGCAAAATCGAACTTGAAGGAATTTATAATATGGATAGACAAAGATTAATTGCTTATGCGCGGAAAAAGTGGCAGGAAATGACGATTACTAGTGACCCGATGTTTGGGATGGTGATGGAAAATAAAGAGATTTGTCTAGGACTAATTAACCGTGCATTGCCGAAACTAAAAGCAAGAAAGATTATGCATTTAGTAACGCAGAAAGATGTTAATGTAGTGGCAGCGCATCGGGTACGATTTGACGTATTTGTTCAAGATGACCAGAATAATACGGTGGTAATTGAGATGCAGGTCAATAACAGGAAAAACCTTCCTGCCCGCTTGCGTTATTATCAGGAACAAGTTGACCACAGTTTGTTACGTGCGGGAGCAGATTATCGATTGCTGGATAGATATCCGACCTACGTGATTATGTTTTGTGATTTTGACTATTTTGGTCGCGGATGGGCACGGTATGAATTTAAGATGAGTTGCACTCGTGATCATAAGTTAAAGTTTAGCGATAATCGAACAATAGTGGTATTTAACGCCTTAGCAAAAGAGTTTAAAAATGATGAAAAACCAATCAAAGATTTTCTTGCCTTAATGCGCGATCAAGGCGACAATAAAGATAAGTTTATAGCGCAGATTCAAAGAGAAATTGATAAGGTCAAACAAGATCCGGAAAGGAGACAGGGCTTTATGAAGTACGAGATGTTAATGATGGATGCCAGACGTGAAGGACTTGAAGAGGGACGAGCAGAAGGACTTAAAAAAGGTCATGAAAAAGGACGTGCAGAAGGCATAAAGATTGGGGAAGCTAGAGTACGTGATAAAGGAATCAACACTCTCATTAAAAACCTGCAAGAATTAAATGTTAACCAAAGCATGATAAAACAACGAGTCAAGGATAGCTATGACCTAAGCGATGAGGAATTAGCAAAATATTTTGATTAACTAGGGTGAGCAGGCTTGCTGCAATGACTTTGCTTTTAGTTAGATAAGATATTAAAAAACGACTTATATTTACTCAATTAATGCAAATATAAGTCGTTATTTGTTAGAAGTCACCATTCATAATTGAATCTTTCACAATCATATAATCTACTTTACGAATAGCTTCGAGATCACGACCGCCAGAGTATGAAATAGAGGACTGTAGATCTTCTTGCATTTCGGTTAAAGTATCTTTAATTGAACCACGGTATGGGACGAGCATTTGTTTTCCTTCAACGTTACGGTAGGCGCCCTTTTGAACTTCAGATGCAGAACCCCAGTATTGTTTATACTGTTTCCCATCGATATTAATAACATGACCAGGTGATTCCAAGTGACCAGCGAGCAATGAGCCGATCATGACCATTGAGGCTCCGAAACGAACGGATTTAGCGATGTCGCCATTATGTCTAATTCCGCCATCCGCAATGATTGGTTTACGAGCAGCTTTTGCACACCAGCGAATTGCGGATAATTGCCAGCCTCCAGTACCAAAACCAGTCTTTAGCTTGGTAATACATGCTTTACCAGGACCGACTCCGACCTTAGTTGCATCTGCGCCGGCATTCTCGAGATCACGGACGGCTTCAGGAGTTGCAACGTTACCTGCAGTGACAAAAGTATCAGGAAGCTGTTCTTTAATGTATTTAATCATTTTAATTACAAAATCAGAATGACCATGGGCAACATCAATCGTGATATATTCTGGAGTTAATTGTTCGGATTTTAGTTGATCAATGAATTTGTATTCATTATCTTTTATTCCAACAGAAATCGAAGCATACAAGCCCTTATCATGCATTGTCTTAATGAATGCTGCCCGTTTAGCTGGTTCAAAACGGTGCATGACATAATAATAACCATTTTGGGCAAGCCAAATAGCTAGGTCCTCATCAATGACACTCTCCATATTAGCAGGAACAACAGGGATTTTAAATGTGCGCGGACCGAACTTAACACTTGTATCAGCCTCTTTACGACTCTTAATTACACATTTATTAGGCACCAATTGAATATCATCATAATCAAATGTTCTCATTAGGGCAGCAGCTCCTTTTCAAAAATTACCGTAATCATTATGCATTAAAATATGATGTGCGTCAATAAAAGAGCGTACATTTAGTTGATGCTAATAAAAAATAGTTCGATAAAACGGTTGACGATGGGAGATTAATTCGGTAGAATAGCGAAGTAAAAACGTTAATTTTAGAAAACTAAACCATGAGGTGAAATTAAATGTCATCAGTTGTTATTGTAGGTAGTCAATGGGGCGATGAAGGAAAAGGTAAGATGACTGATTACCTGAGCCAAGAGGCAGACGTCGTAGTCCGTTCACAAGGTGGTAATAATGCCGGTCATACAATTGCCTTTGATGGTAAGAAGTTCGCGTTACGCCTTGTTCCATCTGGTATTTTTGCTAAGGATAAATTAGCAGTAATTGGAAACGGGGTAGTTATTAACCCGCCTGCATTGCTAAAAGAATTGCATTATCTTCAAGACAACGGGATCGATATCTCAGGCTTACGTATTTCCAGTCGTTCCCATATTACATTCCCATACCACATTCTCCTTGATAAATGCCAAGAAGAAGCAAAGGGTGATCACAAGGTTGGAACAACGAAGAATGGTATTGGCCCAACCTACATGGATAAGGTATCACGAGTTGGTATTCGGATGTGTGACTTACTTGAAAAAGATACATTCAAAGAAAAACTTGAACGTAATTTAGCTGAAAAAAATGAACTTTTCACTAAGCTTTACCATGTTGACCCAATTAATTTTGATGATATCTTTGAAAGTTATTACGAGTACGGCCAAGAATTGAAACAATATGTTACTGATACAGCACAAATTGTTAACGATGCCCTTGATCAGGATAAGAAAGTCCTTTTTGAAGGTGCGCAAGGGGTTATGCTTGACGTTGACCAAGGAACATACCCATATGTAACAGCCTCAAATCCAATCGCTGGTGGGGTATGTACTGGTGTTGGTGTTGGCCCTAATAAAATTGAAACAGTTGTTGGGATTTGTAAAGCATATTCCACTCGTGTCGGTGCCGGTCCATTCCCAACTGAATTAACAGATGAAATTGGTGATCAAATTCGTGAAACCGGTCATGAGTATGGAACTGTAACTGGCCGTCCGCGGCGTGTTGGTTGGTTTGACAGCGTAGCAATGCGTCATGCCCGCCGCGTTTCAGGAATTAGTTGCCTTAGTCTTAACTTGCTTGATGTTTTGACTGGTTTAAAGACCGTTAAGATCTGTACCTCATATAAGCTTGATGGCAAACAAATTGATTACTACCCAGCTAGCTTGAAGGAACTGGAACGTTGCGAACCAGTTTACGAAGAACTTCCGGGTTGGGATGAAGATATCACTGGTGCTAAGCAATTTGAAGATTTGCCTATCAATGCGCAAAACTACTTGAAGCGGGTAAGTGAATTATCAGAATCACCACTTGCGACAGTTTCTGTTGGTGCTGACCGGATTCAAACAATTATTGTTAAGGATCCATGGGAGTTAGCACATAAGTAAAAAAGAGCTTCTAACGTTTGAATCTTTGAGCGTTAGAAGCTTTTTATCTAAATGATGAGTTCAATAACTAGGAAGATTGACAGCAACGCGATTGACCCTTAGAATAATAATAATACTTAAATGGTGGTTCCCGTTAGCTTCTTAGGTATATGGGAAGACTCAGGTGAATTTCTGGATCCTTCCTGCAATAGCGGAGGGTCTTATTATTTTAGAAGATTTTAAATTAAGGAAGTGACATGATGGCTCATGAGATTGTAGACGGCTCAAGTATGCAACGTGCATTGACCCGGATTACTTATGAGATTATCGAACAAAATAAAGGTGTCGATAACTTGGTATTTGTTGGAATTAAGACGCGGGGAGTGTACTTAGCGAAGCGCTTGGCAAAGCGACTTAACCAATTAGAAAATGTTGAAATTCCGGTGGCAGCGCTTGATGTTTCTCTTTATCGTGATGACCGTCATGTACCAGATCCACATCAAGAACCGACAGTAAAAACTGACCAATTAGATATTGATATTACGGATAAGCATGTCATTTTAGTAGACGACGTATTATTCACTGGGCGGACAGTTCGAGCTGCATTAGATGCTTTAATGGATATGGGGCGGCCAAATCGAATTTCACTTGCAGTCCTTGTCGACCGGGGACATCGGGAATTGCCTATTCGTCCTGATTTTGTCGGGAAGAATATTCCAACAGCGATGAATGAGACTGTCCATGTTGCGGTTGAGGAATACGATGGTCATGAAGACGTCACAATTGAACATAATTAATAATTAGGGGCTTAGGAATAGCCTCTTTTTTTATCTAATATTTCTCCACCAGTCAACAGTAGCGTATTCGCTAAATACACGCGGGCCAAATTTTTTGCGGAACCAGCGAACCTGCTGAGGCGTAAAGCCACGGCAGACAAATGGCAGTTTTTCCCAATGACGGTAAAGTTCATAAAGTAAGAGGATATACTGCTCTTTTGTAATATCTTGGGGTGCAATTTCACTGACCATGGTGGTAGATATTCCGGTACCGAGTGCGGGAAATGTATCAAGGCTGATTTTATACATTGGGTGATCACCGATATTAGTAGTAAAAACCATCAGTGCCTGTTTTTGCCGCGGACGATAAATCTCTTCAATGCGCCGGTTAATTTTTTGTACTCGGCGTTTTGTTGGATTAAAAATGATATTTTTCATACGAATGCCTCTAATCGAACATCTGTTTTGGAATAGTATATCATAAGAAAACTTACCGATAAATACTTACTTTTTGTTTACTTATTTTTAATAAATAGTTATTATAAAACTTATGCATAAATTGAGAGGGGAGAAAACGATGAAAAAGCCGATTATTGGAATATCAGGCTCACGGATTATTAAGCAACAAGGACCATGGCCAGGATATTACCGTAGTTATGTTAATGAAGATTATGTTGATTCAGTAATTCAAAATAACGGGGTTCCTTATATTATTCCATTTAATGAAGACCCAGAAGTAACAGTCATGCAGGTTAAGAACGTTGATGGTCTGATTTTGTCAGGCGGTCATGATATTGATCCGCGTCTTTACGGCGAAGAATCTTTACCTAAAATTGACGAGATCTGGCCTGCTCGTGATAGTTTCGACATGTTGTTACTACGAGAAGCAGAGAAACAACAAAAACCGGTATTGGGAATTTGTCGTGGTGCACAATTAATTAATGTTGCTCATGGTGGTTCGCTTTACCAAGATTTTAGTTATCGTGAACAATTGACGTTAAAGCATAGCCAGGGTCACACTCCTGATCTTGAAACGCAATCAGTAATTTTAGAACCGAAAAGCTATCTTGCAAATTTATTTGGTAAAAAGGAACTGAGTGTAAACACTTTTCACCATCAATTAATTAAAGAGGTAGGAAAGGGGCTTAACCCTGTTGCGCACGCGAAAGATGGGGTTATTGAAGCACTTGAAAATAATGATGGTTCATTGATCGGCGTACAATGGCATCCAGAAATGCTTCATCGTAGCGATCCGGAAATGAACAAACTATTTATTGATTTAATTAAGAAGTCAGCGAAAGAAGGATAAAAGGGATGACAAAGACAAAACTAGGCTTTTGGTCTATTGTGTTGTTAGCGATTAATTCAATCATTGGGTCGGGGATTTTCTTAACTCCGGGATCGGTTGTTTCAATGGTCGGAACTAAAGCGCCACTAGCCTATTTTTTTGCGGCAATTTTTGCATCAATTCTTGCAATTACATTTGCTGCTGCTGCCAAATACGTTAACAAAAGCGGGGCAGCTTACTCGTATGCTAAAGCGGCTTATGGAGAGAATATGGGCTTTTACATGGGGGTTGTGCGATTCTTCTCAGCCTCAGTTGCTTGGGGTGTAATGGCGGTCGGTGTTATTCGGACAACTTTTTCCATTTTTGGCTGGAACCAGTCATTTTGGAACATTACCATTGGCTTTATTGTCTTAATGTTGATTATTATGATAATTAACATGATGGGAAGACGGGTATTTACGATTATTAATGATTTATCGACGATTGGTAAGTTAGGTGCGCTCGCCCTGATTATTGTAGCGGGGGTAGTTGTTTTGCTTAAAACCGGGGCTAATCATTTTAATGAGCTTAACAACATGACAACCAGCACCGGTAAACCATTAATTCCAGCATTCACAACGTCCGGATTCGTAATGGCAGTGATTTCTGCATTTTATGCCTTTACCGGATTTGAAGCAGTTGCTACCGGTTCGGAAGATATGAAGGAACCAGAGAAAAACTTACCCCGTGCAATTCCACTGGCGATCCTCGTGATTGCGCTTGTTTATATTTGTACGATTGCAGTGGCGATGATGGTAAACCCTGCTGCAATGGTTACAACAAAACAGGTTGTTGCATTAGTCGCAATCTTCCATAATAAAGTATTACAAGATGTGATTCTTGTCGGTGCTATTATTTCGATGTTTGGAATTAATGTTGCTTCTTCTTTCCATACACCGCGAGTATTAGAAGCAATGGCTAATGAAAACCAGGTGCCGCAATTTATTGCTCAGCGAACGAAGCGAAATTTCCCGTTGGTTTCATTTGTAATTACATTAGTGTTGGCGATGGGGATTCCAATGGCGTTCCAATATAATTTACCAACGATTATCGTTATTAGCGCAACGGTGCGGTTCTTTGAGTTTATCGTTATTCCGCTTGGAGTTATTCGCTTCTATCGGGGAACAAATCGGGAAGAAATTTTACCAGCTAATAAACATTTCTTTACTGATGTAATTTTACCAATTCTTTCCGTGGTTATTACCGTCTTCTTACTGCTTCGGTATGATTGGGTAAGTGAATTTAGTATTAGGCATGACGGACAATTAGTGCCAAACTGGTTTGCAATTTTTGGGATGCTTTTCGGCTTTATAATTTTACCGTTGATCTTATTCTGGTTAACGCGACGTGAACGGGCAGAAAACGAAAAATAAATAAAACAAAGACTCTACAAAATTAAAAAGTAGGGTCTATTTTTATAAAAAAAGTGTTCAACGACTGCACAATCGTTGAACACATATTTTTTAGACGCCGTTTGTAAAATTAAGTTAGAAAAATAAAAAAGCCATTTGTGATAGACTTTTGAATAACCACAAACAAAAGTAAAGGAACATCACAAATGACTTATAAACATCTTACCACACGTGAACTAACCCTCATAGCTAATTTTTGGCACCAAGGTACGAAGGCTTATCAAGCTGCTAAACTGCTTAAACGAAGCCAAGAAACTATTTACCGAGTCTATCGATTTCTTGATAGCGGTAAGACCATTGCACAGTATCTTAAGGCTTACCAACGGAATAAGCAGCGTTGTGGTCGTAAGCAGGCTCAGCTAGCCAAGGATGAGATCAGCTACATCAATGAGCAGGTTAAAGCGGGCTGGACACCTGATACGATCATTGGTCGAGCAGAACGGACAATTAGCTGTAGTATGCGGACACTTTATCGGATGTTTGCTCGTGGACAGTACAATTTTGCCGTCCAGCAATTACCGATGAAAGGCAAGCGACACCCCAATGGCTATGTCGAACGACGTGGTAAGGCGGGGCATCTCGGTCGGAGTATTTACCAGCGATACCATGATTTTCCTCACTACCAACACGAGTTTGGTCACTTTGAAGCTGATACTGTTCAAGGAAAAGCTCATCGTGGTGCGGTCATGACCTTGGTGGAACGTCAATCTAAGGTGATGATTGTGCTTAACGTTCATCGTAAAACTGATGAAGCAGTTAACTATCACTTGGATAAATGGCTTTCTAAAATACCTCGTCATTTCGTTAAGTCGATTACCTTTGATAATGGTAAGGAATTCGCGGGCTGGCGTGAGATTGCCAATAAACATGATCTTCATACTTATTTTGCGGAGGTTGGAGCGCCCAATCAACGCGGCCTGAATGAAAACAATAATGGTATCTTACGTCGTGACGGTCTCAGTAAACGATTAGACTTCCGTAATTTACCAGATGAACTAATCACCCAGCTGATGCACAAACGAAATACTATTCCACGGAAGTCACTTCACTACCGCACACCACTTGAAGTATTCCTAAGTCACGTCACAGATGAACAGCTTTCAACATTTTTCTAATTTAAATTGACATTTCGGG
>NZ_JACIVD010000070.1:0-18345 GCF_014145555.1 Limosilactobacillus albertensis
TAAAAGAAAAAGACACCGACCAGCCCGTCGATGTCTTCAAAATACCCTCGAAAGGATATATAAAACATTGGAAACTAATTATAACATGAATCAACTTAGTTTGAACATACCTACTGCCTATGAACCTGAATTAAACCATCCTGCTCGTTATATTAACCAATTAGTTGAAGGCCTTGCGATCCGCAAGCCTAATATTATGGGGCGACCAAGGGAATACGATCCGAGAATGTTATTAAAATTGGTCCTTTTAGCCTACAGTTACGGTATTATTTCCTGTCGGAAAATTGAACGCTTTGCTCGTGAAAATATTGTCGCAATGTGGTTAACTCAAGAACAGCGACCAACTTACCGTACGATTGCTCGCTTTGTGATTTCTAAGGACTTAGAAGAAATGATCCAAAGCAGTTTTAAGGAGTTTCATGACTACTTGAAAGCTCAAGGAATGATTGATGAGGCTTCATTTATTGATGGCACTAAAATTCTGGCTAACGCAAATAAGTACTCCTTTGTTTGGAAGAAGCGTACGATCAAATATAGTGAATTAAACGTTGAAAAAGCCCGTAAACTGCTTCAAGAAATCAAGCAAGCTGAAGTTAAAATCGACGTTGACGAGAATAACTTTGACGTTGATCAGCTCGATACTATTATTGCGCTTCTTGAACAACGTATCGAAGAATTGAATCAACAGGTAAGCGAAACCGCTAAGGTTTCGCCTAATCCGGCCAAACAAGAACGACGCCACGCCAAAAAATATCGCCGCGCTTTAGAACACTGTCGCCAAAAAAATTTAGAATATCGTACTCAAATGCAGATCGCTGGTTCACGGAATAGCTACTCTAAAACAGATCACGCAGCTACTTTTATGCGCGTTAAAGAAGATCCAATGCGTAATGGACAAACTAAGCCGGCATATAATCTTCAAATTATGACTAATTCGCAATTTACGCTTGGTTATGACTTAATGCAAAACCCCACTGATACGAGAACACTAATTCCATTTCTTAAGCAGCTCGCCCAGAACGAAGTTTTGGGACGAGAAATTGTAGCCGATGCTGGTTATGGGTCTGAACGTAATTATAAATATCTTGAAGATGAGTTGCCTGATTGCACCGCCCTAATTCCTTATAGCACGATGATTAAAGAGAATAGTCGCAAATGGCGCTCTGATGATCGAAAGGTTATGAATTGGGAATACCATGAAGACGATGATTACTATGTCAATCCAGCTGGAGTCCGCTTTAATTTTAAACGATACGCTTACCGAAACGATAAATATAAGTTCCATCGCGACTTTAAGGTATATCAAGCCGAAAAGTACGATGAAAATCACCAAGTTATTCCTCAGGCATTAACGCCACGTGGAAATACTAAGTATATTATGGTTAATCCACAATGGGAGTATTTTAAAGCTAAAGCACGTAAGTCGCTTTCAAAGTCCACTACGTATTCTCGTCGCAAGTACGATGTAGAAACTGTTTTTGGAAATTTGAAAGCTTATTTGGGTTTCAAGAGGTTCACGGTGCGTGGTCTCAAGAAAGCCAAAAGTCAGATTGGAATTGCCCTAATGGCACTGAATATGAAAAAGATCGCCGGGAGGCTGTCCATATTTAGTATTAATTTTAAGAAAAGGAAGAACCGCTCAGAATTTCAAATGAAATTCCGAACGGTTCTCTTAATTTAAAGGACTTATGTCACAGCCCCTTTTTAGTAAAATTGCTATATTGCAGGACTTTTACTAAAATGTTACAAGAGTTATTAAATAATCTTAAATTATGGTAAATATTTCTAAGCTTCACAAACACTGTAGTAATGTAGTATTATACAAAAGTATGTAAAAGTTATGATATGGAGAGAACAATGAAAAATTTTGACTATCTAGTAGTAGGTGCTGGCCTGTTTGGTGCTACGTTTGCCTATGAAGCTGCTAAACGAGGTAAGCGCGTTAAGGTAATTGAAAAGCGCGATCACATCGCTGGTAATATCTATACAAAGGAAGTAGACGGGATTCAAGTCCACCAATATGGTGCCCACATTTTCCATACTTCTAATAAGGAAGTTTGGGAATATGTTAACCAATTTGCGGAATTTAACCGCTACACGAACAGTCCTGTAGCTAACTACAAGGGGCATATGTATAACCTGCCATTTAATATGAATACATTCAGTGAAATGTGGGGAGTCCGTACGCCGGAAGAAGCAATGGCTAAGATTAATGAGCAACGACAAGAAATGGCTGGTAAGGAACCAAAGAACTTAGAAGAGCAAGCTATTTCTCTTATTGGCCGCGACATCTATGAAAAGTTAATTAAAGGCTATACTGAAAAGCAATGGGGACAAAAGGCAACTGAATTACCGACCTTTATTATTCGGCGTCTCCCAGTACGTTTGGTATATGATAATAACTACTTTAATGACACTTACCAAGGGATTCCGATTGGCGGTTACACCCAGATCGTTGAGAAGATGCTTGATAGCGACTTAATTGATGTTGAGACTGGTGTTGACTTCTTTGATCAAAAGGCTAAGTACCTTGAGGATTACCCGAAGATTGTCTTTACTGGGATGATTGACCAGTTCTTTGATTATCAATTAGGTGAACTTCAATATCGGAGTTTACGGTTTGAAACAGAAGAAAAGAATGTCGGTAACTATCAAGGTAACGCGGTAATTAACTATACCGATGCTGAAACACCATACACGCGGATTATTGAACATAAACACTTTGAATTTGGCAAGGGTGATAAGGATAAAACGATCATCACTCGTGAATACCCTGCTGACTGGCACCGTGGTGATGAACCATACTATCCGATTAATAATCAACGGAATAACGACCTTTACAAGCAATATACCAAGTTAGCTGGCGAAAAGGCTAATAATGTTATTTTTGGTGGTCGTTTAGGACAATATCGTTATTACAACATGGATCAAGTATTACATGCAGCTTTAACAGCTGTTAATAAGGAGTTTGATTAGTAGCCATGAAGGTTATTAAAAATTATTTGTATAATGTGGTCTATCAGATTTTACTTCTGTTAGTACCCTTAATTACAGTTCCATATATTGCTCGTGTATTAGGACCTGAACTTGTGGGAATTAACTCTTATACAAACAGTTGGATGACCTTCTTCATGCTTGTTGGACAAATGGGAATTGCCCTTTATGGAAACAGGGAAGTGGCCTATCACCGTGATGATCCAATTGATCGGTCTAAGATCTTTTGGGGAATTGAAATGCTCCAAGGGATGACAATCTTAATTGCCCTTGGTGCCTATCTTGCTGCAGTACTACTGTTTAGTACAACTTTTAAGCACTATTTTCTACTTCAGTCATTCTGGATTATTGCAGCTGGGGTGGATGTCTCATGGTACTTTATGGGAATAGAAAATTTTCAACGAATTGTTTTCCGGAATATGGTTGTAAAGCTAGCTTCTGTAGCACTAATTTTCCTCATTGTTAAAGACCATAATGATCTTGGAAAGTATATTGCTTTACTAGGTTTATCAAATTTGGTCGGGAATTTAACTTTGTGGCCATACCTTCGTAAAGAAATTAAATGGGTGCCGATTTCAACTTGGCATCCATTTAAGCACTTTTATCCAGCCTTGTTGTTATTTATTCCAACAATTACAACACAGGTATACTTAGTTGTTAATCGACTTATGTTGGGACGAATGTCAACGCAAAATCAATTAGGTCAGTTTCAAAATACTGATCAGATAACTAAGGTTGTTTTGGCAGTTGTTACTGCTTCTGGACAAGTGATGCTCCCTCATATTGCTAATAAATTTTCTAAGGGGGACGTTAAGGGAATTCGAGAAAGCTTATATAATTCCTTTGATTTTATTACTGCATTAGCAGCACCAATGATGTTTGGCATTATGGCAATTGCTGAACCGTTTGCTCCGTGGTTTTTAGGGGCAGAATTTAATGATGCTGGGCGCTTAATGATGATTGAAGCACCAATTATTTTGTTCATTGGTTGGAGTAACGTTACTGGTACCCAGTACTTAATGCCAATTAATCGAACAAGAGAGTATACTATTTCTGTGACAATTGGAGCTGTTGTCAATATTCTTGCTAATTTCCTACTGATTGCAAAGTGGGGTGCTAGTGGTGCAGCATTAGCAACTGATATTTCAGAATTTGCAGTTACTGCAGTGCAACTGGTGTATATTCGAACTACAATTCGTCGCCGTCGATTATTTGCTAGCACGTGGAAGTATTTGTTGAGTGGATTGATTATGTTTATAATTGTGTATCGGTTAAGCAATGTTATTCAAATGACGATTGCAAACTTGATTCTTGAAGTATCATTAGGAGCAGTCGTATATATATTTGCATTGTTTTTATTCCGTGCTCCAGTCATTGAGCAAGCACAAGAGCTTATTAATTCACGTAAAGCTAAAAGAAAGTGATTATTATATGAACCAAGATAAAATTGCTATACTAATGTCGACTTATAATGGTGAGCAATATTTAACTGAACAAATTAAGTCGATTCAAAATCAAAGTAATCATGATTGGCATTTATATATTCGTGATGATGGATCTAGTGATAAAACGGCTTCGATTATTGAAAGTTTTGCTGAAAATGATCAACGAATAACTTTTATTAATAAGGATAATATTAGTAATGTTGGAGTTATAGAGTCTTTTATAAGATTACTTGAATATACTAATGCTGATTTTTACATGTTTTCTGATCAGGATGACATCTGGAAAGAGGATAAGGTCCAACGAGCATTAGACTTAGTAAAACAAGAAAATTATCAGCAACTTCCAATTTGTTTACATACAGAATTACAAATAGTAAATGATAGTTTACAGCCGATGGAATTGATGAAGCGTGGTCGTGTTTGGAGTGATTTTCAGCACTTCCTTTTTGGCAATTGTGTTACTGGCTGTACAGTAATGATCAATCAAAAACTAAAAGATAAACTACGACTAAACATGCTGGATACGAATAAGATTGCGATGCATGATTGGTGGTTTGCAGAGGTAGCTTCAGCTTTTGGGAAAGTCATTTATGATTCGGTACCGTCTATTCTATATCGACAACATGTAGATAATGTTGTCGGTGGAAGTGATAGTCAAGCGCCTAAGCAACTAGTTAATCGTTTTTTCAATCTTTCAGGTGAACTTGATGGATTCCTATTAATGACCAAAATGGCAACAGAATTTCAACGTCTTTATGGCAATGAGCTGAATGGAAAAGATGCTGAGTATTTAACCGCATATTCTACGTTAGCTAGTCAAAGTAGTTTTACTAATAATTTAAAATTGGCTATAAAACTACCACCAATTCGTTCTCATCTACGAGGAAGACTGTTATTGGATTATTTAATGATTAGTCATCCTGATAAATTTCTCTCCAATTAAAACTATAAAATAGGTGAACAATATGGCGACAAATAAGCCTTTAATTACAATTATTATTCCAATTTATAATGTTGAAAAATATCTTTCTAAATGTTTAGATTCGGTTATTAATCAGGATTACCACAATCTTGAAGTACTGTTAGTTGATGACGGCTCAACTGATTCATCAGGAAAGATTGCTGATGAATATGGTGCAAAAGATAAACGTATCAAGGTTATTCATAAAGAAAATGGTGGCCTTTCGGATGCTCGTAATTACGGGCTGAAGTTAATGACTGGTGATTATGTTACATTCATTGATTCGGATGATTATGTTACGTCAGATTATGTTTCATTTATGTATAACCTGCTTAAAGAAACAGATTTTACTGCACCATTAGCTATTTGCTCAATAATTAATGTATATAGTGGGTCTGGGCGAAAAAAGGATGATGGTAATCAAACTAAGGCAGTATTAACTGGTAAAACATGTATTGAAATGATGTGCTACCATGATTTAGTTGATACTTGTGCTTACGCAAAATTAGGCAGAAAAGAATTATATACAGATGATTTCTTTCCGAAGGATAAATTATTTGAAGATATTGGTTCAACTTACAAGCTTTTTTTGCAATGTGATAAAGTTGCTTGTGGTTTTAGCGGAAAATACTATTATGTTATTCGTCCTAATTCAATTGTGCGATCAAATTTTAGTCCTAAAAAATTAGAGTTATTGGAAATGACAGATAAAATGGCAAAGGATGTTACTGCAAAGTATCCTGATCTACAATCTGCTGTTTCACGACGGCAGGTTTATGCTCGTTTTAGCACTTTAAATCAAACCCTTCATAGTAAGGATGTAAAAGAAGTACAGAAACAATTAGTTAAATATATTAAACTAAACAAAAAAGCAATACTAAATAAAAAAGCACCTAGACGAGATAAGATTGCTTATTACCTGCTGTGCTTAGGACTTCCACTATATCGATACGCATGGTCACAGTATGAGCAACGCAAAGGAGATAATTGATGAAGACCTCAGTGGTAATGTCAACCTATAACGGCGAAAAATATATAACTGAACAATTGGACTCTCTACATACTCAATCACAGTTAGCGGATGAGGTAATTATTGCTGATGATTGTTCCACAGATCATACAGTAGAGATAGTAAGACGGTATATTAACCAAAATAACTTAAACAATTGGCAAGTTATAGTTAATCAGCATAATAAGGGCTGGCGACGAAACTTTATGGAAGCAATGTGGAGTGCTTCTGGAGATTTAGTTTTTCCATGTGATCAAGATGATATTTGGCGTAATGATAAGATCAAAATAATGACCCAGTTGATGGATAAAAATCCTCAAATAAAACTATTAACTTCTAATTACTGCGAATTTTTTGAAGATGGCAAAGAAAGAATCGATCCGTGGAAAAATAATAAAGAACTAAAACAAGTTCCATTAAAGGATAATTATTTATTAGTAAATTCACCGGGATGCACGTATTGTGTTCGCAAAGAATTGTTGGTGCTTAGTAAAAATTATTGGCAGCCTGATTACCCTCATGATGCTCTCTTATGGCGAATGGGGTTGATGAGTAATGGTGTATATACTTTTACTGATGATTTAATCAAATGGCGTAATCATAAAAAGAGTGCGTTTGCTAAGGAAAGCAAAAAATTAAAGTCAGTTTCTGCGAAGAAAAGTTGGATTAAAATTTCAGCTGATTTTAATAACAAAACGATGCGTGAGTTTATAAAGAAGGACGTTAATAGTAACACGACCCATCAAGATAGTGTTCTTGATAAAAATAGCGAGTGGCTAGCAAAAAGAAAGCAATTTTATGATACTAGTAACCCAATTAAAGGTATACAGTTACTAAAATATATCAAATGTTATCCGCGGCTTCGCCAATATTTAGGCGATTGGTACCTAATATATCTAAAAAAGTAAGGGAATGTAGAAAATGACTATAAAAAGGTTACAATCTGTGACTATTTCAGGAAAGAATATATATTACTTTGCTTTTCTGTATTACTATGTCCTTTCATTTTTGCGTTTTACGACATTTACGCCAATAATTTCTATAAACTTACTTAGCCGATTATCATATATTGCAATTGTTTTATTATTATTGAAGATATATGTTTTTGATAATTTAAATTGGAAAAATATATTATTATATTCTGCAATAATTCTGCTGGCATTTATTAGCTGGCGAAATTCTCAAGCTGTAGATATTTTAGTATATGTATTATTTATTTTAGGCGCTAAGGGAATAGATTTTCGTTTAATTATTAACTACTTTTTTAAACTAGGGCTTATCATGCTAATATTAACAATGATTTATTCTCAAGTAGGAATTATAAAAGATTCAATATATGTACGTGAGCATTTTTTGCGTCATTCAATGGGAATAAATTATCCAACTGATTTTGCGTCACACATTTCTTCATTAATTTTTGCATATTATTATTTATACTTTAAAAAGATAACTTGGCGTTCTTATATTGGAGTAGTAATTATAAGCATTGTAATGTATCTATTAACTCAAGCGCGACTTGATGTTATTGTTAGTTTATTGACTATTCCAGTAATGATGATTGCAAGGGAAGCTAATAAGGGAAATAGTTTAAATAAGAAAATTGCATCATTCTATTGGATTGTTGCGCCGATTATGTCATATATTACGGTAATTGCGGCAATATTATTTGTGCCAAGTAATCGTTTATTTCAAGTTGTTAATAGTATTGTTTCTAAACGATTAGAGTTATCACATCTGGCCTTTGAAAAATATGGTATATCATTTTTTGGCAAGCATATTATTGAGCACGGTTTCGGTGGTAACCAAGGTTTTAAACAATTCTATCAAAGTGGGATGAGTGGCGGATATTTTTACATTGATTCTTCGTTTATTAGGTTGGCAATAATATATGGACTGATAATGTTCCTATTTGTTATTATTATTATGACTTTGATTGGCATGAGATCAACTGATACAAGGGGATACTGTTTAGCAGCAATAATGTTATTATTAACAGTTAGCTGTATTATAGAGCAGCATATTTTGGATATATCGTATAATCCATTTCTAATAGCATTACTAGCAGGTAATGCATACTATTCTAATTCGGAGGGCTAGTTTTGAAAGAATATAGATTAAAAGATTTAAGTTCCAGTTTTTGGAAAGGTTTAGCTATAACGATTATTTTAGCTATTATTGGAGGAGTATGTATGGGCTTACTAGCAAAACATAAGCAAAATACAACTTATACTGCTGAAAGATCGGTAGTTATTTCCCATAAGATTAGTGAAAATGAACTGAATCAAGGAAATAACCAACAGCCAATAGTTATAGCTGATTTAAATATGATGGATACTTATAGTGATGTAGTTCAAGATAAACAAGTTGCCATTGCGTCTAGAAAGTATCTATCAAAAAAATTAAAACATCAATATTCTGCAGAGACTATTAAAGATGATGTTAATGCAATTACTCATCCTCAGTCATTAGTAATGAAAATAAAAGTGAGAACAGATAGTGCTAGTGATTCTGTTGCACTTGTTAATGCAGTAGCTAAAGGCTTTCAGGAAGAGTTACCTAAAATACAACCTGGTGCAGGACAAGTCCATATTTTATCTAAGGCTACTACTGGAGATATAGAAACAAATACTACTCCAAATAAGAAAAAATATATTGTTGTTGGAATAGCATTAGGGGCTTTAGTAGGAATTGTTATTTCTTTTGTTGCCGTAACATGGAAAAAGTATCTTAAATAAGAGGGGATTAATTAGTATCCCTCTTTTTTTTCAAATTTTAGTAATTATTTGAGAGGATTAAAATGACGTTCTACGTAATAACACATAAACATTTTGAATATAAAAACTTACCGATTGGTTATGTTCCATTATTAGTTGGTGCAAATAAGAATAAAAATCCAGATAATTTTATTACTGATAATGTTGGAGATAACATTTCTGATAAGAATTTCAGTTTTTGTGAATTAACAGGATTATATTGGATGTGGAAAAATGCAAAGGATGAAACTATTGGATTGGCCCATTATCGCCGTTATTTTTCTAAATATACAACTTCCAAGAATTTATATCTAACTACTTTAATGAAGGGACATGCTAATCCGGTGTCGGTTGAAAGACTAGATAAGTTGCTTAGTAATAATGTAGACTGGATTGTTGCAACTCCTCAAGTAGGAGGAGAGGGGAGTTTATGGCAGCAATTTAATCATTTCCATCATATTAAGGATTTAGAGATAACGCGGAGTACGATAGAAAAGTTATTTCCAAATTATATTGCTTCTTTTGATAAGATTATGAAACATAATAGCCAAGCCTCATTTTATAATATGTTTTATACACGAAAAGAAGAAATGGATAAGTATTGTGAATGGCTCTTTAAGATATTATTCATGGTAGAAAAACAAGTTGATATTTCTTCTTATGATCAATACCAACAAAGATTATTTGGCTTTTTGGGGGAACGTTTACTTAATGTTTGGTTAGAACATCGTCAACCAAAAATGAAAAAGCTTGTTGAGTATAATTCTGATTCGATGACACGAATTGATGCTGCAAGATTATTGAAACATAGCATATAAAGGAAGTGTATTATTAGTAATGGGTTTTAAATTTGAATATTCATTAATAACAATATCTAACCATGAGAATATATATCAAGAATTTAAGCAGGGACTAGAAAAGCAAAAAGATGTTGATTATGAACTAATAAAGATAAACAATGATCATCAGCAATATTCCTCGGCACGTGCTGCTTATAATGAAGCAGCGACTAAAGCAAGTGGGAAATACCTAGTTTTTCTTCATCCGGATATTAGATTTCTTGATGAATATGCATTACGTGATACATTAAACGCTATTAAAGCAATCCCTAGTTTTGGAGTAGCAGGAATTGCAGGTAGCCCATGGAAATTATATAAAAATAAAAGCTTTATTGTTACAACAATTGTACAAGGACAAGATAAAGAATCTATTGGAACGAGCATAGATAAAACTACTGAAGTTCAAACTGTTGATGAGAGCTTTTTTGTTATAAAAAAGAGTTATTGGCAACAACAACCGTTTACTAATTTAGCAGGTTGGCATTTTTATGCTGTAGAACAGTGCCTCCAAGCAATTATAAATGGCAAGAAGAACTATGTTGTACCGTCAAGAATTTGGCATAAATCTACAGGTGGGTCTGAAGACAAAAATTATGTCAGAATTGGAAAAAAAATAGTTAAAGAATACGGCAGCTATTTTCCATATATAAATACAACTGTAACAAAATGGGATACTAAAGGAATTAAGAAATATACAACACCTTGGTATCGATATGCAAAACGACAAGTTCATAGGTATCTAGATGAGCATAAATAAGCTATTGATTAAGGAAAAAAGACTTATGGTAAGTAAAAATTATCTTAAATATAGGACACTATTTTTTATAATGGTATCTGCTTTAATGTTTCTCTTTTTTTATAAAGTACCACTTATTGGTGATGATGTTTATAACCTTCAACATCGAGAAATGTTTAATACGGTTCAGAAAAGTTTTAATTATGTAGTAAGCCAATATGGTAATTGGTCTTCTCGAACAATTATTAACTTTTTTATGTATCTTTTTTCAACTCATAATATAATATATTTTTCATTCGTTACTGCTCTGCTATTTTATGTCTTATTAGAAAGCATGTCTAAAATTTTTAATAGTGAGAATAGCATATATGTAGATATTTGTTTATGCTTATTAGTACTGCTTACTCCATTTCCATATTTTAGTACAGCAGGGTGGATTGCTACTACAACAACTTACTTGTGGCCAATAATAGTTGCAATTTATGCAGTTACTCCTTTGTTAGTAGACCAGCAGATGAAATGGTATCAATATATATTAACGAGTTTAGCAGTTATATATGCCACTAATAATGAGCAAATTATGATTGTTTTGCTTATTGTTTATATTGCTAATATTACGATATGGACGTTAAAGCATAATGTTAACTTTAATTATAAGTATAATTGCTTGCAATTAGTATTTATATTACTTAACTTTGTATATTTTATTTTATGTCCTGGGAATAGAGTGCGGAGCCAATTAGAAACTGCAAAATGGTTCCCAGAATTTTCTAAACTAAATATGATTAATAAGTTAGATATTGGCTTTATGACAACGGGAGAACATGTTCTATTTAGTAATTCATTATTAGTAATGTTGTTAACTTTATTGATATTCTGGGCACATATTTTAATTTCAAAAAAACATATACTGATATCTGGAGCTAATTTAATTCTTTTATTTGTTGCTAACATTTTGTTTGATGTATTTATTTTAACAGGACATTTTCGTAGTTTATTTAACTTTCCTAAATTAGGATTACTTAATCAAATCACTATCACTTCAATAGTGCAGTTTCTAGTATATTGTTGTTATATTATCTTGCTTGCCCTTACATATTATTATGGACAAAATAGTTATTCATATATTGAAATGATAAGTTTATTAGGGGGAGCGCTTTTAGCGAGAATAGCACTTGGATTTTCTCCTACAAGTTATGTCTCTGCAACAAGAACTTTTGCAGTGTTAGGTTTTACATTTTTGATAATGTGCATTCCCTTAGTAAAAAATATATTAAGTAAGAATAAAAAAGTATTAATTGTATTATCAGTATTTGCAATTATCAATATGTCAATTTTTATTTTGCAGATTAAGGGTATAGAATTAAATAGATTTTTGCCATTGTGGACAAATATTTGGTGATAAAGAGGAGTATTATGAAAAATAAAAGGTTAAAGAATATTGTAGCCACTATTACATTAGTTATTTTTACAATATTAATGATTATGCCCTTTTTGTGGGTAGGTCAAATAGGGGTTCATTCAGACTGGAGTTTTCACGCATCAAGAGTTCAACAAATTTATTTAAATTTACAAAAAGGACAATGGTTTACCTATATTGCTACTGATACTTTTAGCAAAGTTGGGAATGCTAATTTTTTGTTTTATCCAAGTATTTTTTTATATCCATGGGCGCTCTTAAAATTTGTTTTTGCTCCTGTTACAGCATATTTGGTATATGTGTGGCTTTTATTCTTAGCCACAGGGTTAATTGCTTTTTATTGCATGAAATCTTTTACCAATGGGAATATTCGACAATCTATCTTTTTTGCAATTATTTACTTAATAGCTCCGTACCATCTTTATCTTACTTTAAGTAATTATGTATTAGGCGAAGCACAAGCATATACATTTATTCCATTAATATTACTTGGAATGTGGAATATATTATATCGAAATAAATGGATAATGTTAGCTGTTGGAATGTCATTGATGGCCTATAGTCATTATGTCAGCGTTTTTATCTCAGTTGAGGTTTGTTTCATTATGCTAATTTGCTATTTTATCCAAAATCAAAAAGTAGAATGGCATAAAATTATTAACTTAATAAAGGCAATGGTGCTTTTTGTTTTACTTTCGGCATGGCAATTTATTCCATTGTTTACAGATTATTTACACGGCGATTTAATGAGACCAGCTTCTGGATTTATGTTGATGCAGTCAGCAGGCGATTTCATTGTATCGGCTATTTCAAATGATGCACTTAATCGTGGAGGAATCGGTCTAGTACTTCTAATAGCTTTAATATTTGGCTGGATGTTTATAGAGAAAAATTCGAGGTACACTTGGGTTTATATTATTGGTGTAATTATTACGTTAATGATCACAACTGCCTTTCCCTGGCAATACTTTGCTAATACTCCATTATCCATTATTCAATTTCCATATCGCTATACCAGCTATGCAATTGTTTTTTTATCAATCATATTGTCAAAGGCACTTTTAAATCTAAACTATTCTACTATTAGCACCAATATAGTTACTAGTGTTATTTTATTAGCTTTTATTTTGTTATATGCAGGTAGTATTTATTCGGATATTGCAAGAAATAAAAATACTGATAATAATGTGGCAATATTAGCAAGTAGTCGTCAAGGTAAATATAAAACCCTTAGAGATTCGTCAGATACACCAATTATCCTTACAAACACTTCTTATAATAAGCAGTTTTCATATGGCGCATTATACGGTGAAACAGATTATATGCCAATAGCTGCATTTAAAAATTGGAAGTCAATATTTAATAGAGCTACATTTATTAATAATAAAGAGACTAAAGTACTCCAAAGAAGCGGTGCTAATAAACTTATATACAATATAAACTTGAAAGAAAGTAGTAAGGTTGATTTACCTGCTTTAGCTTATAGACATACAAGTGTAAGCATTAATAATAAAGTCAGTAATTATAAAGTGTCAGATCGAGGCACTGTTTTACTAAAGCTTAATAGGGGAAAATATAAGATTATAGTTTCATATAAACCAATTAATTTGCTATTGATTTTTAGATTAATAGCATTTATCGGATGGAGTGGGACTATATTGATGTGTTTATTTCGTTATGTAAATAAAAGAAATTAGGCATGGATTGCTTTTTGCATAGTAAAGATAAAGTAATATGAATAATATTTTTTAGAGTTTAATAAATATAAGGCCTTAAAAGGAGGAGATACTGTTCACTTAATAGAATACAGTGACATGGACGGCGTGATGAAAATAAACAAAAGGATTCAGTGGGTTGACATAGTTAAAGGTATCGCAATTTTAGCTATGATTACAGGACATAGCTTAACAGGAGTACCTGGTGAGAATTTACTAACATTATTGATATATTCATTTCATATGCCTATATTTTTTATTATGTCTGGATTTACAACGAAGATATAAAAAGACAAAAAATTATAGGAGAGAAACATTACCGTTACTATATACAAATGCTATAGATTTCTTTTGGGTCTGGGGTACTCATATTAGTGGGTACCTTTACATTTTCAGCCGTGTACTATTAGATATTCTTATTTTATTTATTTGGATTGAAATTAGATTATTAATTTTGAAAATTAATAATAAAAACAAGTTAGAGCGTAGCTAGGAGGGGTATAGTGAAAAACAATATAATCGTTAAAAGGTTCATATTATTAGTATTATTTTGTGTTTTTTCAGTGCTATTTATCTTACCGTTGGTAAAAACAAATATAATATTTTATGGTGATGATTTAATATTTCAACTTCATAGAATTTTAGAGATGACAACTAACTTTAGAAATGGGAATCTCTTTATTGGCATATACACTTATACTTTTCATAGTATTGGTTATCCCTTAAATTTATTCTATCCTTGGGTAACGTTATTACCATTTGTCTTTTTTGGCTTACTTGTAAAAAATAGTGTTATTGCAATATATATTGGAATAGCATTTTATACGTTGTTAACGTTGACATTCACCTACTGGACAACAAAAAAGTTTTCAAATAATAATCTACAGTCCTTTATGACAGCAGTGATCTATACGTTTTGTTCTTATAGAACAATAGATATTTATGCAAGATTTGCATTAGGGGAATTTATAGCATTAACATTTTTGCCATTATGTGTATATGGGGTGTATGCAATTGTATTAGGAAATAATAAAGACTGGCCATTCCTTGGGTTCGGTATGTCATTTGTCCTTTTATCACATTTACTTAGTGTAGTGCTTTATATTATTTTTTTATTTATTCTTTTTATTCTTTTCATAACTTATAAAAAGAATAAAAAAATTAAACGGATTATAGCTCTTGGAAAGGCTGTAATAATCTCTATTTTAAGTTCAGCGATTTTTTTAATTCCTTTCTTAGAGCAAGAAACATATCAAAAAATATCGCAACCCGATAAAATGGATATGGTTGCACAAGCTCTTTTACCAAGTAAAGTTATTATTGAATCGCTGAATAACAATTTGACTCGTGGTGATGCGGGCAATACTTATAATATTGGTATAATCTTATTTTTGGCAATAATTTTAGGAATCGCACAGTATAAAAATTGGAATAGAAAATATAAGATAATCTATTTGTTAGGCATAATATTTTTATTTATATCGACATCGCTATTGCCTTGGAACTTAATTGAAAAAACACCATTAAGCATTATTCAATTTCCTTGGAGATTTTTAACGATATCGTCATATTTATTGAGCCTAATTGCAGGATATGAATGTAAAATTTTAATGAATAGTGTTGCTGTTTCTTATGTAAGAGCGATTGGCATATTTGTATTATCTTTAATTATCATAACGCCATGGTATACAGGTATAACCAATTTTAAAAATCCAGTAAATAATAATGAAAAATTTGCTTTGGCTACGTTTACACCAAAAGGAGTTAACTATACTGATTCTGGAAAAAAAGTAGAACCAGCCTTATACCATTTAGGGGATTATGCTCCTATGGATGGTACTAAAAAGCTTCCTGGAATAATATCGAAGAGTGCTAGTATTAATGGGAAAAAATTTACTTTGAAAAAAGTTATTGCTAATCCTAATGAAATCGAATTTAGTAATAGTAAATTCAAAAGTGCTAGAAATATAACGCTGCCAATTTTCACTTATAGGAATTTGAAAATTTATAATAATAATGACCAAGAACTATCTTATAAAGTTGATAGTTATAGGCGAATTGTTGTAAGAGAAACTAATAATAGCGATTTAATTAAGGTTAGGTATAAATTATCTAATTTAGATAGGATTTCTATATTAATTAGTATTTTGACTTGGATTGTAGGAATTGCCTTTTTTATAAAAAACATGTATTTATTAAGGATAAGGAACTGAGATTAGAAAGTAGTAGAAAAGATAGTTATGTTTTCTCGAAAAAAGGGCTTATAAAAAGTTATGCTGTAAGAGCTCTGATATTTTTGCTTTTAGGGAATAAGCTCAGAATGATAGTTGATTACCGTAATTCTGAGCCGTCAAGTTTCAGCTTAATTAGAATAATCATTTATTTAAATACGAGGAGAAAAAATGGAAATTGTAGAAAAATCGAAAACTTATCAGACTATATATCAAAAGTTAAAAACCTACATAATTGTCTTGGAATTAATGATGAATTATATTTTCGTGGACAAGATCAAAAATATCTAAAAAAGATAAGTTTAAATTCAACTCATTTAGAAATCTTAAAAGAATGTGACGAAAAAATAATAGAAAGTATAGTGCCTAGTTTGTTTCGTAAAGAAAAGTTTGTGGAGAGCGAAGATAAACTATATATAAATTTCTTAATGCAAGCTCCTGATTTATTTGCGCATTGTAATAATAATTTTGAAAGATTGGCATTAATGCAACATCATCAACTACCTACTAGATTACTTGATTTAACAACAAATCCATTAATTGCTTTGTTCTTTTCTTGTAGCAATCCTAATGAGAATGGAGTTGTTTATCCCTTTAGTAATAGATTAAATTTTGAGATATTTAAAAATAATTTAGAACTTTTAGATAAACAAAATATACTAGATGATTTTAAGGATATAGGTGAATCTAATAACATTTTTTTAACAAGAAAGGTTTCAATAAGGAAGTCAGCCTTTAGTGACGAAGTAGAGTTGGAATCGACGATTGTAAGAATGTCTCCCGATGATAAACAAGCTCTTTTAAATGAGATAAGTAGGTTTTTTGCTTTGCGTTCTGAGCATTTAAGAAACACGACTGATCGTAGAAAATGGAATGAAGTTTACTATGAAAATAAGTCTAGAAATTCGCTAAATGATATAGAATATTATAGAAGTACAATTATTGAAAATCTGTCAATGCAGCATTTATATTATATGATTACAAACGATATAGGTGTCTTTAAGAGAGAGTTAAACCCAATTGAGCTATATTTGCCTAAAATTGTAAAACCACGAGTAATTGATGAAAGAATAAGAAACCAGAAGGGATTATTTTTATTCGTCCCTTTTGTAGGAGAAGTAAATTATACAGATTACCATGGCGCAGTCTTTAATAATTATGATGCGCCGTTTGTAAAATTAAGTTAGAAAAATAAAAAAGCCATTTGTGATAGACTTTTGAATAACCACAAACAAAAGTAAAGGAACATCACAAATGACTTATAAACATCTTACCACACGTGAACTAACCCTCATAGCTAATTTTTGGCACCAAGGTACGAAGGCTTATCAAGCTGCTAAACTGCTTAAACGAAGCCAAGAAACTATTTACCGAGTCTATCGATTTCTTGATAGCGGTAAGACCATTGCACAGTATCTTAAGGCTTACCAACGGAATAAGCAGCGTTGTGGTCGTAAGCAGGCTCAGCTAGCCAAGGATGAGATCAGCTACATCAATGAGCAGGTTAAAGCGGGCTGGACACCTGATACGATCATTGGTCGAGCAGAACGGACAATTAGCTGTAGTATGCGGACACTTTATCGGATGTTTGCTCGTGGACAGTACAATTTTGCCGTCCAGCAATTACCGATGAAAGGCAAGCGACACCCCAATGGCTATGTCGAACGACGTGGTAAGGCGGGGCATCTCGGTCGGAGTATTTACCAGCGATACCATGATTTTCCTCACTACCAACACGAGTTTGGTCACTTTGAAGCTGATACTGTTCAAGGAAAAGCTCATCGTGGTGCGGTCATGACCTTGGTGGAACGTCAATCTAAGGTGATGATTGTGCTTAACGTTCATCGTAAAACTGATGAAGCAGTTAACTATCACTTGGATAAATGGCTTTCTAAAATACCTCGTCATTTCGTTAAGTCGATTACCTTTGATAATGGTAAGGAATTCGCGGGCTGGCGTGAGATTGCCAATAAACATGATCTTCATACTTATTTTGCGGAGGTTGGAGCGCCCAATCAACGCGGCCTGAATGAAAACAATAATGGTATCTTACGTCGTGACGGTCTCAGTAAACGATTAGACTTCCGTAATTTACCAGATGAACTAATCACCCAGCTGATGCACAAACGAAATACTATTCCACGGAAGTCACTTCACTACCGCACACCACTTGAAGTATTCCTAAGTCACGTCACAGATGAACAGCTTTCAACATTTTTCTAATTTAAATTGACATTTCGGG
>NZ_JACIVD010000071.1:0-26983 GCF_014145555.1 Limosilactobacillus albertensis
TAAAAGAAAAAGACACCGACCAGCCCGTCGATGTCTTCAAAATACCCTCGAAAGGATATATAAAACATTGGAAACTAATTATAACATGAATCAACTTAGTTTGAACATACCTACTGCCTATGAACCTGAATTAAACCATCCTGCTCGTTATATTAACCAATTAGTTGAAGGCCTTGCGATCCGCAAGCCTAATATTATGGGGCGACCAAGGGAATACGATCCGAGAATGTTATTAAAATTGGTCCTTTTAGCCTACAGTTACGGTATTATTTCCTGTCGGAAAATTGAACGCTTTGCTCGTGAAAATATTGTCGCAATGTGGTTAACTCAAGAACAGCGACCAACTTACCGTACGATTGCTCGCTTTGTGATTTCTAAGGACTTAGAAGAAATGATCCAAAGCAGTTTTAAGGAGTTTCATGACTACTTGAAAGCTCAAGGAATGATTGATGAGGCTTCATTTATTGATGGCACTAAAATTCTGGCTAACGCAAATAAGTACTCCTTTGTTTGGAAGAAGCGTACGATCAAATATAGTGAATTAAACGTTGAAAAAGCCCGTAAACTGCTTCAAGAAATCAAGCAAGCTGAAGTTAAAATCGACGTTGACGAGAATAACTTTGACGTTGATCAGCTCGATACTATTATTGCGCTTCTTGAACAACGTATCGAAGAATTGAATCAACAGGTAAGCGAAACCGCTAAGGTTTCGCCTAATCCGGCCAAACAAGAACGACGCCACGCCAAAAAATATCGCCGCGCTTTAGAACACTGTCGCCAAAAAAATTTAGAATATCGTACTCAAATGCAGATCGCTGGTTCACGGAATAGCTACTCTAAAACAGATCACGCAGCTACTTTTATGCGCGTTAAAGAAGATCCAATGCGTAATGGACAAACTAAGCCGGCATATAATCTTCAAATTATGACTAATTCGCAATTTACGCTTGGTTATGACTTAATGCAAAACCCCACTGATACGAGAACACTAATTCCATTTCTTAAGCAGCTCGCCCAGAACGAAGTTTTGGGACGAGAAATTGTAGCCGATGCTGGTTATGGGTCTGAACGTAATTATAAATATCTTGAAGATGAGTTGCCTGATTGCACCGCCCTAATTCCTTATAGCACGATGATTAAAGAGAATAGTCGCAAATGGCGCTCTGATGATCGAAAGGTTATGAATTGGGAATACCATGAAGACGATGATTACTATGTCAATCCAGCTGGAGTCCGCTTTAATTTTAAACGATACGCTTACCGAAACGATAAATATAAGTTCCATCGCGACTTTAAGGTATATCAAGCCGAAAAGTACGATGAAAATCACCAAGTTATTCCTCAGGCATTAACGCCACGTGGAAATACTAAGTATATTATGGTTAATCCACAATGGGAGTATTTTAAAGCTAAAGCACGTAAGTCGCTTTCAAAGTCCACTACGTATTCTCGTCGCAAGTACGATGTAGAAACTGTTTTTGGAAATTTGAAAGCTTATTTGGGTTTCAAGAGGTTCACGGTGCGTGGTCTCAAGAAAGCCAAAAGTCAGATTGGAATTGCCCTAATGGCACTGAATATGAAAAAGATCGCCGGGAGGCTGTCCATATTTAGTATTAATTTTAAGAAAAGGAAGAACCGCTCAGAATTTCAAATGAAATTCCGAACGGTTCTCTTAATTTAAAGGACTTATGTCACAGCCCCTCTTACATTTTTTGTGCCAGACCCTTTTTACTTTCTTTTCTAAAAATGGTGTATTTGGGGTGTACACACCATTGCTTATTCAGCTTACTTCTTCTTGTTTTTTTTCTTCTTATCGTTCGTTTTTTCCTTTTCGGGACGCATTGTTGGGAAGAGGATTACATCACGAATTGACTTTGCATCAGTAAGCAGCATTACAAGACGGTCGATTCCGATTCCTAGTCCCCCTGTAGGCGGCATTCCGTATTCAAGGGCCTGAACATAATCTAAGTCGACTGGTTCTGCTTCATCGTTACCGTTAGCCTTTTCCTTAGCTTGCATTTCAAAACGTTCCTTTTGGTCAATCGGGTCGTTCAATTCACTAAATGCATTAGCTAACTCACTACCATCAACATATAATTCGAAACGGTCAGTCATCGCTGGGTTATCCGCATTACGTTTTGCTAGTGGTGAAACCTCTACTGGGAATTCATACACAAACGTTGGTTGAATAAGCGTGTCTTCAACATATTCTTCAAAGAACGCATTTAAGATATGACCCTTTGTCCAGTATGACTCATATTGGATATTGTGCTCATCAGCTAATTGCTTAGCCTCTTCATCAGTCATCTCTTTGCCAAAGTCAATCCCGGTCTTTTCCTTAACTGCATCAACCATCGTAATGCGCTTAAAGTTTCCACCAAGATCAATCTCATGTCCCTGATACGTAATCTTTCCATCATCTGAAACAACTTTTGCAGCAGCTTTTACGATTCCTTCAGTTTCATCCATTACATCTTGGAAATCGAAGTAAGCAGCATAGGTTTCCATAGTTGTGAATTCAGGGTTGTGGTGTGGATCCATCCCTTCATTTCGGAAAATACGACCCAACTCATATACTCGTTCAAAGCCCCCAACAATCAACCGCTTAAGGTACAATTCAGTTGCAATCCGTAAATACATATCAATGTCAAGCGCATTGTGATGGGTAATAAATGGACGGGCATTTGCTCCCCCTGCTTGGGTATTCAAAATTGGTGTTTCAACTTCAGTAAAGCCATTGTCATCCATGTACTTCCGCACAGCCTTAATAATCGCTGTCCGTTGGTGGAATCGTTTGAAACTTTCTGGATTAGAAATTAAATCAAGGTAACGTTGCCGATAAATAGTCTCAGGATCAGTAACCCCGTCCCATTTATTAGGAAGCGGACGCAATGCCTTAGATAAGAAAGTAATTTTATGTGCACGAACCGTTAATTCGCCTGTATCAGTTTTGATAACGTCCCCTTCAATTCCAAGGAAGTCACCAATATCTGAGCGCTTGAAAATGTGGTAAGGTTCATCACCAACCATGTCTTTCCGAGCGTAAACCTGGATCTTACCAGTCCGGTCAACAAAGTCAGCAAAACCTGCTTTACCACTGCTCCGCTTTCTTGTCATCCGTCCAGCAATAATTACTTTGGCGCCCATTTCGTTCAATTCTTCTTTATCGTATTGATCAAACTTATCATGTAAGTCTTGAGCAAGATGGTCCCGTTTAAAGCGACGACCAAATGGTTCAATCCCCGCCTGCTTTAGTTCTTCCATTTTTTCACGCCGGACGCGCATTTGATCTAATTCTTGTGACACTTATTTTCTCCTCCTCGTAATTAAGCATGCTTCCGCGCTGCTCGTTCTGCAGTTTGTTCAGCAAAGCGATCAAAAATCTCGTTCATCTCATCGAGGGTTTCTGCTTCGACTAATGCTACCTTAGTCCGTGCAGCCCGTGGAATTCCCTTAATGTAGTAGGTAGATAATCCACGAAATTCGCGAACACCAACGTACTCACCCTTTAAATCAACTAAACGATTAAGGTGGTCTTTTGCCATCTCAATTTTTTGTTCGGGGGTTGCTTCAGGAAGCAATTCGCCGGTTTCAAGGTAATGTTCTGTCCGCTTTAACATCCACGGATTACCCATTGCTGCCCGGCCAATCATTGCCGCAGTTGCTCCCGTCATATCAAGGATCTTTTTGGCATCTTCTGGTGTTCGTACATCACCGTTAGCCATGAACGGAATCTTTAATTGACTCGCTACTTCTTTTAGTATATTCCAATCAGCATGTCCCGTATACATCTGTTTTCTAGTTCGACCATGCATTGCGATTGCACTAGCTCCTGCACGTTCAGCAGCAAGGGCATTTTCCACCGCTAAAATATGCTTGTCATCCCATCCAGTCCGCATTTTAACTGTAACAGGTTTTTCTACTGCGTCCGTTACATAAGACACCATCTCATATACTTTATTAGGGTCTAGTAACCAACGGGCACCCGCATCGGTTTTCACAACTTTATTAACAGGGCACCCCATATTAATGTCAATTACATCCGCTGCGGTATGTTGGTCTACATACTTCGCTGCTTCAACTAATGTTTCTTTGGTTCCACCGAAAATCTGAATTCCCATCGGGTGTTCTTCAGGGTCAACGTCCATCATATTCAGTGTTCGTTGGTTATGGTACATAATGCCACGGTCTGAGATCATTTCACAGACAACGTAGCCAGCACCAAATCTTTTACAGATAACCCGAAAGGCAGAATTAGTTACTCCAGCCATTGGTGCAACAACAACTTGATTAGGAATTTCAACGTTACCGATCTTCCACTTCATTTTTTCACCTCATTACTGCTTAAGAAACTGTGCTGGCCATCCAGTTTCATTTTTAATTGTCCGATAACTCAACTATCATAGCATATCAAACCGCTAAGCACCAAAAATTACTTTTCATCAGTTGATTTTTTATCGTCATTAGCAGTCATTTCGGCATAAATCTTCTTCAGTTCGTCTTCATTAAATTCATATTTCTTACCACAGAATTGGCACACCGTTTCTGCATGATGGTCTTCATCAATTAATTTCTTCATATCATCTTTAGAAATACTTGCAAGAGCATGGGCGAACCGTTCCTTGGAACAATCACATTCATAGCGAACAGGCATCGTCTCAAGAATCTTTAAATCATCGCCGAAAATTTTCTTCAAGATATCTTCTGGAGTATCGCCATCCCGTAGCATTTGTGATACTAATGGCAAGTCCTTTAGTGTTTTTTCAAGTTTACTAATTTCTTCATCGCTTGCCCCCGGCATTACTTGGATCATAAAGCCTCCAGCAACATCAATGCTTTCATCTGGATTTACAAATACAGATAATCCAACTGCAGATGGAATTTGTTCAGATTGGGCAAGGTAGTAAGTAAAGTCATCACCTAATTCTCCGGATACCAAATTAACTTCACCAGTATATGGAGTCTTATCGCCAGGAGCCATTTTTGTTACCGAAAGTGTTCCTTTAGTCCCAACTGCTTTTGCAACATCAATTTTTCCTTTATCGTTTGCGGGTAACGAAACATGGGGATTTCCCATGTAGCCTTTTACCGTTCCTTGAGCAGTACCATCAGCAACAATAAAGCCAACTGGTCCATTACCCTGAATCTTAACTGTCATTCCCGCTTCTCCTTGGAGGCTTGACGTAGCTAACAAGAGGGTCCCAATTAAAGTCCGGCCAAGAGCAGCTGAGGAAGCACTCCATGTATCATGAATTTCATGCGCTTTTTCTACAACTTGAGTGGCATTAACTGCATAAGCACGAAACTTTCCATCCTTAGTCATTGATTTTACTAAATAATCTGTTGTTTTCATTGTAAATTCCTCCTTAAATTTGCCAAAAGAAAAACAGAAGACCCACCACCTATCCATCAGGTTTTGTTTCTTCCGTCTTTTCAATAATTTACTTATCCTCAGAGTTATCTGAATCATCACTCGACTGTGAATTGGTTGAATCATCACTTGAAGTATCTGAGTCAGCTTTGTCACTCTTAGCTTCATCATGACGTTCATTTTCCAATCGTTCAAGTTCACGCTTTGATTCCTCAAAGGTTTGTGCCCGTGCTTCTTCATCTTCAGCAGCCACGTCCTTATCAGGAACCTTTCCTGTCTTGTAAAGACTAAGGATCTGTTTCTCATCAAGCGTTTCGTACTTAAGTAATGCTTCAGCAATCTGCTTATGTTGCTCACGGTGCGTCTCAATAATATGCAAGGCCGTTTCATGACCTTCCATTAAGATCCGCCGTACTTCTTCATCAACTAAAGCAGCAGTCTTTTCTGAGTAAGGTGATTGGTCATAGCCTTGACCTGTAAAGACCTGACCAGAACTCTGCAGTTCTACCGGACCAATCTTATCGCTCATACCATATTGAGTAACCATTGAACGAGCAATCTGGGTTGCCTGTTCAAAGTCATTGGAGGCACCTGAAGATTGGGACTTAAAGACTAACTCTTCAGCCGCACGACCACCCATTAAACCGGCAATCTGCTCCATTGCATTCTTTTTCGACATAAGCATTTGATCTTCACGTGGAAGCATAATAGCATAACCGCCCGCTCGACCACGAGGGACAATCGTAACCTTATGAACAACACGCGCGTCATTCAATACTAAACCAACAATTGTATGACCTGCTTCGTGGAAAGCAACTGTCTTTCTTTCCTGTTCGGACTGAACTCGGTTATGCTTAGCTGGTCCTGCAATTACCCGATCTTCAGCTTCATCCAAATCCGCAGCATCAATTTCAGTTTTATTCCGCCGAGCAGCTAATAATGCAGCTTCATTTAGCAAGTTTGCCAAATCCGCACCGACAAATCCAGGTGTCTGCTTAGCAATTTCTTTCAAGTCAACATCGCTTGCCATCGGTTTGTTCTTAGCATGAACCCGAAGAATAGCTTCACGACCTTTAACGTCTGGCCGTCCAACTAAAATCTTACGGTCAAACCGACCCGGACGAAGAAGAGCGGGGTCCAAGACATCGGAACGGTTAGTAGCTGCCATTACGATGATTCCTTCGTCACCTTGGAAACCATCCATTTCAACTAACAATTGGTTCAAGGTTTGTTCACGTTCATCGTGACCGCCACCCATGCCGTTACCACGGCGACGACCAACAGCATCAATTTCATCAATGAAGATAATCGCTGGTGCGGCTTTCTTAGCCTGTTCAAACAAGTCCCGAACACGACTGGCACCAACACCGACAAACATTTCAACAAAGTCAGAACCTGAGATTGAGAAGAAAGGTACGCCAGATTCACCGGCAACTGCTTTAGCTAATAAGGTCTTACCAGTACCTGGAGGACCCTCAAGCAAAACACCAGATGGAATTCTAGCACCAAGTTTGGTGAATTTCTTTGGATTCTTCAAAAATTCAACAACTTCAACCAACTCTTGCTTTTCTTCTTCTTCACCGGCAACATCGGAGAAACGAACCTTGTTTTTCTTGGCATCAGCTGGTTTAGCCTTTGTCTTACCAAAACTCATTACTCCACGTCCGCCACCGCCTTGGCCAGCTTGACCCATCATCATGTAGAAGAAGAAAATCATGATAACTAGCGGTAATACGGTCAACAATAGGTTCATCCAAACACTATTAGATTCTTCAGCCCGTGTGCTAATCTTCACATCATGACGATTAGCATATTTTTGAAGCTGACTAATAGTTACATCGCTCTCCAGAACAGAACTCTGGAATTGAGTAACCTTATTGTTTCGTTGCGTAGCAAGAGCAAAGCCATTGTTATTAGCAGCATTACTGTTATTAGATTGCGGCTTACGGTAAGTACCCGTAACCTTATAAACACCGCCATTTGGCTGAAGCTGAACGCTCTTAACTTTATTACTCTTCAGTTCAGAGATAAACTCGCTTTGAGAAACCGTCTTACTTTGTCCGTTTGATGCGTTACCACCAAAGAAGAAGTAAGCAATTCCCATAATACACAAGAACATCACGGCATAGAAGAGAACGTTATGAGTAAAATTATTCTTTTTACGATTGTTGTTCATAACAACCTCCTATCTACCAGCAACGATATTTTTATAATTGTAGTCACTATCATAGCATATTTGACAAATATTGACCATTAATTTCCCAGAAGAATTAACAGTTTTATCGTCAACATTTTATATAATACCTACTACAAATTTACGGATCTATAAAAACAGCCTTAATTAAGAATATCTTTAAATTCTGGTTATCTAAATAGAATTTCCCGTCCCTTTAATTATCTAACATTTTTAGTCATTTTGGTATACAGATGGCTTCAAAATTCCAACATATGGTAAATTCCGGTAAAATCCCTTGTAATCTAACCCATACCCTACTAAAAATTCTTTAGGAACCGTGAATCCAACATAATCAGGATCGACGTCAACTTCCCGACCTTCCGGCTTATTTAATAGGGAGCAAACCTTAATGCTTTTAGCTCCTCGATCCGCTAATAGGTCCATTAAGTATTTTAAGGTATGACCAGTATCAACAATATCTTCCATAATCAAAACATGCCGGTCTTTTACATCTGTTTTTAAATCATGAATGAGCTTTACCGTTCCAGTTGACCCTAAGCCGCCAAAATAGCTTGATACATCAATAAAGTCAATTTGGGCCATAATGTCTAGCCGCTCTATCATATCAACAGTAAATAAAACTGCCCCGCTTAATACCGAAATGATGATTGGCCGCTTATCTTTATAATCCTTTGTTAGGTCTTTTGACAATTCATCCATCCGTTTGCCAAGCACTTCTTCGCTATATAAGACACGCTCAATATCGTTATTCATTCTTTTACTCCTTATCTTTTATACCAATAAAGCATAATCGCCAAGCCTGCTGATAATCCGTTGGGCGTTCAAACCAGCTCCATTTGCGATTGATCAACCAAATAACCTCACCGTGAGCATCTATAAGCACTTGCTGCTGGTCACGCTGATCTTGCGGTACTTTTTGATTGATCAACACCCGTTTTACTAGTTGATGCTGACCACCCTTTAACCGGATGTGATCTCCTTTTTGCCATTTGCGTATGCGTAACGGAAACTGATCCGGAGCAAGCCATTGTAAAGATAGTTTCTTTTCGTCGGCAAAAAAGGCCTTTTCAGTAGAGACAGCTATCATGCTTGTCTTATCAACTTGATACCATTGTTCCAATTCTATCACATGCTCTCGGGGATTTTGTAGAGCATTAATCTGATTATTCGCTTTTTTTATTACGCACACAGAATAATTTCTTTCGAGCTTATATTGATGAGGTAATAGGACGGTTTGCTGCGGCTTATTACTATTTGTTAGTACCTGTAATAGCTCGCTTAACTGCTGCTCTTTAACGTCATGAACGTGCTGGTTGCTAAGCCATTGACGCAAAAGGTCTTTTTGTAAAAAACGATTACTCTCAAGCAAACCCGCAACATTTAATTTGCCCTCTGCGCTAACTATCACCTGCAATCGTTGACCTACCTCTTGATCGCGCCAAGCTAATAGTTCGCTTAGCTGTTGGTGGTAATGCGTCAGGTGAGAAAGTACCTGTGGATTTTCTTTTTCAAGTAACGGAATTATTTCATGACGATAACGATTTCGTTGAATATCCAAATCATTGTTCGTTTCATCCTCATACCATTTAAGATGATGCCCCTGTGCATAATCGCGAATACTCTCCTTCCTAAAGGGCAATAAAGGTCTTACCAGCTTGTTTTTACCGAATGGCCGCTGATCTCTTATTCCGACTAACTGATCAATTTGTCCGCCACGGGTTAGTTTCATCAGCATCGTCTCCGCCAGATCGTTTTGATGATGGGCAGTTGCTAAATACTCGGCAGAATATTTCTCAAGTACCTGTTTAAAGAACCGATACCTAGCCTGCCGTGCCGCATTTTCAACACCATTTTGCGGGTGCTGTACTTTCGGCCAATGAGCAATTTCTAGCGGTAGGTCATGTTGCTTACAATATTGCTGAATAAATTGTTCTTCAAGCCGACTTTGCGCACGTAATTCATGATTCATATGCGCGACAATTATTTGTGGACGGTATGAAGTCGGCAATCGTTGTAACAGGTCCAACAAGACCATCGAATCCACGCCTGTTGAAACAGCAACTACGACTTTATCCTGATAAGTAAAAAAGCGACTCCTAATAAGGTGCCGCTCAAATGCTTGTTGTAGCTTTGTCATATTAGCTCCGTCGACCGCCACGGCCACCACGCTTACCATCTGTTTGCCGTTTTAAGGTAGATAAGCGTGATTCACTTTCTTTCAAGTAGCCTGCGAGCATATCGTTAAAGTCTTCGTGTTGGTGGTTATTGTGGTGTCGTCCCCCACCAAAGCCACCGCGAAAACTATCGTGGTGTCCACGGAAATTATTGTTTCGTTCGTGATGATTATTTTCACGATGATGGTTATCATGATGATCTTGATGTTCATGAGGAGCAGCGGCCTTGATTGAAAGGGCAATCTTACCGTCGTCACCAATCCGTGTTACCTTTGCAGTAACTTCATCCCCAACTGCCAATACATCATGAACGTCCTTGATGTATTTATCAGAGATTTGACTGATGTGTACCAATCCTGTCTGATTATCATCTAAATCAACGAATGCACCAAAATTAGTGATTCCTGAAACCTTACCTGAAACCTTTGCTCCAACTTCAATTGCCATGAAACCTATAGATCCTCCTCGAACCATCTCATATTTTTGTATTTGAGTATACCATAACTTCACTATTTATAAGCATGGAAATACATAAAAATCACCATAAAATTTAAGGCAATAATTTCACCCAATTACATTCTTAATTTTAACATTTAAACCTTTTTAACCCTACTCTAAACATCTTATTTTATGATCATTAGTTCAGGTTATAGACTGTCTCGCCTTTTTTAGAATAATTATACTTAGCACGGATAACCTGCTGAATATAATCAGGGTTATGCAACAGTTTGATTTGTCGTTGCAATTGCTGATTCTTTTGTTTTTGCTTTTTTAATTGTGATTGTGCTTGCTGAATATTACCATTAATATCCGCTAATGTCCGCTTGCTTTGAAATATTTGAATTCCAAAAATCAAGAATACAACAAAGAAAACAGCAATGATTCTTTTGCATCGTCGTTTATGAATTTGCCGATTTCGATTCTTTGTGCTTGAAACTTGCCGAGCATATGGGGTATTTAATTGTGAAATTTTTCCATCAGATCGTGCTTTCATCTGATATCCCCCTTTATTCTTACTTATCACGCTTTAAGTATAGCAAGTTAGCGCAGAGAATGTCTATATAAATATCAACTTTTTTATAGAATTAAAGTGCATTAAATTTGATCAAACGATTCTGCATAGCTTTCATCAATGATCTCATACATGTCTTCTGCTTCACTCTTTTTAGTCGTTTCAACAATCCGGTTAATCTTAACTGTTTCCGTTTTATTTCCAAACTTAATTGTCAGTGTATCACCCACTGCCACCCGGCTAGATGATTTTGCTGGCTGACCATTAATCAAAATCCGTCCTTGATCCGCAATTTCCTTAGCGATTGATCGCCGTTTAATAATTCGTGATACCTTTAAGAACTTATCTAATCTCATTTTTCTGCTCCTTTTTCATCTTCTTGAATAACTTTGCCAAGTGCCGTCACAAACTGCAATAACTGATGAAGCCAATCATCCGTTGTCATTTTAGGCTGGATTACCAATCGAATTGTTAACTGCTGATTATCCTCCCCGATTGTTGCCTTAAACCTTGTTTTAGCTAATTCCTTAATTATTGCTGGCGCCTTAATTAGTCTGCTAGCACGCTCTGTAAACGTAATATTGATATTATCACGCTGGCGCTTAATCTCTGCAATCATTGCTAAATCCGCGTGATTTTTCAATTGACTTACGAGCAGCAGTGTACCAACCGGTGCAGGATAGTCGCCAAATCGATCAATCAGGTCACCTTGAATATCAATTATTTCCTCATCCGTCTTAGCCTGGCGAATCGTTTTATACAGCTCGATTTTCTGTCGCTGATCAGCAATATAGTCTGTTGGCAAATATGCTTCAACCCCTAATTCAACTTCCGCATCGGAGTGAATTGTCTGCTTTTTACCTTGTTTCTTAGCAACCGCATCACTGAGCATCGCTGAATAAAGATCGTATCCAACAGAATCAATGAACCCATGCTGTTGCTTTCCTAACAAATTACCAGCTCCGCGAATAGCGAGATCGCGCATTGCAATCTTAAATCCGGATCCTAACTCGGTAAAATCCCGAATAGCTGCTAAACGTTTCTCACCTAACTCTGTTAAAACCTTATTCGGCTGATACATAAAGTATGCATATGCCACACGGTTACTTCGTCCAATTCGGCCACGGATTTGATATAACTGAGCCAATCCCATTCGATCTGCATTCTCGACGAAAAGGGTATTAGCATTAGGGATATCGACCCCTGTTTCAATAATTGAAGTCGTTACTAAGACATCATAGTTTCCTTGAATAAACTCATACAAGACTGTTTCCAATTCATTTTCGCTCATCTGGCCATTAATATAACCAATCCGTGCTTCTGGAACCAATTCCTGTAGCCAGGCAACTGTTTCTTCAATATCATGAACCCGATTATGAAGGTAATATACTTGACCGCCACGTTGCATTTCACGGATAATTCCATCGCGAATTGCCCCGCTATTTTGTTCCATAACATAAGTCTGAATTGGATAACGGCCAGCTGGCGGCGTTTCAAGAACTGATAAATCTCGTACTCCCAGCATTGACATATGCAGCGTTCGCGGAATCGGGGTAGCAGTTAAGGTCAATACATCAACGTTATTTTTAAGCTGCTTTAATTTCTCCTTATGCTTTACGCCGAATCGCTGCTCTTCATCAACAATCAATAATCCTAAGTCCTTAAATTCAACATCTTTGGACAGGATATGGTGAGTTCCAACAACAACATCGATACTCCCGTCTTTTAGTCCTGCTTCCGTCTCTTTTAATTCTTTTGGTGTTTTAAACCGCGACATTAAGGAAATATTAATCGGAAAGCCTTCAAAACGCCGGGTCAAAGTATCGAAATGCTGCTGGGCAAGAACAGTTGTTGGTACAAGAAACGCTACCTGTTTGCCGCCAGTCACGGCTTTAAAAATAGCGCGCATCGCAACTTCAGTCTTTCCATAACCAACATCCCCGACCAGTAAGCGATCCATTGGCTTAGGCTTTTCCATATCCTCTTTAATTTCATTAATACTACGCAATTGATCACGAGTCTCATTATATGGAAAATTAGCATCAAATTGTTTTTGGAGATAATCATCCTTTGGGAAAGCATACCCCTTCTCTGCTTCCCGCTTAGCATATAAGTCAACTAGCTCATCCGCAATATCTTCAATTTTTGATGAAACACGACGCTTTGTCTTTGCCCACTCATTACCGCCCAGTTTATTAATCCGTGGCGTTTTCGATTCGGAAGAGACATACTTTTGAACAAGATTTAGCTGGGTAACTGGAACATATATCTGGGCATTATCACGATAATTAATGATCATGTAGTCTTGATGAACATGGTCTACTTCCATCGTCTTAATCCCGCTAAAGATCCCAATTCCATGATTAACATGGACAACATAATCACCCGGCTTTAAGTCAGTAAAATTTTTCAGCCGTTCCGCATTAGCCAGCTTCTGGGGACGATGATGCGCCTTTTTTACCTGCTTAAACATCTCGCTTTCTGTAATGACAACCAACCCAGCAAGCGGCATTTCAAATCCGTTATTTAAATTAGCAGCAACAATCTGCACAATATTAGGCTTAATATTTTCCAATTCGGTTTCAGTTGCCGTGATTTCAAAATCAGCAAGCGTGCGGGCAATCTGTTTTCGTCGTTCTGGGCTATTTGCCATTAGGATAACCGTTTGTCCCTGGTCAATCCATCGTTGTAATTCAGCCTTCAATAATGGCATCTGCCCAAAGAAACGCTGCATTGTCCTGCTCTTCAAATCAGTAATCTGACTAAGCTTAATGTTTCCCAAGCCCTTTTTAAATAAGGCCCCGTAGATTTGTGCATGACGGTCCTTTTTAATCAACGCCGACACATCATTGCTAAGGTCAGGAATAGCTGTGAGCTGATGGTGGGCAACCTTATCATTAAACCAACCAGTATCTTCCTTCGTCATTTGTTTTGCAAGTTGTTTTATTCTGGTAAGATCATCAAAATAAATAACGCCATCAGCTGGCAAATAATCAAGTAAAGAATGTTTGGTAGGGTAAACTAAATCACTAAATTCCAGCAGATCATTAGGCAACCGTTGGGCTTTAAGCGCATTTAGCATTGGGATAAAGCGATTTGCCACCTGTTGCTTAATATCATCATCCTTGTCTGATAATCCCTTCACTAGCTCCTGATATTCTCCATCTAAAGCTTCATAAATCCGTGCAAATTCTGTTGGCGGAATTATAAAATCAGTTGCTGGTAAGATTTGTACTTCTTCAACATTGCCTATACTTCGTTGCGTACTAGCATCAAAATACCGTAATGAGTCAACTTCCGTATCAAATAAGTCAATTCGCACCGGATTATCAGTATTCAAAGCATAAATATCAACAATTGAACCACGGATAGCAAAATCACCGGGACGCAAAACCATCTTTTGGTATTGGTATCCCATCGCACTCAATTGTTGACGAACTCTAGCAAGGTCAAGCTCCCCGCCAGTTTTAATTTTTAGTGCTGTTTGTGCAAAGTATTCCGGGGAAATAATATTGCGTCGTAGTCCCGCGGTTGAGGCAACGACAATCACTGGTTCCTTATTAATTAAAGCATTCAGGGCTAAAACACGCTGTAATCTATAATTAGGTGAACTGGTTGCTACTTCCGCCGCTAAGACCTCCTCAACCGGAAATTGAAAAACACGATTATCAGGTAAGAGGTTCTCCAAGTCACCAGCTAATTCTTGCATGTGCGAGATTGTATCGGTAACAACTAAAATCGGCTGGTTTAGTTTTGTTGACAATGCACTTAATAAACCCGTTCGTGCTGACCCCGAAATACCTGTTATTAACTGGTGCCTTGCTGGTTGAAGATCAGCCATAATTTGTTTAAATGATGGCGTCCTTTCAATTAACGTTTCCAATTGCACCATCAACGCCACCTTTCTTTATTAATTATAATCATTCATTAGTTTGGCAAATTCTTCCCCGTTAATCCAGTCTTCCAGCGCGTGTTCAGCTTGTTCAACGGCTTGATCAAACTTCGGTCGTTCATCTTTGGAAAATTTACCCAGAACATGACTGACAACCGTTCCATGTTGGGGATGATCGATTCCGACTTTGACCCGGTTAAAGTTTTTAGTCCCTAATACGTTAATAATACTTTTAAGTCCATTATGACCGCCAGAAGCCCCGTGTGTTTTCAAACGAACTTTACCAACTGGCATGTCTAAGTCATCATTAACGATTACCAGGTCATTCAAATCGATATCGTAATAATCAACAAGGGGGCCCACTGCCCGTCCTGAATCATTCATAAAGGTTGTCGGTTTAACCAGCATGACCTTTTTACCATTAATCACACCACTAACTGCCACCGCTTCCTGCTTCAAATGAGTAAATGCCCCCAGATGATAGTCACGAGCCAGTTGGTCAACAACCATAAAGCCGGTATTGTGACGAGTCTCATCATAACGGGTCCCTATATTTCCTAAGCCAACAATCATTTTCATTTCTTTTTCATTCCTTTCACGCAAAAAAGCCGCACGGTCCGCAATCCCGTCCAGCACATCTTTTTAGTTAGTAGTATTATACCCTATGTTACTTTTTTCTACATACTAATTTGGTTGCATACAACATTTTTTCTAATCTTTTTCTAATTATTTTGATAGAAATGTGTTATGATAATTGGTGCATTTAATCGATAAAAAGGATGTTTAATATGATTTTCAATTCATTAATTAAGCCGAAAGCAACCCTAACCACCCTTCCGGAAACAGCGACACTAAACGAAGCCTTAACTGTTTTAGAGGACACTGGTTATCGATGTGTACCGGTTTTAGATAAGTCAGGAAAAATTTTTCGGGGAAATATTTATAAAATGCACCTTTATCGTCACAAATCACGAAATGGCGATATGAGTTTACCAGTAACAGCTTTGTTGAAAAATGCTACCAAATTTATTTCAATTAACGCTGCTTTCTTTTCAATCTTCTTTGCTATTCGTGACCTGCCATACATCGCTGTTCTTGATAATGATAACCAATTTTATGGGATCTTAACACATAATAGTCTCTTGCGGATGCTTGCCGCTGGCTGGAATGTGAATAATGGCAGCTATGTTTTAACCGTTATTACCCCCGATGAGCGAGGCGCATTGGTAACAGCTGCTAAGGAAATTACTCGTTTTTGCCAAATCGTTAACGTAATCTCCCTTGATCCAGAAGATGAAACGATGAAACGAGTTCTCTATACTCTTCCAGCAGACATAAGCAAAGCAAAAATGGAGCGGATCGTTAAACGGCTCCAAAAGAAAGGCTTTGAAGTCCCCGAAATTGAAGATTTGCATCAAAGTTACTAGACTATTAAAGCGACTGACGAATCAATTAACTTCGCCAGTCGCTTTTTTTGTGCCCACAATATTAATATCGCTTGGTGATTGCTCACCTGAATCATTCATCATCCGATCCCCCCTTTCACTGGATGATAATAGTTACTTAGCATTAACTACAACATCCCCAAAGCCTTGGTCAAACTTAACTTCCCACTTTCCAGCAGTTAGCTTTGGTGGCAAGACGAATGTTCCTGAGGATACCATTTGTCCCTTCTTAAACGTCTTTCCTTGATCAGCCAGTTTTTGAACTAACCATTGTAAGGACTTGAATGGGTTGCCGAGCACTTCTGATGACACTCCGTCTTTAAGTTTTTCGCCATCTTTGTATAGTACAGCATGAACATTAGCAGCATCGTCAACACTAGCAAATGCCTTATCAGCATCCCGTTCTTCACCGTAAACTACTAGCCCGCCAACAGCACAATCTGACATTACGTTATATTTACCTAAGTCGGGGAACCAGTTAACGAACCGTGCATCTGGTAATTCTAAGTCACCAGCAACCGTCACCTTGTGGAATAAGTCTTCTAATGAGTCAGTTGGCTTTAAATCTTCTTTAGCACGGAAAGCTAATTCTACTTCTAATAGCGGTTCATTCAATGTCGTTAAATCAACATCGGCTGGTGATTGTAAGAATCTTTCAGCAACCTGTTGACCATATAACGGTGAATCGGCATCGAACATATCTTGAGTTTCCTTACTAGTTAATGAAACCTTATATCCTGCGGTTGGCTTTCCTTTTAATTTCACAACCTCATCTTGAACTGCATATGCCGTATCATCATCAGTGACAACGCCTTTCCAATCATCCTCATTCAATGGGGTATTGGTATCATAAGCCTTAAAAAGTGCCTTAGCGAATTCCTCTTGTTTTGCATTTAATTCAGTCATAATAATTACCTCCAAAAAATTATTATAAATTTAGAAAAGAAAAAGCGTCCTTACATTGCATTACTGCAACTGTAAGAACGCTTCTGCGCGGTACCATCCTACTTTAATCAACCACTTTCATGGTCAATTCACTCATTCACAAACAAACATTTGTGGCCAAAATAATGGATGGCAGCCAACCTAAGCTTACTTTAATTTCAGCCGGTAACTCAGGAACGATTAATAATCAAAAACCTTGGTCAGCTCACACCACCCGCTAACTCTCTGTCGCTAGTTCTTAACCATTATTTCCATCAACGTTTTCTAATCTAAATTTAATTGTTGGATATAATATAACTATTATTGCCACTATTGTCAATACTAATTATGAGATTTTTTTAATTTTATTTAATATTAATTTTAGTTTTCGCTGGTTTGGTTTCAGCTAAGACTTTCCCGTGACGAATGTTATAAAGAACCTCAACATGCTTATTAAGGGCATTATAAAAATCATGTGCATTTAATAAAATGCAGTTTGCCGGCTTACCCGCTTCAATTCCATAGCGATCACTGATATGCAATGTCTTAGCCCCATTATAAGTTACATAATTAAAGGCCTCTTGAAGCTGGTGATATCCCATTAAGTGTGCAATATAAACACCCATTGTAACCGCATCTAGCATATTGCCATCGCCTAGCGGATTCCATGGATCTTGGATATCATCTTCACCAAAAGAAACATTTATTCCAGCTTCTGTTAATTCTTTAATCCGAGTAACACCCCGCCGCTTTGGATAAGTATCAAACCGTCCGCCAAGATGGACATTCACTAACGGGTTAGAAACAAAGTTAATATCGCTCATCTTCAACAAACGGAATAGCTTATAGGTATAAGCATCATTATATGACCCCATTGCTGTTGTATGACTAGCAGTAACCCGGTCTTTCATTCCCCGCTCGTAAGCCTCGGTTGCTAGAACTTCAAGATTACGTGATGCCGGATCATCAATTTCATCACAGTGAACATCAACCAAGCGATCATACTTATCTGCTAATGCCATTAAGAAGTGAACTGATTGCCAGCCGTACTCAGTTGTAAACTCAAAGTGCGGAATACCGCCAACAACATCTAACCCCTCTTTGACCGCCTGTTCCATTAACTCCCGGCCATGAGGGTAACTAAGAATACCTTCTTGCGGAAAGGCAACTAATTGTAAATCAATCTGATCCTTTAGTTCTTCCCGTAATTCAAGCAGGGCCTGTGCAGCAATTAGATGCGGATCAGTAACATCAACATGGCTTCTTACGTGCTGAATACCGTGACCGACCATATTTAATAACGTCTTCTTTGCACGAGTCTTAACATCTTTTTTGGTTAAATCCTGTTTACGTTCGCTCCAAATCCGAATGCCATCAAATAAGGTGCCTGATTCATTCCATTCTGGCTGACCGGCAGTGAGGGTTGCATCTAAGTGAACATGTGAATCAACGAATGGCGGTAAAAGGAGATTCCCTTGACCATCAATAACCTGCTCATTAGTCGCCTCTGCTAGATTAGGGGCGATCTCTTTAAACTTTCCATTAACAATCCGAACATCGACCATCTCTTGGTGATTATCTACATGAACATTTTTAATTAACATAACTATGCTTCCTTTCGGTCAACCAGCGACATTATTACATAATATAGAATACCACTCAAACACATATCAATAAATGTTGCGCCAATCGTATTTGCGAATAATGGCATCTGATGAACAATTACAAAGAAGGCTGCACCAATGGCAAAAACAATAATTGCCACCCAGTTAATTCCGCCTTGATACCAATACTTTCCGCCAACTTTGCCCAGTTCATCGATGTCATAATGACGGTGGGCACGAAAATAAAAGTCTGTACAAATTATTGCGATCGTTGGTCCTAGTACCATTCCAACATAGTCAAGGAAAGACTCAAAGGCACTCAAAAAGCTACCAACAAACATGGGAATAAAGGTAACAATTGTCGCAAGCAGCACAACAATCCATAACGAATACTTTAATTTAAGCTTCGTGAAGATATTAGAAAGGGCTGACCCCGCCGCTAATAAATTAACAGCATTAGCAGTCATCGATGTCAAAATAATAACAAGGAGGGCAATTATTCCTAATCCTAACTTACTAGCAATTGTGGAAGGATCAGAGTTATTGGCATTATAAACACCGCTTGAGATTGCAATACTGATTGTTGAAATTAATCCAATAAAAGTAAACCAAACCACTCCTAATAACGCACCGCAGAATGGTGTTAAAGTTGCATTTTTCTCCTTAGCAGTAAAACGGGTAAAATCAGCACCAGCTGTCACCCACGCTAAATTAAAGGCTGCAACATAATCAACCGCTGCCCCAACCGCCATCTTTGAATGAGCAGGAACATGCCAGTTGACGATTTGGGTAAATGAAACTGTCTTAAAAACGGCAATCGATTCCCAAATAACAAAAATAAGAACAAGAATTATTCCGATTCGTTCAATCATCTGTACGGAGCGTGATCCGCTTGAGACACTAATGATGTGGAGAATACTCATGATAATAATCCCAACCACTAGGCCTAAGTAACCGCCATGCTGTCCCCAAATTGGCCATCCTAATAGGTCATGAAAAAGGATACTAACTGATTGAGCAGCAATAAAGGTATTAACCGCTGTCCAGCCAATAAATTGGGTAATATTAACTAATGACGGGAGATAGCTGCCGCGTTCCCCAAATGACGCCCGGCTAAGACTCATTGTTGATACTCCAGTCTTATAACCGATATACCCCACTAAACTTAAGAATACATACGACAAAGCTGATGATAATACCAAAACTTTCATTGCAACCGCAAAGCCGCACGCAGCAAGAACTCCGCCAACAAACCACGTTCCGTTATTAGCGTTTGCCCCTACCCAAGTGGCAAACATATCCCAAGTGTTAGTTTTTCTACTCTTCATTGGAATACTAAAAATTGTTGCACTCTTTTGCTCTTTCACAAGATATCCTCCTTAGACCTAAAAAAGCCCTAGTCCCATTAATGGTCCTAGAGCTTTACAAAAGATTGCACGTAGTCTCAGGCGACTATGCTTATATTATTTTGTCTTTCGTAGTCTCTCTGGGCTACATTAAAAGAACCGTTATTAATTTAATAGTGAGTATACGAGTTCAAACGCGAATTGTCAAACTCATTTATTTTCGTCATAAGCCGCATTTAAGCCGACACTAATCGTCAGTGCCTTATCCACTTTTGTCATTGTTTCTGGTGATAAATGTGCAATCCGATCTTTCAATCGCTGCTTATCAATTGTCCGCAACTGTTCTAACAAAATGACTGAATCATGCGTTAACGGTAACGACTTACCTTTTAGCTGAACATGAGTAGGCATCTTCTTCTTTTGCATTTGGGCAGTAATCGCTGCAATAATCACGGTTGGACTATAGTGATTTCCCACGTCATTTTGAAGAATTAAGACTGGTCGAACCCCACCCTGTTCTGAACCAATTACCGGGGATAGGTCAGCGTAATAGATATCACCCCGTTTTACTTTTCGTTTTGCCATTACCTTCGCTTCCTTAATTACTTGCTTTGCCGATAAACACGGTGCACACGATTGCTAATATTGGTTAAAATTTCGTAGTTTATCGTTCCTGCCTGATCAGCTAAGTCAGTCGCAGTGATTTCTTTATCGCCAGACTTTCCCATCAATACTACCGGGGTGCCAACCGGGTAATACTTTGGAAGGCGAACCATCATCTGATCCATACATACCCGCCCAGCAATATCACAGAATTGTCCGTCAACTAAAACTTTATAGCCAGTCATACAACGCGGATAGCCGTCTGCGTAACCAATTGGCAATGTAGCTAACCATTCATCCTGCTTGGCGGTATAAGTTGCACCATAGCTAACCGATTGTCCGGCCTTTAATTGCTTAACAAAACTGATGGAAGAAACTAATGAACTAACTGGCTGTAAATTAAGCGTTAATTTCAAATCACGTCCAGACGGATTCTGTCCATACATTGAAATTCCCATTCTAACCGTATTAGCGGTAATCGTGTCCTGATGCCATAAACCGGTTGCGGAATTTGCCATGTGAACATATGGCGGCAATTCATCAAGGCTGGCGACAAATTCATGCCAGTGCTGAACCTGTTGCTTAAAGTAGGTATCATCAGGGCTGTCTGCCGTTGCAAAATGGGTAAACATCCCTTCAAATTCAAATTCCGGACTTTCAAGGAGCTTAACCGCCCGTTTGAATGAATCAACCGTGGTAAAACCAATCCGCCCCATTCCTGAATCAATTCCCAAATGGACTTTTAACGGTTTCTGGGGTTTAGCAACTTGTGCTAGCTGATGGTATTGTTCAAGCCACTCTAGGGAACCGACAGTTAATGAGACGCCAGCCTGAGCAGCAATCAGGGCATTTTCAACTGGTGTAATCCCCAGGACAAGAGTCAGCGCCTCAATCCCGTTATCACGTAAGTCTAATGCTTCATCTAATATTGCCACACATAAACCGCTTGCCCCGCTAGTCATTGCCGCTTGGGCAACAGGAACAAGGCCATTACCATAAGCGTTTGCTTTCACAACAGCAAGAATTCTGCTATTTGCCGGCAACGCTTTTTTCTGTTCTTGAATATTATGACGTAATGCATCTAAGTCAACTATTAATGAAGTATCTCGCAAACGACCATTAACCATTTATTATTCATTCTCACTTTCTAAAATAACTTCTGTCATTACTAATGTGGCAGTATGGCTCACTGAAGCATGAGCATTACCATTATACGGCGATTTAGTAACAATGGGGGCACCATATTGATTATCAATGATTTCAATATCTTGAAAGCCTAGTTTGGCCCCGATTCCCGTCCCGTATGCTTTGGCAAAAGATTCTTTTAACGACCACCGTCCAGCAAGATATTCCGCCGACCGCTGCCCGCTAAATTTCCCATACTGATCTAGTTCATTAGGTGTCAATACGTGCTGGACAAATTGAGAATGAGCAGCCGCTACTTTCTTAACTCGTCCAATCTCGGTTATATCAATTCCAATCCCCTTAATCATCTAGCGTTCGTCTCCTTATATATCTACCGCTTAATCTTATCGAAAATAAGCGTTTCTTGCAATTATTGTTACATTAGTCCATCATTGTCATGTCGTATAAAATTATAAATAAACTTTATATATTTCTAGTTACAATTTGCTCAGAAAAAGTTATAATTTTAAGGCGATAAACATTCTTATTTTTGAACACTTTATTAATTTTTTCTTAAGTGCTTTATAGTATGGTGAAAGTAACTCACTCTATTAGCAGAGATACGGAATTAATGGTATTCTTGATATGAATGTCAATTATAATTTATAAAGATGAGAGAAGGAGAACTATGGCTCAGATTATTCAACGCCATCCTGCATTAAAATTCATCTTGAAAACATTATTTTACTTTGTAGTGCTCCTATTATTAATATACCTTTACGGTTATTATGGAGCAGGCCAAGAGCCATTTATCTACAACGAATTCTAATGCGGAGGATACAGATAATATAATGAGTAAGAATATTATTACAGTCTTTGAGCAAATTGCCAAAGACAACGCAACACGGATCGCATATGATGAAATGGGCAAAACGACTACGTATGCGGATTTAAGCTCAGCAGTTGACACTTTGGCGGCATGGCTTAGTACTCAATCTTTGCCCGACCGCAGTCCGATTCTCGTATATGGCGATCACCAGGTTGAAATGATTATCAGCTTTTTAGCGGCATTAAAGGCTGGTCATACCTACATTCCAGTTTCAAATGATTCTGCCATCCCACGAATGCAATCAATTTTAGATACTGCAAAGCCAGCGATGATTATTGCCGTTAATGATTTTCCTAGTAACGATCTTAAATTTGATGCACCGGTTGTTGACCGGCAACAGCTCACCGAAGTTTTAGCAACACCGCAATCTTTTGATACTTCATCAATGATTGCCGGCGATGAATTAGCTTACATTCTCTTTACATCTGGAACTACTGGTTCGCCAAAGGGAGTTGAAGTTAGTCACGATAATTTCATGACTTTCGTTGATTGGATGTTAAGCGATGAATTTAATATTAAAAAACACGCTAATTTCTTAGGTCAGCCGCCATATTCATTTGACCTATCAAACATGTACTGGCTGCCAGCCCTACTTGATGGTGGGACGATCAAGGCCCTTCCTCACGAAGTTGTTGAGAACTTTGGTCAATTATTCACCGCCTTACCAAATCTTGGCCTTGAGGTATTTGTCGGAACCCCGTCTTTTGCTGATATGTTATTGCTTAGTCCAGCATTTAACCAGCAAAAGATGCCAAGCCTAAAGACATTCCTCTTCTGTGGTGAAGAATTAACGGTAAAAACTGCTAAAGCACTGCATCAACGCTTCCCAGATGCTAAGATTTTCAACACATATGGTCCTACTGAAACAACAGTAGCCGTATCTGGCATTGAGATAACTCCTGACATTATTGAAAACAATGACCGGCTACCAGTTGGTTACGCAAAGCCGGGTGTTAAGCTATCCATTGGTGATAAAGAGATCACAACCCCAGGTCAGCAAGGTGAAATTATTATCAGTGGTGATAGCGTTGCCCGCGGTTATATGAATAACCCTGAAAAGACTGCCAAATCTTTCTTTAAGATTGATGGCGTTCCTGCTTACCGAACAGGGGATGCCGGTACTCTTGACCCCGACGGTTTGCTTCACCATAAAGGCCGAATGGATTTCCAAATTAAGTTACACGGTTATCGGATTGAACTTGACGAAGTTCGGGCTAGTCTTGAAAAGAGTCCGCTAATCAAACAAGCCGTTGCTGTTCCAAAGTACAATAAGGACGGCAAAGTTACCCACTTAATTGCTTATGTTATTCCAAACGAACCAACTGATGATACAGCGGGATTAACAAAGCAAATACGAGAAAGCTTAAATGGGTTAATCATGCCATACATGATGCCTACCCAATTCGTTTATCGTGAGTCATTTCCAATGTCTGCAAATGGCAAGATTGCAGTTAAACAAATGATTGCTGAGGCTAATAAGTGATGATTGAATGGATTTCAAATCTTCCAAACTACAGTGCTTATGGTACCCCGGTATATTTCTTCTACTTACTTCTTGCTATTTTACCGTTGGGAATCGGCCTTTACTTTGGGAAGAGATTTAGCTGGTATGAGGCATTAATAAGTTTTATCTTTATCTTTTTAATGTTTGATGGTTCAAGCTGGCAACAAGGGATTTCATTAATTGGCTATGTAATTTACCAGACGATTATTGTGATGGCTTATCATCATTATCGTCAAAAGCAGAATTCTAGCGGCGTGTTTTATCTCACCGCTGCTTTATCAATTCTGCCGATCGTAATTGTTAAACTCTCACCAGCAATGGTTGGTCATAACTCGCTTCTTGGTTTCCTTGGAATCAGTTACTTGACTTTCCGGGCAGTGGGAACCGTAATTGAAACTCGTGATGGCATGATTAAAGAGATTTCGCCATGGAAATTTATCCGCTTTATCCTCTTCATGCCAACAATTACTTCTGGTCCAATTGACCGGTACCGTCGTTTTGAAAAAGATTATAAAAAGGTTCCAACTAGAGAGGAATATTTAAACCTTGTTAATACCGGAATCTTCTACTTATTTCTTGGATTCTTATATAAGTTCGTTATCGGTTATTTCTTCGGGCAACACTTCTACCCATTCTTTGAACGAGCTGCCCTTGCCGATCCATCATTCCCATCATGGAACCTGATCGGTGTTATGTATACCTATGGACTTTACCTATTCTTTGACTTTGCTGGTTACTCTTTATTTGCAGTAGCAATTAGTTACTTTATGGGTGTCCGAACCCCAATGAACTTTAAGCAGCCGTTCAAGTCGAAAAACCTTAAGGAATTCTGGAATCGTTGGCACATTAGCCTTTCATTCTGGTTCCGTGATTATATCTTTATGCGGTTTGTTTTCCTCGCCACTAAAAAACGGTGGTTTAAGAATCGAAATGTCTTGTCATCAACCGCATATATGCTTAATATGTTACTAATGGGCTTTTGGCATGGGATTACCTGGTATTATATTCTATACGGTTTCCTACAGGGCCTTGGCCTAGTAATTAATGATTGGTGGCTCCGTTTTAAGCGTAAAAATCTTAAGCAACTGCCTCATAACAAATTCACCACTGGGGTTGCAATTTTCGTTACCTTTAACTTTGTAATGTTTACTTTCTTAATCTTTAGTGGTTTCTTAGATACTTATTTATTTAAATAATTTTAGGAGGAATTTTAATTATGCAAGAACAAATTATTAACATTTTAGCTGATGCAACTGGTCGGGACACTGCTGATTTCAGCGATGCAAGTCAAAACCTTTTTGAAAGCGGCCTTTTAGACTCAATGGCAACTGTCAGCCTTCTCCTTGGTTTACAAGATGCTTTTGGCGTTCAAGTTCCTGTTTCAGAATTTGACCGTAGCCAATGGGATACTATCGAAAAGATTGAAGAACGGGTAAAGGAGCTCCAAAATGCATAATGGCAAAAAGCTGTGGTCAATCTTTGGCCCGCTGATTGTCGCTTGCCTATTAGTAGTTCTATTGTTTTCACTGCCGATTAGTAAAAAGCACTCAGCGGCGATTGAACATAAAGCTGCAGTATCATTGAGTCCTGTTGTTTTCAAGAATCAATCAATTAAACAACAAGCGCTCAGTGATAAGCACACCCACTACGTTCCATTTTTTGGTTCTAGTGAATTAAGACGGATGGACCGCTTTCACCCGTCCGTAATGGCTGCCCGTTACCATAATTACACCCCTTTCCTCTTTGGTTCACGGGGTACACAATCTCTTCCGCAATTCTTTAACATTAACTCAATGGAAACGCAGATGAGAAATAATAAGGCAGTTTATATCATTTCACCCCAGTGGTTTACAAAGCAAGGTGTTCAGCCACCAGCTTTTAAATATTACAACGGTGAACTTGCTAATCTTAACTGGCTTCAACATGCTAATCCAAAATCACCATACGATCGTTATGTTGCATCACGGTTAGTTGCAATGCTTGGTAAAGACGGCACTGTTTCTGCCTATGCACACAAGATTGCGGAAGGGGAATCCCTCAGCAGTTTTGATATGGGAATTATCCATTTCCGTCTTAACATGCTTGTTCATGAAGATGCGATTTTCTCTGGTTTTCAGTTAAACAACAATTACGGTAAGCACATCTTACCAAATGTTAAACGGCTTCCTAAGCATTATAATTACAATGTGCTTTATAATGATGCAATTAACGAGGCCGCGCGGAAAACTGATAACAACCGTTTTGGTATCCGCAATGGTTTCTATACCCAACGTGTTAAAAATAACTTAGCGAAAACTAAGGGATCACAACGGCATTTTGACTATACAAAATCACCAGAATACGGTGACTTAGAAGTAGTCTTGAACCAATTTAAGAACACTAACTCTAACGTTCTTTTTGTTATTCCACCAGTTAACGCTAAGTGGGAAAAATACACTGGAATGGATATGAATATGTATTACAAATCCGTTGAAAAGATTAAATTCCAGCTTCGTCAGCAAGGATTTACTCATATTCTTGACCTTTCACACGATGGTAATAAACCTGGCTTTATGGAAGATACGATCCATATCGGTTGGGCCGGTTGGGTAAAAGTTGATAAAGCAGCTAATGACTTTATCTCAAATAAACAACCGCAACCACATTATCAGATCAATAGTAAGTTCCTTTCACCTGAATGGACGAACTTAGATCCAACCGCTAATAACTTGCGGAATTTTCAAAATCAACTTAAGTAATAAGAAACGAGGTTAGAAGATCTTTCTAGCCTCGTTTTCTTGGGTATCTGTCAACTGGTATTGATGGATATCAACACCTCCTACGAGAATGTGGGAGGTGTTTTTTTACGCAAATAAACAATCAATTCTTAAAAAGAAAAATTGCTGATTGGCAAAACC
>NZ_JACIVD010000072.1:0-8188 GCF_014145555.1 Limosilactobacillus albertensis
CGGTATGTAATTGCTTATGACAGTACTACTAATACAGAATTAGGACGGACCAAGGTAAATGGAAATCTTGCTCGTCCCGATGTCGCAAAGGCTTATCCTAATGTAGTCAATGCTAAGGATGCCGGTTACCAAGCAACGATGAACAGTCTTGACTGGAGCAAGGTTAAGAATGTTGATGACCATCTTCAAATCGTTAGCCGTTACAGTAATGCTGCTAACGGTGAAGGAGACCACGTTGATTCTTGGTCGCAACCAATCAATTTAGATAAGAGCAACAATGCCTATCTTGATAATTTCAGTATTGTTAATAACCAATTACAAGTAACCGGTTGGAATGCCACTAATAAAGCATTGGGCAAGCATAACCATTACATCATCTTATTTGACCGGACTGCCGGTCATGAGTTAGCACGGCAAAAGGCAACAGCAGTTGCCCGTCCCGATGTCGCCAAGGTTTACCCGCAGGTAATCAATGCGCAAAACTCTGGTTTTAATGTTAGCTTCTCATTGGCTAATGTGGACTTAAATCATGAATTGCAAGTTATTAGTCGCTACAGTGATGTCCAAAATGGTGAAGGCAATAACGTTAATTATTGGTATGCCCCAAAGAAATTCACTCCAAACAATACCAGCAATCAAGGTAACCTTGATAACTTTAACCTTAGTAATGGGGAATTAACAGTTGCTGGTTGGCACGCTACTGATTATTCTCAAGTAGAAAGTAACCACTACTTAATTCTTTTTGATAAGAGTAACAATACTCAAGTAGCTTCAATAAAGGTTACTAATGTTGCCCGTCCAGATGTAGCGAAGGCTTATCCCGCCGTTCAAAGTGCTGGTCAGTCTGGTTTTAATGCTAGTTTTGGTAAAGTTAACCTAACTCCAGGTCACGCTTACCAAATCGTTAGCCGTTATTCAACTTTAGCTGAAGGCAATGGTGATAATGGACAAAGCAAGTTCACTGATTTCTGGTCAGCACCAGTAACATTAAACCAGCAGGCTTACAACATTGATAATTTCAGTGCGACTAAAGATGGCTTTAATGTAACCGGTTGGGTAGCTAGTGACCAGGCCATTAATAAGCAAAATCCATACTTGATTTTATTAAACAATGGCAAAGAAATTGCGCGGACAAAGTTAAGCTTAACTGATCGTCCCGATGTTGCCAAAGTCTACCCAAGTCTGTACAACTCGCAAAAGAGTGGCTTTAATGTTAACTTAAAAGTTGACCCGGCAGCAGCCAACGGTACCTTAAAGATTTTGCTTCGTTTTGCTGGTTCAACAGATGGTAATAGTAATTACAGTGATCAAGCTAGTCAAGATTACCCAACAAATATCGGGGATTTTGATAATGTTCAAGTGACCGCTAGTAATATTACAGTGAGTGGTTGGCGAGCAAGTAACTTAACAACGAGCAAGCCATATGAATATTTGATTGTTCTTGATAATGGCGGTAAGGAACTTTACCGTCAGCAAATTACTGATAAGGATATTACTCGTAACGATGTTCAAAATGTTTATTCATATGTTTTGGGAACTAATAAGTCTGGTTTTCAGGTTACGTTACCAACTCAGGCAAGTATGATGCATAAAGTGGTTAAATTAATTAACCGTTTAACAGATGACCCAAATGGGAACGGAAATTATATTGATGTTTACTCTGGTCCAGTGTCAGTATTTTCTGGTGCTCAAACGGAAGGAAAGAAGACAACTACTTATAATGCTGACGGTCAAATCATTGCAGTATATAATGATGCTGAGGTAATCAGTCAATTGCCAGAATTGCCAACAGGGTGTGAGATTACAGCAGTTACGATGATGTTGCGCTATGCAGGATATAATGTAAATAAGATTCAATTAGCAAACGAAATGCCTCGTAGTAATAATGGTGATTATGGATTTGTTGGAAATCCATTTAGTCCAAGTGGTTGGTGGATTTTCCCTACTGGTATTGCGCCGGTTGTTAATAAGTATGTTGGTCACAGTGATATCATGACTGGGGCTTCAATGGAACGAATTAAGGATAAGTTAAATCAAGGACACTTAGTTGTTGCGTGGGTTGCTAATGTTAATGGTTTTGTCAATCATGCGTTAGCGTTAACAGGCTATGATGCAAGCCGATTGTTCTACAATAATCCGTGGACTGGAAGAAAAGAAAGCATGACTTATGGCGAATTCTATCAGCATTGGAACGCGGATAGACAACGAGCAATTAGTTATTAAGATTAACTTTAATTGGTAGCACAAATAATCAAGATGGTTTACAATAAAGTGTAAGATATATGATCCTAAACGGAGGAATTATTAAATGAAAATAAAACGACTTTTACTAAGCAGCTCTGTTTTATTAATGACAACTTTAGGCTTAGCTGGTTGTGCAAGCAGTACAAACAAATCTGCTTCTAGTGACAGTTCGTCTAAAGTCAAGACTTCAAAAGTAACTGAGAGTCATAAAAACAGTACAAAAGAAAATAATTCTGCAAACTCTAGCAGTAAAAAGAATTCATCATCATCTAAGGTTAGTGATAATGATGTAGCCAAGATTGATTCCAACAGCAATTCAAGTACTTCTTCACAAGGAAGTAGTGTTAAGTCCAATGCTTCATCGCAGACTTCTACTAAGGCTGCTAACGGAACGGCAACTTCTGCTAGTCAGCAATCTACAAGTGGTACTAAGGCCAACCAAAGCAGTAATATTCAACTTGGTCTAAGTGATGTTGCAGTTTGGACAGATGAAAATGGTGTAACTCACCATGTTGATAGTGATGGTATGGATCGTCAGACTACAAATGGAAGTAACCAAATTACTTATAATGACTGGTCAGGTGATTTACCAAGTAACGCAAAGGTTGTTCAAGCACACTAATTTAATACAAAAAGAATGTACAAGGTGTAATTCTGGTACATTCTTTTTTATTAGATTTAATTTTTGTTACTTGCGTGCTAAAATAAATTGATTTACTAAGAATATAGGAGAACAATTAAATGGAAACAAAACGACATTTTAAATTGTATAAAAGCGGGAAGCAATGGGTAACCGCTGCAATTACTACGGTAGCAGTATCTACTGGAATATTAATGGGGGGGTAGTGAAAGCTGACACGGCGACCCCTACAGACGATCAGTCAATTACAACGACGACAAACTCATCAACAGCTAATGATGAAAAGCAGGAGCAGCCATTAAAAACTATTGATGCGGCAAAACAAGATGAGCAGCAAGACAATGGTTCAATAGAAAAGGTAGCACCGAAAGCTAGCGCTACTGATTCGCAAACATCTAATTACGATCATAACGATAATGGTAGCTATGGTGCTTTTGATTCTGTAACAGTTAATGATAATCAGCTTCATGTGACCGGTTGGCAGGCTACTAACCAAGCTACTCAGTATGGTAATAAAAATCGTTTCTTAATTGCAATTGGACATAATGAACAGGGACAACAGACAGAATTGGGACGAACAAAATTAGATAGTCAGACAATTATAGCTCGTCCTGACGTAAAGAACGTTCATAACGTTTACAATGCCGAAAATTCAGGCTTTAATGCTAACATTAAGTTAGATGTAAATAAGCTTCAAACTTACCGTAATGCCATTCAAATTATTAGCCGGTATAGTGGATCAGCTGATGGAAATAGTCAGTATATTGACTATGTTTCAGCACCAGTTGTTTTAAATCGGGATAATAATGCCTGGCTTGATGAAATGAAAGTAACTAATAATCAGCTTCATGTTTCTGGGTGGAATGCTACTAATAAAGCATTAGGTAAACAAAATCACTATCTTATTTTATTTGATCGTACCCTTGGTCATGAGCTTTCACGAGTAAGAGTTAATGGAGTAGCTCGTCCTGATGTTGAGGAAGCATATCCACAAGTAATTAATGCAGATATTTCAGGGTTTGATGCGAACTTCTCATTATCAAATGTTGACTTAACTCATCAATTACAAATCATTAGTCGTTATAGTGATGTAACCAATGGTGAAGGAAATAATGTTAATTACTGGTTTGCCCCACAACAACTAATGACTGCCAATCCAGCTAATCAAGGAAATCTTGACCAATTTAATATTAGTAAAGCGGGAGAAGTAACAGTTGCCGGTTGGCATGCGACAGATGCATCGAGTGTAGAGAATAATCGTTTTCTAATCCTATTTGATCAAACGGCTGGGCATCAAATTGCTTCTCTAAAGATTACTAATACTGCTCGTCCAGATGTTGCTAAAGTATACCCAAATATCAAGAATTCCCAAGATTCGGGCTTTAATACAACATTTAAAGTAAATCCTAGTGATATTATTTATGGTCACCAGTATTCAGTTGTAAGTCGTTATTCCACTGATCCTAATGGTAATGGAAATGATGGTAAGCATACGGATTACTGGTCAGCACCGATCACTCTAAATCACTCAGCAAATAATATTGACCAGCTTGGTGTTACTGATAAAGGGCTTCAAATTAGTGGATGGATGGCAAGTGATGCATCAGCTACACAATCCCATGCTTACATTTTAGTAATGAATAATGGCAAAGAAATCACTCGCCAAGAAGTTAAGTTGAGTTCACGTCCTGATGTAGCAAAAGCTTACCCATCAATGTACAACAGTGAATTAAGTGGCTTTAACACAACAATCGCACTTCCTAATGATATTGCTCAACTGAATAACTTACAATTGCTTCTTCGTTTCAGTACCGCAGCTGATGGTAATCCATATCTTAACCACCCCGTTACGGATCAATGGAGTGGGAAATATAATTTAACTGCTAATGAAGGTAGTTTTGATTATATCAAGGTTAATGGATCAACGGTTGAAGTCCAAGGCTGGCATGCAAGTAACTTATCAGCCGCAAAGCCATACCAATACTTAATTGTTCTTAACAATGGTAAAGAAGTTGGTCGTTCACTAATTATGGGCGCTGAAGGGAAGCTTAGTCGCCCAGATGTTAACCGTGTATATCCTAGTATTTTGAATAGTGGACAATCTGGTTTTGAGGGTTCAGTAGTCTTAGCTAACAACCTTAGAAATACTAAAGTACAATTAATTCACCGCTTTACTAATGATCCAGCTGGTAATGGTAATTATGTTGATTTAACTTCACCAGTGTTAACGATTGATAGTAACTATCAGACTGGTATCCTAAATACTAATTCAATACGTGCTAAGCTTGATATGACTGCTCAGCGGATTGCTCAAAAATTAATGGCTCAGCGTCAAGCAAAAGTTTTATATGATTGGACAAATCAAGATAATAATTATCAGGAATTGGCAATTCATGATATTGCTCAGGAATTAGCACAAGGCGACGTTAATAATGATGCTCAAGTTATTGCTAAAAAACTAAAAAATAATGCCTTACTTGATGGTAAAGTAGTATCTACAGCTATTTTTGATCTTCCCAAGACAATGGATTATGATCAAATTGCTGATAACTTTATCAATAATATTCCAAACAATTCAACTGTAAATAATAGTATCGTCGGTGTTGGGGTAGCTAATGATAAATTAGCAATTGTTCTCTTTGCACCCGGTACTAGTACGGTCACAGAACAAGCTACTTCTAAGTTAACTGCTAAAATTTCAGATGTATACAAACATGCAGGAGTTACTGTTGATGTCAAAAACGGGCTCACAAAAGGGGTAAATGTTGATAGTACAGATTTAGGTACAGCTCTTATACAACCAAGTGTAATGCTATTAAAAGGTGATAAGGGAACAATAATTAGTCTTGATACACTTAAGACCATTTTTGCAGCTTTACCAGGAAACACAACTGCCCTAGAAGGAACAAAGAACTATTATAATGGAAATGATGCTTACCATTATCAATTCTGGCTTGATGGTCAGAGTGCAGACGATAAGTTAAATAACTTCCTTGCTTTAAATAAGAACGCTAAGTATGGTGATCAACTAAAGGTAAATTACACGGCAACACTTGTATATGGTTCTGAGACAGGATCAAATACTGAAAACGTTGATGAGACACCAACTAGCAAAAAGTCTGCAGATGAAGTTTCATTAGCTTATCAAAATGGAACTGAAACAGGTGCACGTTATGAGACGGTAAAAGTAGATCCGATTCCGAATATGAAACAAGATACAATTCGTGGTGTTGATGTATCTAGTTACCTTGCACTGGTTAAGAATGGAGTTCAATTCTATGATTTTAATGGCCAACCAGCGGACTTAATGAAGGTTCTTTCTGATGCTGGAGTTAACTACATTCGAATTCGAATGTGGGTTGATCCATATAATGCTGCTGGTGAATCATATGGTGGTGGAATCGATGATGAAGCAACCGTTCTTCAAATTGCTAAAGACGCTAAAAAGTACGGAATGAAAGTCCTGCTAGGATTACATTACTCTGATTTCTGGGCTGACCCTGCAACTCAGCTAGTGCCAAAGCAATGGAAAAACTTAGATGATCAGGATTTAAATGCTGAAGTTTACCTTTATACGAAGAAGCTTGTCAATGACTTTGCTAAGGCTGGTGTTAATATCGATATGGCCCAGCTTGGTAACGAAATTACTAAGGGGATTCTTGGTGTTCATGATGAAAAATTAGGAGCTAATATTTGGCAAACAGAACCACAGGCAAGCCGAATTACTAGCTTATTAAGTTCAGCTTCCCGTGCTTTTCGTGAGGCTGCGCCAAAGACTCAATTAGCGGTTCATATTGAAACGCCTGATATGCATAATTATGATATGATTATGAACTCGCTAAAGATTCATGGTGTTGACTACGATGTATTAGGTTCTTCTTACTATCCATTCTGGGGATGGGGTGGTAATAATCCTGATAATATTGCCAATGTTGAAAAGATGGTCAAAGATAAGTATGGTAAGAAGTTTATGATCGCCGAAAGTGGTTGGCCATTTACCCTCCAAAACTCTGATGGAACACCAAATAATGTTAGCTGGGAGCCAGGTCACTACTCTGTGAGTCCACAAGGCCAAGTTGATGAAATTTCAGCAATGTACAAAGCAGTATTAAGTAACGACAATGGACTCGGTGCCTTTTACTGGGAACCAGCGTGGATTCCGGTAAAAGCCGGTTGGGATAACTGGGAATACAACAAACTGATGGGAGATGTTCAGGGCACTGGTTGGGCATCACTTAATTCTCGTGGTTATTACCCCGACTCTAAGATTATGTACCAAGGTAAGTCTGCTTCAGGTGGTACTTCATGGGACAATAATACGTTGTTTGATGATCATGGCTACCCACTTCAGTCACTAATGATGTACAAGGGCTTCCTAAATGGTTACCAATCTCCAGCAAGTGTTACTAGTAGTTTCACCGCTAAAATCAATGCCTTATATAAGACTGACGGTGTTGAGTTAACTAATCCGCTAAAGATTGGTGATAGTTTAGACATAAACGACATTCTTAGTAAGGATGGACAGCAACTACTAAATGGAATTGAAAATACTACAATCAGTGATGCCTCATTAAAAGCAATCTTTAATGACCTACAAGAGGGAATTAAGAGTCAAACTTATACTGATAAAGCTGGCAATAAGTATCATTATGAATTCTGGCTTGATGGTAACAACGCTACAGATAAGTTGAATAAGTTTCTTACATTAAATAGTAAAGCTATGTACGGTACTCCACTGACTGTAAATTACAGTGCTACATTGGTTCAGGATAAGCAAGTTGAAATGGCAACATCTTCTGTCAAAGCAACCGTTTCAGAGGTATATGGATTAGATGGTGTAACTATTGATTCGCCATTAAAGGTGGGTGATCCATTACCGAGTACTGATTTAGCAGTCATCCAGAAAGCTGTTGATTCTGCCTTAACTGGTGAAAAAGGGGCAGTAATTAGCAGTCAATCATTTAAAGACTTAGCAAAAGCTCTCCCAGGAACGTATGGTTCTACAGGTGCCTTATCTGGTAGTAAAGTCTATACGATGAAAGACGGCAACCAATATCACTATGAATATTGGCTAAAGACTGATGATTTACAAGATGCAAATAAAGATGCTAAATACGGTGATCCAATTAATGTAACTTACTCAGCATCATTAAAGTGGATTAATCCTAAAACTAAATAATTGATAGAAGGGACTGTGACATAAGTCCCTAATAATAAGCGGAGTTAGATGAAATCTTCGGATTTCATTTAACTCCGTTTTCCTTTAAAATATGTATTAGTAAAAGAAAAAGACACCGACCAGCC
>NZ_JACIVD010000073.1:0-52339 GCF_014145555.1 Limosilactobacillus albertensis
GCCTGGTCACTAGCTACCCAACCGGTTACATTAAAGCCATCTTTAGTCGCACTGAAATTATCAATGTTGTAAGCCTGCTGGTTTAATGTTACTGGTGCTGACCAGAAATCAGTGAACTTGCTTTGTCCATTATCACCATTGCCTTCAGCTAAAGTTGAATAACGGCTAACGATTTGGTAAGCGTGACCTGGAGTTAGGTTAACTTTACCAAAACTAGCATTAAAACCAGACTGACCAGCACTTTGAACGGCGGGATAAGCCTTCGCTACATCTGGACGGGCAACATTAGTAACCTTTATTGAAGCTACTTGAGTATTGTTACTCTTATCAAAAAGAATTAAGTAGTGGTTACTTTCTACTTGAGAATAATCAGTAGCGTGCCAACCAGCAACTGTTAATTCCCCATTACTAAGGTTAAAGTTATCAAGGTTACCTTGATTGCTGGTATTGTTTGGAGTGAATTTCTTTGGGGCATACCAATAATTAACGTTATTGCCTTCACCATTTTGGACATCACTGTAGCGACTAATAACTTGCAATTCATGATTTAAGTCCACATTAGCCAATGAGAAGCTAACATTAAAACCAGAGTTTTGCGCATTGATTACCTGCGGGTAAACCTTGGCGACATCGGGACGGGCAACTGCTGTTGCCTTTTGCCGTGCTAACTCATGACCGGCAGTCCGGTCAAATAAGATGATGTAATGGTTATGCTTGCCCAATGCTTTATTAGTGGCATTCCAACCGGTTACTTGTAATTGGTTATTAACAATACTGAAATTATCAAGATAGGCATTGTTGCTCTTATCTAAATTGATTGGTTGCGACCAAGAATCAACGTGGTCTCCTTCACCGTTAGCAGCATTACTGTAACGGCTAACGATTTGAAGATGGTCATCAACATTCTTAACCTTGCTCCAGTCAAGACTGTTCATCGTTGCTTGGTAACCGGCATCCTTAGCATTGACTACATTAGGATAAGCCTTTGCGACATCGGGACGAGCAAGATTTCCATTTACCTTGGTCCGTCCTAATTCTGTATTAGTAGTACTGTCATAAGCAATTACATACCGATTATCTTTACCAGCCGCTTGGTTGGTAGCCTGCCAGCCACTAACTTGTAAGTTACCGTTATTAACCACGTTAGCTGAATCAAGCCAGCCATAATTACCATTATCCTTTGCTTGGGCTGCCTTTTCTTGAGCAGCTAAGTCTGTGGTCTGACTTGTGCTATCAGCAGCTGGCGTTACCACTTGTTCTGTTTGTGGATTAGCAGTCGTTGCGGTATCAGCTTTTACACTAGCGTTGCCAAGCATTAAACCAGCCGATACGGCCGCAGCGGCTAATGCCATGCAGCACCATTGTTTGCCATCTTTGTATAATTTATAGTGTTTTTTAATTTCCATTGTTATCTCCCAAAATTCCCCTATAAAAAAGCTACTTATTTATTAACAATAAGTAGCTTTCCTTTATTACTTAGAACCATTCCGAATTAAGTCTAATGGATTTAACCAAGTACCATTATTGTTAAATGAGTTAGCTAAAGCAATATTAAAGTTATGTTGACGGGTAACACCGATATGAACGTGTGACGTATCACGACGACCAATTACATCGCCAGTGTTAATTTGTTGACCAACTTGAACTTGAATATTGTTCCTGTTTGAGAATGCTTCTTGATAAACAGTAAGGTATTCACCAGTGTCAACTAATACATACCAATCTAAACCAGCAGTATAACCAATTTGGGTAACCTTACCACCGTGAATTGCATGAACCTCTGAGCCTGGATGATCGATTGAACCAAAGTCAAGACCATCATGGAAGCCATTTCGACGGAATTGTCCACCAGGATTTACACCAAATAACTGTGCACCGCCAAAGTGACCTTCGCCAACGTTAGGGAACGGCCATCCCCACTTATCATTTTCAACTGCTACACCATTACTACCGAAGTCATAGGATTTGCCATCAACGGTATGAGTACCAGTAAACATAGCACCAGTAGATGGGTCGAAGTAATAGTTATTATTATTGATGTTAGCCCAACCAGTCTTCTTAGCACCAGTCCGAGGATCGTAGTAGAAAGTAGCTCCATTTTCATTTTGGAATTCTGAATGAATAGAAACTGGATTTGAGTAATAATCTACATAACTGCCTTCACCATTAGCTTGGTTAGAGTAACGATGAATCAAGCGAACAACTTTATGATTAATTTGATCGTTAATGCTTACAGTAGTATCAAAACCAGACTTAGCACTATTAGCTAACCATGGATATACCTTTTGAACATCATTACGAGTGATATCCTTTGTATTTACCGCTTGACGAGTTAATTCATGACCATTCTGATCCAATACGATAATAAATTGGTAGTCCTTTCCGGCAGTTTGTGTACTTGCGTGCCAACCAGCAACCTTAATTTGGTTGCCAGAAACATTTACCGTATCAAAACTACCCGCATTAGTAGCATACTTATTAGTATTTTGATCGGTGTAATTACTGTTACCATCATTTGAACCAGTAAAACGTAGAATCATTGAAAGTTCGCCAGTTAAACTTGCGGGATTTACTATCAAATCAGTACTAAATCCACTCTTACGACTGTTGTAAAGGCTTGGGTAAACAGCAGCTACATCTGAACGGTCAGTTAAAGTAACCTTGCTACGAGTAACTTCTTTACCATTATTAAGTAAAATAACATAAGCGTTTGGACGATTAACCGCAAAGTCACTCGCCATCCATCCTGTTACATGGAATCCTTTATCATTTTGAGTAAATGAATCTACACTGTAGCGTGCTTGATTGAACTTAAGGCCATTAAACCAATAGTCTACATAGTGACCTTGATCCCCGTTACCATTAGCAGAAGTAGAATAGCGACTAACTAATGCATATTCGTGACCAGGAATAATGACATTAGCATTAAATGTGCCAGTAAATCCTGACTTACCTGCAGTTTGAATAGCACCAAATGCCTTGGCAACATCGGGACGGTTAACTTGACTCGCTGAAAGAGAAGCAGCTTGTTTGTTAGCAGTCCGATCAAAAAGGATCAAGAAGTGGTTAGGTGCGATGGTTGATGCATCATTTGCATGCCATCCATTAACAACTAATTGCCCATTACTAAAGTTAGCACTATCAAGATTACCTTGGTTTTCACGGCTTGTTGGTGCAAACCAGAAATCTACACGGTTACCTTCACCGTTTTGAGCATCACTGTAACGGCTAATTACTTGTAATTGATCACTAGCGTCAAATGATAACTTTGATAAATCAAATGTTACATTGAAGCCAGACTTAGCAGCATTATTTACATTTTGATAAACCTTTTGAACATCGGGACGTTGACTATTCTTTTCATCAACCAATTGACGGCTAAGTTCATGGCCCTTTGTCTTGTTATAAAGAATTACATAGTGGTAATCCTTATTACTTGCTTGGTTAGTTGCATTCCAACCAGTAACATGTAATTGATTATTTTCGGTATGCATATCATCTAAATATGCATGGTTTCCTTGGTCAAAAGTGAATGCAGGATACCAGTAATCTACGCGGTTACCTTCACCGTTCTGAGCATCACTGTAACGACTAATTACACTAATTGAGTGGTTAGTGTAATCCTCATTAGCAGTATTTAATTTAATTATTGAATTAAAGCCAGAAGTAGCAGCATTAGTAGCATCAGGATGTACTTTGGCAACATCCGGGCGACTTACATTTTCAACTTGTTGGCGGCCTAATTCAGCCTTTGCAGTATTATCATAGGCAATTACGTAATGATATGGCTTGTCCTCAGCTTGGTTAGTTGCTTGCCATCCACTGACCTGAAGTTGGTTATTGGATAGACTAACAGAATCTAAATAACCATAATTATTAGGATTTTTTACCGCTTGTTGTTCTTGCTGATTTGTCTGTGCCGGAACAACATTATACTTTTCTGTCTCTTGAACTGTAGCTGCTTGCGGATTGACAGCTACACCGTTATATGTATTTTGTGCTTGAATATCAACTTTAGCATTAGTTTGTTGTTCATTAGTTGCTTGTTGAGGAGTAGTGGATTGTTGTGCATCAGTGGTTTGATCAGCTGCAGCATTCCCACTTAATAAGAATAATGCTCCCCCACAAACAGTAAGAGTTGATAAAACTTTTGATTTTAAATGACTAGGTTTAAAAATAAGCTTGTCCTCCATTAAAGATAAAACCGAATTGAAATTTGAATACTTAAATTTTTCTAACGATTAATATCATACTGTTTACATTGTTTTGTTGCAAACTACTAAAAAAGCCTCTAAAGGGTTGTTAAATCAACCTTTAGAGACTTTCGTAATTATCCGGATATATATATTTAACTTAATTGTAACAATTGTTAATAATTCATTTTTAATCGTTACGCAATCAAAGAAAACGTTTTCTTGCAACTAATACGCGCCATCACGCTTAAAAATACTAATAATGTTCTTAAACATTATCTTTGTATCAAAAGCAAGTGAAGCCTTATCGACGTACTCTAATTCAACATCACAGCGTTCTGGATATGGAATGTTGCTCCGGCCACTCGATTGCCACAATCCCATTGCACCCGGTTTTACTGATAAAAACTTTTCAACCCGATTGCCATATTCTTCAAGTTCTTTTTTTACAATAGGGCGAGGGCCAATAATGCTCATATCACCACGCAAGATATTGATAAACTGCGGAATTTCATCAATTGATGTTTTCCGTAACCATCGACCTAAACGAGTAATCCGTGGGTCTTCTTCTGGCTCCAGTTTATAGTTATTGGCAACATACTTAGCATACATTTCTGGATCATTTTCTAAAATCTTATCCGCGTTCACAATCATTGAACGAAACTTATAAATCTTAAATGGTTTGCCATGCCAACCAATTCGTTCCTGCTTATAAAATAATGGACCTTTATTATCACCAAACCGATTCATTATAAAAATAGTCAGAAAGACTGGACTAAACCCAATCATTGCTAATGATGATAACGTAATATCAAAGAACCGTTTCCAGAAAAGGTAGCCCTTAGATTGTTGTTTAATTTTTACCTTCTCATTCATGATCCTCAATCCTACTTTTTCTCTTTAATAATATATATTGGTCGTTTCTTTGTCTGCATATAAATACGACCAATATAGCGGCCGATTATCCCTAAACATAATAATTGGATACCGCCAAGAAACAAGATAATACAAACCATTGAAGCCCAACCAAAAGCACTGCTTGCCGGTTCAATAATTTTTCTGATTAAGACAATAATCATTCCAACAACAGATATAAAGGCAGTAAAACCGCCAACCCACGTAGCAATTGCCAGCGGGGCTTCAGAAAAGTCAGTAATTCCATCAATCGCATACTTAAACAGTTTCCAAGTTGACCAATCAGTCGTTCCGGCAACTCGCTCAACATTTTTATAAGGAAGGTACTTGGTCTTAAAGCCAACCCAGTTAAAAATTCCTTTCGAAAAACGATTATACTCCGTCAATGACAATACTGCATCAACCATCTGCCGGGTCATCATCCGATAGTCACGGGCCCCAGAGACAATCTTCGTATCGGAAATCCGATTAATAACATTATAGAATTGGTCACTGAGGAAAGACTTAAACTTCGCCTCACCTTTCCGGTCAGTCCGCCGCATCCCCACACAGTCATACTCACCAGTTGAAATATCCTTATACATCTCAGGCAAGTATTCTGGTGGATCCTGTAAATCGGCATCCATTACAACTACGTAATCCCCAGTAGCTGCCTGTAACCCAGCGTACAGTCCTGCTTCCTTTCCAAAATTACGGGAAAAAGAAACATAATGAACCCGTTCAGGATCTTGTTTATGCAACTTTCTCATTTCAGCTAATGTGCCATCACTTGACCCATCATTAACAAACCAATACTCAATCTCTACCGGCATTTTTTTAACCACTTTCTCAACAGCCGGATAAAAAAGCGGGATAGCTTCTTCCTCGTTATAACAAGGAACAACTATTGATAATTTGGGCATTTTTATTTCTCCAATCGTTAGTGTTCACCATGTCCAGTGACTTTACGTTTCAAGAACTTGGCAATCTTTAGTGGCCAGTTTTGCTTTTCCAGAAATACCCGGTTAACCTCCACCGTCTTATACTGTGGATTTGTCATCAACCATGTATCTAATAACAGTTCACTTAAAAAGCCAAAGACCCGCTGTTCATAGGACGTATAGTTAGAATAATCAACTTTTTTCTCCACTTCACCAAGAACATCAAACAACCATGTACAGTACTCATCTAACGGTTGCTTTTTCATGATCATCATATTGAAGTAATGGGCGGAAGTTTGCTTCATCACTTTTTCAAAGGCTGGCAAATATTGCGGATACTTATCTTTTAGGACTTGGCGAGTTATTTCAAGCGGCTCATGTTCATGGACATGAAGGTAGTGGGACTCGTTTGTTTCAATGTAATAATGCCGTTTCTTAGGTAAAATTACATCTGCATCTTTAAATAATTCTTCAACTTGTTCCTTATTCAAGATTGTTGATAAGTCCTTTGAGTGGCCCATCGTTAAGTAACGACGATAGTGGACCAATCCCAATGCATCAACATCAAGATTTTTCCATCCCCAATAAAGGGCCGTCAATTCATTATAATGAGGGTTCTTTTTTGAAATATTATCTCCCGTGTTGTCACCTTGAAATGTATGGTTTACACTCGGGTGAATCTCTTTACCAACAAAGACTGGTAAATACATAGGATCATCTGGCATCCGATAATTTTTATGGACAGCCACTAAGATTTTAATATTCACTGTCGTACTCCTAATTAATAGTTTTTAAACATAATCATTAAAATAATACCAGTTATTCCCTATCTTGGAAAGCGATTATTATAATTCATGCTCATCAAGCCAAGCCTGAACGTCATCAAGGTCAAAGCCTTTTCGATACATTGATTGTTTAAAGTGCTGTTCTCGTTCATAACCCTGGTAACGGCGAGCACGATGCCATTGCTTTTCAGCTTCTTTAACTAGTAATTCATTTTCCTGCTCAGTATCCGGCTGTGGAACCACTTCATCCTTGATCATGTCATAAATATTGCTGGTAAATCCTTTTGTCATTAGTCCCTGCTGTACCTTTTGCGCTCGTCGTCGCTCTGGTTGATTGCGGTAACGCCGAAAAAGCTTTAACGCTAATTTCTTTGCTACTTCGGCTTGGTCTTCGATAGTAAATTGAACTAACGCATCATCGATATCATTTTCACCGATCTTTTTCTGACGTAAATGCTGACGAATAACTGTCGGCCCCTTTAATTCCGTATTCATCACGGTCCGCACATAAGAATCCGCATAAGCATGATCATCAACCAATTGTTGCGCACGGAGTTTACTAAGAATTGGCTCAATAAACTCTTCTGGAGTGTCGATCTCTTTTAGCTTCTTTATAATGTCACTCTCAGTCCGCATTTGATAAGAAAGGTAGTCTAACATTCGAGAATATGCTTTGGCCTGCTGGTCAGCCGTCGTAATCGCTGCAATTTGTTTTTCATCTAATTCCGTTCCCTTCATTAAACGAAATTGGATTAAGACGCTTTCGGCAACCGGAAATGCATACTTGCCATCAAGATATACATTATACCGACCCTTCCGTTTTTGTGCTTCAATTTTAGAAATTTTTGCCATTTTTAAAATTTCTCCTTAACATTTTCTGTTCTCAACCGTTTATAAAGGTGTAAGCAGTGGCCGCTACTTAACAAAGTAAATCAAGCAAAGGAAGTTTTTATCATGCAAATGGTTCGTAATTTCAAATCCGCCAAAATCCAACTCACTATCACTAATAATGACCATCCCAAAGGCGTTAAACATCCCTTTAATAATGCTAGCGATGGTGTTACTAATGATCAGATTGCACGATTTAGCTCTGCGATTGAAATGCTCACCGCGGAAAAATGCCTTGATGCAGATATCATCGTTACTAATCAAGTCACAATGAACAAGTAATCAGTGGAGGGAATAACATATGCGTACATTAAACTTAACTTTTAAAGGCAGTCTTGGTAAAAAGCACTCATTAAAGCTATCATATGCCAGTGGCGATCTCGATGCTAAAACAGTTCGGAAGGCAATGGAAGAAATCGCTCAAACACATATTTTCGTTAAGGATGGTGAAGAACTTTACCAATTACCTGTATCTGCAAAATACGTTGACACCGTTTCAACTGTTATCTTTAATGATGAACATAAGTAAAAACTAAGTAAGTATACTAAAGATTTCAATGATGGAGACTGGAAATTTTCCGGTTTCCATTTTATTTTTTTCTTTCCAATAACTGCCAAAAGTGCTTTTTAGCGTGCAACTCACCCTCATGACACTCTTGCAAAGCAGCATTTAACGCAGCCCCCAACATGATAATATAGCCCGAAAAATCAAGCCATATCATCATTGCAATAAAGGCTCCAATCGTCTTATAAGAAATCACACCATGACTAAATATTAATGTATAGAAAGAAAACAGTCGCGATAATCCCATCCATAGTAATGAAGAGAGAAACGATCCAGCCAGCGCATACCGCAACCGCACCTTCGCATTAGGCACAAAATAGTACAACAATGTTAAAGCAATGAACAGCACCGCAAAAGTTACCGGCCAACGCAAAGAACTAAACAGGGCAATATAATCGCGCCGGAAATTAAAAATCGGCTGAATACTTTTAAGAACCTGTTCCCCAAAGCCGTACAAAATGATGATGATAAAGATAACCACCAGCAATACGATCATCCAGATAAAGGAAACAATCCGGTTCATTACGGGATTTTGATTTTCGGCGATTCCGTAAGCATGGTTAACGCTTCGCTGAAAAGCGGCAATACCCTGACTAGTGGACCATAGCGCAATCAAGGCCCCGGTTGTTAAGACCCCACCACTCCCGCGCCGTAAGAAATCATAAATCAGCGGTTGGATAAAATCGTAAACCGACTCAGGGATTGCAGTTGACAGGTAGGCTAAAATCGTCTTGGCATCAATTCCAATCATCGGCAGTAAATTTCCAACCACCATCACTGCTGGAAAAATAGATAATAAAGTATAGTATGCCAAAACAGCAGCAGAACTTGAAATCTGGGCCATTGTAATATGTTGAATTAATAACGCAATAAAAGTTTTACCTTTGCCCGGTTCCTTGTCCATAATAACCTCCGAAAATATTTTATAGGTTTAATTATAACAAAATGCCTCCCCGACAAATATTACATTATTACTACGCAACGGTTTTGCTAAAACTCGCAAATGATATATCACCCCAAAATAGGCGCTAGTGCTCGGTAAAGCTGAACTCTAGCGCCTTCTTTCATGCTGTTAATTGTTTCTTTATACTGCTTAATTTACTAAATGGCATTGGCATAAAGCCTATATCTTTAGCAATTCTTAATGCTTGATCGCTCGGTGAAGATATCTTATCGTTATAAATTAGCATTAGTTTAGGAGAATTATATTGAAATGATGAATTGTTTTTAATATCTGAAAATTGAAAGGCAGTCTGCATAATATTTCTATTATTAATATGATTAGTAACATCAACAATTTTTAAAGGATGTGTCTTCTGCTGCGCAACAACATACGGAAAATTATACTTGACACCGCTACGTCCCATAAAATAGCTGGGAAGACCCCCTAGATCATTTTGGTTTAGAGTAGCAATTACATCATCAACAAACATTTTTTTAACCTGAGAATGTTGTGTAAAAGAGAGATCACCAATTTTTAAAATTGCTGATGTTATATTTAATTTCATTCTTGGAAAGTCTGCAGTCGTACCAGTATTATATAAAATTCCATCATCGGACAACGATACTTCATATTGACTACAGATTTTCCTAAGTACTTGTTGACGTGCATCTGATAAATTGACATTCATCATTTCTAAATTATCTAAGGTATAACCATCATCGTCTAATTTAATTTTATTATCCTTGCTTCGCGACAGATAAAGAGTAATCTTATCACCAATATTATCTGTAAAAGGAGTAATAATCTCATCAGTATCATCTAGCTTATTAATCTGATAACTTTTGCTTAAAAATCGATAGTAATTATTAAGTAGTTCTTTAGTGCTTAGGGGCATTTTTGCACCTCCTATACAAGATTCTGTGAAAAAGTCAATCCTTGGGTTTCAAAATTATTGTAATCTAAAAATGCTATTAATGATCTCGTTGCATCATCAGATAAATCGGGATAGTTCTTAAAAACTGACAGCGGTATAGCATCAATACCATTATTATGGGTTTCATCAAAAATATGAACATGTGGTGTAGGAATATGCTCATGTGTTTTCCCATTAATATCAATACGAATCATCAACCCCTTCTTACTCCGCAGTACGTAAGTCAGGTTGTTTTTTCTATGATGTCCTTTGCGATTTTGAATCACTACGAATTTTTCATTTGCAGTAAATTTACCATGACCCTGTATCTTAGATTGAGTAAATTGAGCAGCAATATTAACATTATAATCATCTAATTCCTTAGGTAAATCATGTAACTGCTGATACTCTTTATCTTTCATTCGTTTCTATCCTTTCACATACTATCTTGCAAATTTGCAACACTCGCCACTTTATACTGAAAACACAAAATCAATTATCTTTTGCATCTTATTTTATCATAAGGAATACCCAAAAATCCCCTAACCAATGGCTATATACCACTGACTAGAGGATTTTTTATATCATTATTAATCGTTATTCTTCAACATGATTACGCTTAGCCGAAATTTGGTAGAAGACCAGCGCAACAATGGCGAAGAAGATTGGTCCGGCAAGTGTCCAGAATGCTGTTTGATAATCTTTGTCCATCAATGGTTGAACGAATGTGAATACAATCCCAACAATCAAGATTAATTCAACAAAACAAACTAAAACATTTGTCCAAAAGCGGTTCTTAAAGACAACAAATGGCCGATTAAGATCTTTCTTAGCCTTAAAGAATGGGAATGCCCCGATCAAGAAGATGTATGGGAAACAAGTCGAAACATTCGCCATATCCGTCAAAATCAAGTAAAACTGTTGGGCTGCATTACCCCCAAAGGCAACAAGGAAGACAATTACACAGACAATGGTAGCTTGTAGCCACATTGCATTAGCAGGCATCCCCGCCTTATTGAGCTTTGTCAGTTTCTTTGGCCATAAGTTAGGGTTTGAACCAAGAATGAAAGCTTTAATTGGGGAGTAAAGTAAGATGAACAATGCGCCCAAGAATCCTAACGTTTGTGCAAAAGCAACGATCCGCGTCATAACGACCCCAAATGTCAAAGCCGCGCTGTGAGACCAGCCAAGCGATTCACCCATGGTAACCCCTAGTTGATTAAAGACAACGTAAGTAACGTTACCAAGGTTAACACTACTCTTAGTTAAAGTTTGCTGGTAATTGACTGACCAACCGAGCATGAAAATCATTAAGACATAGGTACCGATTGTAAAGATACTTGCAATAATTAACCCCCGCGGGAATGTCCGTTCAGGGTTCCTCATACTATCTGTAACTGAACCCAATGATTCCATCCCGCCATAAGCAAAAATAGCATAAACAACAAATGAAATAATAGCAATTGGTGTTTGGAATTGTGGATTAGGCGAAGTAATAAAAGTTGAAGCGCCATGAATCGGCTGCTTTAAAATCCCTTTATCAGCGATTAAAACGATAATGCTGACAATTACAAAGATAACATTAACAACGATTGTAAAGATCCCACCAAGTGAACCAACTTTGGCGATTGCTGTCATTCCCCGCGAACTACACCAGGTTGCACCGAGAATTAAAATAATCCCTAACACTCCAATCAATTGAGTAGATGTCAGTCCAAATGCGTGCCATTGCTGGGTTGTATCTTTACCAAAAAGCAATGCAGAAAAAGTAATCCAAATCCGTGAAGCAGTCGATACCATCCACACGATCCAGGACGCAAGCCATACGAAAGTACCGACAAAGGCAATCCGTTCGCCAACTGAACCGGCAAGCCAGGAATAAATCCCACCTTTAGCATCCTTAAAAGTTGAACCATATTCTGCCATCATTAAACCGCAAGGAAAGAAGAAACAAATCCCTGCTAGCGCATACCAAATAATACTACCATAGCCCATTTGCAAGTAGGCGTTTGAAACATTCCCAAAACCAAAAATGGCGGTAATGATCATCGTCACTAGTCCAAAGGTAGTAATCATTTTCTTATTACCACTCTGTTCGTCCAAAATAATGCCTCCAAAGCTTAAAATTCTTAAATAAAAATAAGAAACTATTTAATAATTATTAGTATAGTCGTCTTTTAAAAAAAGAAAAGGCTTTTACGAAATTTCACATTACATTCATACCATTTATTGTATTTTTATGCTATTTTTCACGAATTTATTCGCACATTTGTATATTTAGCTGTAAATGATGTATGCCCTTTTTACCAATTAATAATTAATTTCACATTTAACCTTAATAGTATTGATAGCGTTTTCTAGCATTGATATAATTAAGCCGTGATTTTTTCACTCTAATATATGATTGTGAGGTGGAGTAAATGAGTGAGAAAAAAGGTATTAATACAATGGAACTAACCCTTTTGATTGTCGGTTCAACAATTGGTTCCGGAGTATTTGGAATAACGAGTGATTTAGCTAGTGCGGCCGCTCCCGGACCAGCGATGGTTGCATGGGTGATTGTTGGTATTGGTGTTTTAACCTTAGTCTTATCGCTAACAAACCTATCCCAAAAGCGACCAGACCTTGATTCAGGTATTTTTAGCTATGCAGCTGCCGCGTTTGGTCCGTTAGGCGAGTTTATTTCCGGATGGGCTTACTGGCTTTCCGCGTGGCTTGGTAATATTGCTTTTGCTACGATTACGATGAGTGCCCTGGGGACATTTTTCCCACGTTTATTTGCAAATGGACAGAACTTATTCTCAATTATTGTTGCAATTATTTTAACGTGGTTCTTAACATTTTTAGTTAACCGTGGGATTGAATCAGCTGCCTTCATTAATTCAATCGGGACAATCTGTAAAATCATCCCCTTAGTTGTTTTTGTTATTTGTGTCATTCTCGGTTTTAAGGCCGGAATCTTCACGGCTGACTTTTGGGGTAATGTGACAGAAAACCTAGGATCAAAAGTTGAAACCGGCTCAATTTTTGACCAAATAAAAGCCTCTATTATGGTAATGATGTGGCTATTCGTCGGGGTTGAAGGTGCCTCAGTTCTTTCTAGCCGGGCTAAAACACGGACCGATGCTGAACGGGCTTCAATCTTTGGCCTAATTAGCTTGCTTGTTATCTACATTGTCGTTTCAATTTTGCCATATGGAGTCATGACGCGGGCCCGGTTAGCAGCTGGCGGCCAACCTGCCCTTGGTGCCATCATGCAACACCTTGTCGGAACATGGGGTGCAGCCCTCATTAGTATTGGCTTAATTATTTCTGTATTAGTCTCCTGGCTTTCATGGACAATGCTTCCAGCTGAATCACTAATGTTAATGGCAGATGATCAAACCCTTCCAACATCATGGGGTGAAGTAAATGATAAAAAGGCGCCAACTCGTGCTTTAGTTATCACGGGAATTTTGCAATCAATTTTCCTCTTTTCGCTACTATTCACATCATATGCTTATAACTTCGCCTACACCTTGTGTACTGCTGCAATCTTGATTTGTTACCTACTCGTCGGAATCTATCAAATGATGTACAGCTGGCAACACCAAGAATGGGGCCAGTTCATTATTGGTTTAATTGCGACCCTCTTTGAATTGATGGCAATGGTTCTTTCAGGGTGGAAAGAAGTAATGGTTGTTTCGGTTGGATTCATTCCTGGATTTTTCTTCTATATCCAAGCATGTAAAGAATTTAACCACGTAATTTCCAAAAAAGAAAAGTGGGCAATGGGAATTATCGCAATCTTTGCTGTAATTTCCTTAGTATTGGTTATTAACGGCACAATCTCGATTAATTAAGGAGGACATAAAAATGGTTGAAATAGCACATTTTGGCGTTGAAGCATGGTTAAACAAATGGGAAAAAAGTGCAACTTATGATATCTCACAAAGTACAATTGCTTCTCTTAGTATGCATGATTTATTAAATCTTGACGGACACAATGGTCAAGAATTTTATGAGATGCTCGATAAGCAGCAAATGAATTATGGCTGGATTGAAGGATCACCGGAATTCAAGAAAGAAGTTGTCAAACTTTATCAACATGTTGACCCGGAAAACATCTTACAGACTAATGGGGCAACCGGGGCAAATATCTTAGCCCTTTACGCTCTCATTAATCCTGGCGATCATGTAATTGCAGAGTACCCTTCCTATCAGCAACTGTATGATATTCCAAAGTCATTGGGCGCTGATGTTGACTACTGGCATATTCATGAAGAAGATGATTGGTACCCTCGAATTGAAGAACTGAAGAAACTCATTAAGCCAACCACTAAGATGATCTGCCTAAACAATGCTAATAATCCAACCGGGACCGTTCTTGATAAGGAATTTCTTGAGCAGGTTGTCGATATTGCTAAGTCTGTCGGTGCTTATATTTTAGTCGATGAAGTCTACCTACCACTTGACCACCCAGAAGAGTTCACACCAATTATTGATCTTTATGATAAAGGAATTTCAACTAATTCGCTTTCTAAGACCTATTCCGTTCCTGGCGTGCGAATTGGTTGGACAGCTACTAACGCTGAATTAGCAGATCTTTTCCGCAAGTTCCGTGATTATACAATGATTTGCGGCGGGGTATTTAACGACCAGCTCGCTACTTATGTCCTCCGTCACCGCGACCAAGTCCTAGCCCGCAACCGAAAGCTGGTTCTTGGCAACCTCGCAATTTACAAGGATTGGGTTGAACATGAAGACCGTGCAAGCGTTGTTATGCCGCAAGCGGTCTCAACTTCTTTCCCTAAACTTGACGTTCCCGTTGATATCCATACTTTTTGTGAAAATCTCCTACACGATGAGGGAGTTCTCCTAGTACCAGGAACTGCCTTTGATACTCCTGAGCATGTCCGCCTTGGTTATTGTGCTCCTGAAGCAACACTAAAAGAGGGATTGAAGCGTCTTTCAAAATACATGCACCAATATGATTAAGCATTAATAAAAGAGTTAGAAGACCAATAGTAGTTTTCTAACCCTTTTGTTAATTTAAATTATTCAAACTGTTTTGCCACTTTTTCCGCAATCTCACGGTAATGGTCAAGGTACTTAGCATAATTATCATCATACATGTAATCAGCATCTGCTTCTGGATCTTGAGAAGTCAAAATCTTAGGACCATCGTTGGTAATAACCAAGGTATGTTCATATTGGCAGCTCCAACCCCCATCAGCCGTCTTTGCAAGCCAGCCGCTCGGATCACTGGTATCCGCTTCCCAAGTACCAGTGTTAATCATTGGTTCTACCGTAATCGTCATCCCATTACGAAGGCGAATACCTTGACCATGTTCACCATAATGCGGGACCATTGGATCTTCATGCATTGTTGGCTGAATACCATGACCAACGAATTCACGGACATCTCCATACCCATTTTCATCCTCTGTATAGTGTTGGATAACAGCACCAATATCACCAATCCGGTTGCCAGGGATACATTGGTCGATTCCCATGAATAATGACTTCTTGGTTACATCCATTAATTTTTGGATTTCAGGGGAAACTTCACCAACGGCATAAGACCAGCAAGAATCACTAAAAGCGCCATCAACACTGACAACAGTATCTACTTTAACAAGGTCACCCTTCTTTAAAATCAATTTCTTGCGGGGAAACCCATGACAGATTTCATCATTAACACTGACACAAGTAGCATACTTGTAGCCTTCAAAACCAATCTGTTCTGCTTTAGCACCAGCTGCTTTGAAGTATTTCCGCGCAAATTCTTCAATCTTCCAGCTTGAGATGCCTGGTTTAATAATTTTTCGTAAGCCAAGGTGCATTCCTGCTAAGGCTGCCCCAGCTTTTTCCATTGCATCGATTTCTCGAGGTGATTTTAAACTAATCATTTTCGCAATCTGCTCCTTATTTACAATCTAACATTAATAGTATACCACTTGTCTGCCGTGATATCGTAAACCGTGCTATACTATATGAACGTTAAGAATTAAATGGAGGTTATAAAATGGCAAAAGCACTTGTAGTATACGCAACGATTACTGGTAATAATGAAGACGTTGCGGATATTATCACGGACGCACTAGAAGATTTAGGTGCGGAAGTCGATGAAGTTGAAATGACCATGGCTGATCCAGCTGACTTTGAAGACGCTGATATTTGCGTGATCTGCCCTTATACTTATGATGAAGGAGCATTACCAGAAGAAGGCCTTGACTTTTACGAAGACCTGCAAGAAGAACAATTAGCAGGTAAAGTTTATGGAGTCGCTGGCTCAGGCGATACTTTCTATGGCGACGATTTCTGTGTTGCTGTTGATAAATTTGGTGATGCACTTGCGAAAACCGGTGCAACTAAGGGCGCTGAAAATGTTAAAGTTAACCTTGCACCTGACGAGGAAGATATTCAAAAACTTGATGCTTTCGCTAAGCAATTAGTAGAAAAGGCGGCTAAACTTAATGATTAAGGATTTATGGGAAAAGTATAAGTCAATCATCGCCTACCTATTTTGGGGCGTTGTAACAACGGTGGTTAACTTAGCAGTATTCCAGATCCTAAGTCCGGGATTACACTGGAACGTTGCGCTTTCTACCGTAATTGCTTGGTTTGCATCCGTTTTAGTTGCATATTTTACTAATAAGGTCTGGGTATTCGGCTCGCATTATACGACCATAAGTGACTTTATCGTTGAGATTTTACGCTTCTTTTTCTATCGGGGACTAACATTGGTAATTGACTTAATTATTACTTACGTTGGTATTAAAGTTCTTAAATTTGATACTCCCCTCCAACAATTTATCGTTAAGTTTATTGATAACGTAATTGTTGTAATTGCCAACTATGTTTTCTCAAAGTGGTTAATTTTCAAAGATAATCGTGACATTGCAGATAAATAGAGTATGCACAAATGGCATCTAGCGTTCAATAGCGGACTCTAGATGCCATTTTTATATAATGAAGGCTTTTCTATTTAAGCTGTAAATATTTTGCAATGATCTTAAGGATTTTCTCGCTGGCGTGACCATCCCCGAATGGTACTTCTGCTTGTTCCATCTGCCGATACTTTTTTTCGTCATTTAACAATTCAAAAACTGCTTGTTGAATCGTGGTCGGGTCTGTCCCAACAATCTTTACTCCGCCAAGGCTAACTGCTTCTTGCCGCTCTGTCTCATCCCGTAAGAGTAAAAGCGGACGATGCAATGCTGGCGCTTCTTCCTGTAAACCACCCGAATCGGTAAGTAAAATCGTACTCCTTGCAGCAATATTTAAAAAGTCATGATGATTCAACGGCTCAATAAGATGAATTCGCTCATGATCACCTAAAATCTCATTGGCAAGCGATACCTCTTCCGGATAAGGATAGATAGGAAATATCAAGTCAACATTACTATTTGTTTCTACAATGTCACGCATCGTATGGAAAACCCGTTTCATCGGTGATCCTATATTGTCCTTGCGACGCATCGTCATCAATAAAATGCAATGATTCTCTGGAATTTTTTGAAGTAAAGGATGCGTAAAATCGCCTTGTAGAGTATGGTTAACATTATCAATTGAAGTATTGCCGGTGACATAAATCCGTTTAGCTGGATGATGCTCTTGTAACAAATTATCCCGCGCCCTTGTAGTTGGTGCAAAGTAAAGGTCAGCTAAGTTATCAGTAAGGCGGCGATGCATCTCATCTGGGAAAGGTGAATATCGTTCATAAGTACGCAAACCAGCCTCAACGTGCCCAAGTGAGATATGATGATAAAAACTAATCAAGCTGGCAGCCAAACTCGTCGTCGCGTCACCAGCCACAAGAATCATATCAGGCTGTCCAGCATTAATAACGTTATTTAAATTATGCAAAAGCTGACTTAATAACTCAACTTCATTGGTGCTGGCGATATTAGATGCGTCAACACTAAAATCAATCTTAAAATTCAGATATGCTAACGTATCGTTTAATAGCTGAGAATCCCCGGTTGAAACAAGCACTGTCTGCCACGTCTCGGTATCACGGTGCATAAGATTAATAATTGGCGCCAACTTCAAAACCTCAGCCCGCGTGCCGAATAAAAACATAACCTTATATGGCGGTTGCATCCTCCACTCCCCTTTCTACTGTCATACTCCCAGTTTAAGAAACTTTATAATTTTCTGCAATAAAAAAAGACGTAATTACTCTACAAAGCAACCACGTCGGCAATTAATGGTCCCATCCGGATTTGAACCGGAATCGACCGCTTAGGAGGCGGATGTACTATCCAATTATACTATAGGACCAAGTCAAAGAATATTATCGCATTTACGGAGCACTTCGTAAAGACGATAATCATTCTTTTTTAATTTTCTCCGTTTTGACGACGGTGTTTTAGTCGAATACCTTTGTTTTTCCGATTCTTCTTTTTTCGTCGTTTTTTCGGTTTTGAAAAGCCATTAAGCGTCTTATCCATTTTCTTTTGCAAGCGTGGTTCACCAGTTAATTGTTCTTTTTGCAAATGGCGACTAGCTTGTTTATTAATTGAAACTACTTGCTGCCCTTTTTCCGGCTTTTGCTTCGTTAATTTATTATCACCGACATATAATTTTGTTAGCTCATAATCGCTGTCGGCGAGCAACTTCTTAAGGTCACGGATATCATGATCATCACCTAGGCTAAGCGCTAATCCCGGCTCACCTTGCCGTCCAGTTCGGCCAACGCGGTGAATATAAGTATTCAAGGCGGTTGGCAAGTCAAAATTAATTATTGCTGGTAGCTTGGGAATATCAATCCCCCGCGCTGCTAAATCAGTAGTTAACAATAACTTAATTTGGCGTTTCCGAAACATCCGCATTGCTTTTTCTCGTTGCGTTTGTTTTTGCTTACCACCAAGCGTTGCAACGGGAATGTGCTCATGGCGAAGACGACTAGCTGCATAATTAAGCGTACGCGTGCTATTGAAAAATACTAATGCACGAAAGTCTTTAATACTGGTTAATCGTCGTAATGTTGCCGTTTTTTGCGCATTGGTCCGAGCACTTAAATAACCATGTTCAACAGGTCCTTGCGATGTATCTTCATCACGAACATCGATAACCTCAATGTCACGACCAAACATCACATTTAACTCATCTAAAACCGGTGACTTAGTAGCAGAGAAGAATGCTAATTGAGCAGACAATGGTGTCGCACGTTCAATATCTTCAACTACTGCAAGCGTATCATCTTGAAGCATATCATCAGCTTCGTCAACTACCATCGTCATTAAATGCCCTAGTTTTAAATGATGATTATCAAGCATGTGCAGAACTCGCCCCGGTGTCCCAACAACAACATCAGGATGCTGATGAAGCTTCATAACCTGCCGGCGCAAGTTAGCACCCCCCGTTAATGATTGAACACTAACTCCAATTAAGGATGCCCATTCACGCATTACTTTTGTTGTTTGAATTGCTAATTCTTGCGAAGGTGCAAGAACCAATAACTGGGTTCCTTCGCCTGGCATAATCTTAGGCAAAAGCGGTAGCGTAAAAGCAAGGGTCTTGCCTGAACCAGTTGGTGCTATTCCAAGGACAGATTGGTCGGTTTGTAATGCCGGAGCAACAGCAGTTTGAATTGCTGTCGGTTGCTTATATTTTTCATCAAAGTGTTTTTGAAATTGTTCGATCAAATTAAACCATCCTATTCTTGATCGTTATCAGCGGGGAAAACTAATTGGGCAGACTGGCGTAAGGAATACATCACTGAGTTTACAGTCTTTGATAATTCTAACCAGTGCTTGTACTTCTTCATTTCTTCTTCATCGTCAGGATTATTAAAAAGATCCGCAAAATCGTTCATCTCATCAGTCATTGAATTCTTTTCAACTGGTGCTTCAATTGGGTGCGCATTTTGATCTGCATCATAGTAAGTTACTTTAGTAGTATCAAAAATACTGTCAAATACCAATGTATCCTTTAATCCGTAAACTTCAGAATCAAGGTGTGAGTTAGCAGTTTTCCCAAAGTTTAATGTAACGGTAAATTTATCATAATTAAGAATTGCGACACCTTTTGCATCTACCCCGGTCTTAGCAAGGGTTGGGAAGTATACAACTGATTCAGGTTCGCCATAAATCGTTACAGCACCGTAAACAGCATAAACTCCTAGGTCCATCAATGCTCCGCCCGCATACTTAAGAGTAAAAATATTCGGGTACGGTTCTTCGCCAGCTAAGACCTTGTCATAACGTGAAGAATACTTCATTACAGTCAAGGTTGCACCCTGAACATGATGGTCTTTCATCTCATCTACTTTCTTCAAAGCAGCTTGGTAGATCTTTGTATGAATATGCCGAGCCGCTTCCACCAACCGTGCCTTAGGATGGGCAGCAAGCAAAGATTCAATCGCACTGTATTCACTCGGATTAACAAAAGCCGGCTTTTCAACAATAATAAACTTATCATTTTCGATTGCTTTTCGTACTTGTTGATAGTGCAAGCTATTTGGTGAAGCAACGTACACTACTTCAAAGTCACCGTCTTCAAAGAAACGGTCAAGATCATCATAAAACTCGGTAGCACCATAAGGCTTACCAAACTCTTCAGCCCGTTGTAATGTCCGCGAATAGACTGCTGTTAACTTGTACTTACCAGTCGTCTTTGCTGCATCTAGCATCTGATCAGTAATAATATGTGTTCCAATAACGCCAAGTTTTAGCATAAAATCAACTCTTCCTTTTCAATTATTTCTTTGGTTACATCTAATTTTAACAATTATTGCGCGTTTTTAACAGAAATGAAATCTTCTGATAATAGAAATGTGTGTATAATTAGTTATGTTATAAATGACTTATCACTTAATTGAGGAGACTGATAAAATATGAGGAAAAAAGGAATGTTACTTTTCGGCGCGGGACTAATGGCTGGACTCACTAGTACTTTAGGGTTCAGTCGTGCAAAGAAAAGCAATAGTACGATTTCGTTGCCTATCTTTTATGCCGGCACATGGCAATATTATGATAAAGAACGAGATCGCTCTCATAAAATAACAATCTCTCCTGAATTAAAGCTCGGTATCGATAATCAAATTATTCCAGCAACGGTTCAACAGATCAAGCCTGATAAGTTAGTTTTCCTTGATCGGTTTGGTTACCATATTACTATCCGAGCAAATGAACAACGACCAGTTTCACTAACTGATGAAGCTGATGATCAAGTTTACACCATTCACCCCTTAAAATAAGGTTGGCGCTGTGATTCAGCGTTTTTTATTTTTAAATTTTTTAGTATATTGCCGATGAGCGGGGGCTTTATAAGACTGCATAAATGCTAAAATCTGGTCAAATTGATCACCAAAATAAACACTATTCAAATAAGGATCCTCAACAAAACCCGCCTTATTCATTTGCTTAAACAAATCCAGCAGCGGATCATAAAATCCCTTAAAATTGTAGAACGTAACTGGTTTGTTATTATCTCCAACCGTTGTCCATGAAGCTGCTTCGCTAATTTCCTCAAGCGTTCCAAAGCCACCAGGAAACGCCAGCAATCCATCGGCAAGGCTCATCATCGTTTGTTTCCGAATATCCATGTTAGGGACGATCCTTACATCCGGCAACTCATTATAAATAGCACCACGCTCAGCTAGTTCTGAGGTAATAACCCCATGAACCATTCCGCCATTTTGTAAAACTGTTCGTGCTAAAGTCCCCATTAAGCCAAAAGCGCCAGCACCATAAACTAATTCGATGTTATGGCTGACTAACCATTTACCCAAACGTTGAGCTTCATGATTAAACGCAGGATCATTCCCATCGCGTGCTCCGCAATATACTGCAATTCGTTTGATCATTAATTATTCTCCTTCAATATTTTTTAGGGAATCTAATTGATGTTTGATTGTTGCTGCGGCGCTTTTTATTTCCTCATCTTCTAAAGGATAAAGCTTCAACAGTAACAAGTTGCCTATTCCCTGACGACCGATTAGCGCGGGAAAACTAATATACGTGGAATATTGCGGCTGATAAATTGCAACTGGTAAAGCCAACTGTTCATCAGCATAAATAGCCGTTATAATCCGTAATGTCCACGCTGTCACAGCACTTACATTATAGCCTAAACCATCAAGTGTATACCAATTACTAAGATTAGCCTTAATCTTTAACTGGCTTTGGTCAAGATGGTGGCCATTAATTGCAGCTGTTAGTGGCTGTCCGTTAACCCGCACTGTTGACCATGCAAATACCTGGTGTCCGTCATGTTGTCCATAAACAAAGCCAGTAACATTTGCAGCTGCTACATTTGCCGCTTCCGCAATTGCCCGATAAAGGCGGGATGTTTCAACCACGGTGCCAATCCCAATTACTTGCTTTTGCGGTAAGCCAACTGACTGCTGGAGAACGGCAGTAATAGCTTCATTAGGGTTCGTTAAGTTGATTAGGATCCCGCTAAAATCACTTTTAAAAATCTTATTGCCGATCTCTCGTGCCTGATGATAGCTGGTCTCCAGTTCAGCCATTGGTTGCTGCTTTAATAGGGCACTCTTACCAAAGGCCGTAATAAGAATATCTGCATCTGCTAAGGCAGCATAGTCCTGAATAATTATCTTTGTGTGTACGGCAAGCACCGTTTGAGCATCATTTAAATCAGCTTGAATAGCAACCGCTAATTGATCTTTTTCGTCAATCAATACCAGTTCGTCAACTTTTCCATTCATGACTAGCTGATTGGCAAGCAGTTGGCCCACATGTCCAAGGCCAATGATTCCAATTTTTCTCATTTTTAGATCTTCTTTCTATTTCCCAGGTAATAATCTAAAATTAAAATTCTAGCTAATGAGGTCCAGAGCATTGAATCATCAATAATCTGGACCTTTTTACATTATTATTTTTCTTGAAAATCTTTAACTTCTGGAAAGTCACTAATAATTACATCACGAGCACCCTTTGAAAAATCAAAGTCTGCCTGCGCATCATAACTTTCCTCATGATCACCTACATGTAAGATTACTTGACCGGGTTGCAAATCTACTTGAACTCCCAACTCAATTGCAGCTTTAACCAGCCGCTGAACATCATCAGAGTATGCATCGCTAATGGCTTGTAGCGGATGCTGGAAGTTAATATTTTTGGTATAACGGTCATTTGCAATCTTCAACCCAAAAGATAATAAATCTCCATCATCAAGTTGGTCCGCTAACTGGCCACTGATTGTTAAAGATGGATCATCTACCCGACGACGAACAAATTTTAAAGCAAGCTGATACTCACGGGGCGCGTTAAATTCAATAATGAAATTTTGTAATTCTGCAATTAATTTTATCGCAGCTTCATGCATCCATGGCAGTTGATCTTTTGGCTTTTGCAACGCCACTTCATTATTCCGTTTTTTCGCTTCTGCTAGTTTTGCAGGCAAATCATCCGGCAATGGTGAAAGGATACTATTTAAAAGCAGCAATTCAAGAAAATTAATCGTATCATCACTAATTCCCGTTCGTGATAAGGGGTCAAGGTCGAAGTTACGAAATTCAAGGTAGTTGATTCCCTTGCGTAGAGCATCATCGATATCCCGTGTATTATGACGTCGTAAACGAACCGGGCCAAAGAATTCCTTCATACTATAATAGGTCCCATCATTCATGAACTGTTTTAGTTCTGCAAAATGCTGATCATATGAAGCATAGGTAACCTGTTCATCAGCAAAATTATCATCCCCATAATCACTGCAACGCAAACTCCGAACAGGCAACTGTAGGTCTTCAGGAATACTATGCGGCATATCCGTTGAAACCGGACTTGCCCCATATAAGTACGTAAACAACCATTGGTAAAGGTAAAAGTTTTGTGCCAATTTGAAGTATAGGTGATTTTGAAAGTCGATGCGATTAGGATACTGCTCCACATAAAAGCGCTGGTAAAGTTCGTTGATTAGCTCATCATCTAAGCCAAAGTTAACATGAACATCTCCTAAGATTTCTTGAACAATACCATATTTTTTACCTAAATAATCATGAGTCTGCTGATCCCATGTTTTAGTGAAAGCAGTTTGTAAATATTCCAAATCATGCTGATAAGTTGGGCCTGGTGCCATGCTTAGCGGCCATAATCGTTCGTCACTTCGTAAATTTGAAATTGCAATCTGCTCTAACATTTTTAACTGACGTACTGCATTCTTAGCTCCGACAACCGGCGCAGTTTCAAAATCCATCATGTCATCTGTAAAGCCTGAGTTCAAATAAATATTATATTGCCGTGAACGCAGATTTTCAGGATATGGATAACGACTTGCCCGCCCATTAGTCAAGATTCGGTGCTTCTTTGCCTCTAAACCAAACTTTGAAGAAAAGAGTTTGGCGTTTAATGACGGCTGTTTTAAAGCTGCTTTAAGTTGATCATAATCGGTTCCCATCCAAGAATCCCTCCAATCATTCATTTTATTCAAAATCAACCATAACACTTTTGAAACATAATAGACAATAATTACTTAATTATTTTATCCAGATAATCACTTTAACATATATCAAAGAATGTTTAGTTTTTGTTAACGAAGGGCAAAATAATTTGTTACTACTGTCCCCATTGCCTTAGCGCAAATTAAAAGTGATTTTTCATTCAACATAAATTCTGGACTGTGATGGGGATAGCTACCACCATCAGCCGGCTGACAGCCCACATAAAAGAAGCAGCTCGGAACAACCTGGGCAAAATAAGAAAAGTCTTCTGATGCATTTACAAAACCACTATCTTTGATTGCTGTTACTCGTGGCAAGTTCGCTTCTTTAAGCCATTTCTCAATTTCAGCTGTAAAGGACCGACTATTGTCCAAAACCGGGTAATTATCATCGTACTTTAATTTACTATGAACGTCAAAGGAGTCATCAATCCCTTTAATAACTTTTTGAATTGATGACTTAATAATCTCCCGTGTTTTTTCATCCATAATCCTAACGTCACCTTTTAAACTGACGCTTTCTTTAATTGCATTATACGATCCAGCGCCATCAAAGGAGCCAATCGTAACACTACCAACATCAAATGGGTTTAGACGTCGCGACACTACAGTTTGAACGGTAGTAACGAAATAGCTTCCCGCTACAATTGCATCATGGCTTAATTGCGGCATTGATGCATGACCGCCCTTACCTACAAAAGTCAAGTCAAAATTAGCGCGCCCGGTTTGGGTTGGCCCTGGATGAAGCTGAATTGTTCCTGTTGGCATCGTACTCATCACATGGATACCGACAACATTATCAACGCCATCTAATGCACCATCTTGAATCATTGATAATGCACCGCCTGGCGAAACTTCCTCTGCTGGTTGATGGATAATCCGCACCGTTCCATTTAGCATTTCTTTTAATTCAATCAAACACTTAGCCAACACCATCATATATGCTGTATGACCGTCATGACCACAAGCATGCATTACTCCAGGATTTTGTGATTTAAATGGCAGGTCGTTATCCTCTTGAATTGCTAACGCATCAAAGTCGGCACGTAAAGCCAAACACTTACCAGGGCGTGCACCGTGGATATCAACAAGAATTCCATATCCATCACCACAGTCTCGTAAATCACAGTCCAAGTGCCGATAAAATTCTTTAATGTATCGCGCTGTATTCTTTTCGTGAAAGGAAGTTTCTGGATGTGCATGCAAATAGCGCCGAATCTTGATAATTTCATCTTCATGTTCATCCAATTTCTTCATCAATGCTATTTGAAGCTCATTATTCATAATATCGCTCTCCCTTTAGTTACCATTATAGCAACCCCGCTTTCCAATGAGCACAGAATTGATGATATTTTGGAGTAGCTGAAAAATAAGAATTAATCCCCTTATTTTTTAAATGTTGTTCTTTTAAATACTCAACATAATTCATATAGATCGAATACCGTTGATTTTTAGGGACCTTACGCCAAGCAACGATATCTTGCGGTCCCTTAATCAGATCAGCATAGTTACCATTATGATTATAGTCATGAGGAAAACGCCAGTAATCCTTTGCTACACGACGAACTTTACTATTTAACGGTTGGTTAACATCTAGGTACTGGTGTGTATGACGATATTTTCCGACAACCAATCGCCCGCCGTAGGGAATACCGTAATTGAAGGATTCAGTATTAGCAACCTGCTGCAACTGGTTAAGTGAATAATGATCAGGATTAGTATCAATTAGCCCGGTAGCAGTCTGATGATAAATATTCCATTGACTAACAAAATTGCCACTATCGATATCAATAATAAATTCAATCATTCTTGCCGGGTTCTTTTTATAACGAATTGAATTACGTAATAACTGAACTTTCATATTGTGAGGATAAGTAAATGACTGATGATAACGGTTATGAAAGTTTGCCCCTGTTTTAAAATCAGCTCTTAGGTGGTTATCATGCAAATAGCAAAGTAATCGCTGAAGGTCAGTCGCATTGGAATCAAGTCGCGGACTGTGATAATTACGAATATAAGCAATATTTTGCCGGTCAAGATAGCTACGAAATAGGTGAATTTTTCTCCCCAATAAATCAGTTGACAGTCCCTCAGGAGAGCCATAAGCGTCTACTACTAAGTCACGAAAATAAGGATAAAAATAACTAGTTGGTGCTAATTGAGGTGCTAGTTGATATTTCTTACTTAGCAGCTGTAGGAAGCGATTCTCATCAATCTCAGCATTCAGGTGGTAATTAAGGATTAAATCTAGTTGATCATGGGCAGTTAACCCGCTATTTATTAGTGACCTCATATAAGCCACTGATCCTATTTGATCGTTTTTCATTACCTTCTCCGTCTTATTTCCCAGGAAATTATATTCCTCTCCAGTAGCAACGTTTTATATCAACATGATTTTCGTCTTTAAATGGGACCCCTTCTGCTAATAACATCGGACGCTGATCAAACCATCCCGGAACCAAGCGCCCATTAGCAGTGACAACCCGATGACAAGGATGGTGCCCGCGACCGCCAAATTTACCAAGGACTTTCCCTACTAAACGAGCGTTACGAGGACGACCAATTATCCGTGCAATTTGTCCATAAGTAGCCACGCGCCCGTTCGGAATTATATCAACAACATTCAAAACCGCGTGAACAAACTGTTCATCTATTTTAGTCGTTGTTAGTCACCTCTTTACTTGAAGTTAGTGAATGATGAATTACCAACTATTAATTCCCTAAATTGCTCATCATACTACCTTATTACAAAAATCCCCCTTGTTTTTGCTAATTATAATAAAGAATAATAACGAGTGCTACAAGTTTTTCATAGAAGCCGTCATTGCTAACTTATTGCAAATTAATTTTATTATTAAAGTTATGGAATATAATAAAGGTAGGCAACTAGTTACTATGGAAAGGAGCGCTTAATTATGGATGATTTCTCACCTAATCGTAGAAACGTTGCTGATGTTACAGGCTTAAACCGGTTTTTAACAAAGATGTATGGTTTAATGACCCTGGCGGTACTACTTTCAGCACTGACCGCTTGGCTTGTAATGAATGTTTTTGCTAAACAATTCACTGCATTTATGGTTAATAATCGCTGGGGGATTTGGTTAATTATCCTCCTGCCTATTATTCTAACTTTTGGAATTAGTTTTAACGCTACACGGAGTCCAGGACTTTGTTTCTTCTTACTTGTTCTTACCGCAATTATCTATGGAATTTCGTTTGCATTTATTGCAGGAGCTTATGCCGGAACAGATATTGCTACTGCATTTGTTTCATCTGCCGGCGTGTTCTTAACGATGGCAATAATCGGCACCTTCTCTCACCGTGACTTTACAAGAATGGGTTCATATGCCAGTGCTGCTTTAATTGGTTTGATTATCGCATTACTCGTCAACTTCTTCGTTCAAAGTCCGATGATTAGTTATATCTTATCAATAATTGCAGTAATTATTTTCACTGCATTAACAGCTTGGGATGCTCAGCGAATGAAAAACATCTACCTCGAATGCGGCGATCAGGTATCTTCTAACGGTCTCGCAGTTCTCGGTGCTTTGCAATTATACCTCGACTTTATTAATCTTTTTGTTAGCTTCTTAGATATCTTTGGTTCTGATAGCGAACGTTAAAGTAAACGCCTAGTCATGTGGTAAATACCATCTATAACTAGGCGCTTTTTGTTTGCTTATGATTATTCTTTTTTATATTTTTTCCAATACAGTGCTTCTTTGATACAGGGATAGCGATGAACAAGGATCATTGTGTATACACTCGTCGTTACAGCAAGCAATAGCCAAATTATCCATCCATTATCAGGCAAAAATTTAAACCGTTCCCGCAATACTTCATTTAAAAGCTCAAATAAAACACTTTTAATAGTAACTTTTAATCCCAATAAATAATTGGTAGCAATTTCAACGACAAAAACAAGTCCAAAGCCATACAAATAAGCCCATCCCCGGCAATACTTGAAAATATGGTTATCATACTTATCCTTCGCGGCGGTTTTAACAACGCGGACACTGAAAGTCTGAAACCAGCCTAGCATAATTCCAATCAGAATTAAGATAACCGTAACAGATAAGTGCCATTCGTTTGATTCAGTAAACATCGAGATTATCGTCATTATAACAGCATAAATCGGAATAATAATGAAACTAGTCTTAGTTACGGGTTCAAGTTGAAAGGTCCCTTTGATGAAACTATACATAACTAATAAACAAAAAATTAATAAGAGAGTCATGATTTATCCCTCCTAGTGTAACTATACGATAGATGGGCATGACTCTCCAACATTATACTTATGAGTGATTTACCGTAAAAAGACTTATCATTAGATGCTATCCAACATTGCTATTAATTACTTACATCTTATTGTAATAAGCCTGCACTAATACAATAAAGTCATTAATGGTGTATGAGGTATCAAAAAGTTTTTTAGCTGATGCCGACCAATATGAGATTGGATCTTGGTGATCAGTACCGCCCAAATAACTTGAGACCATTGCATGTGTCCAAACCGTGCCGCCACCATTCTTATTTCCCTTTGTTACCGGAAGATTACCCTGCTTTAAATTATAGGCAGTATAATAAGCAGCATTCGCAACTTGATTAGCAAATGCAGTGGCGGTATATTCATGCGGCATTTCAAATTGAACAAAGTATGGATTGGCATTGGGTCCTGCTCCCTCAGCCATATATTTGGTATCAGCGATATTCAAAATCTGTTGGGCATCAATAAAGGTATGAACAAATACCCGGGTGGTACCATAATTCTTCTCCATATATGAAACTTCACTATTAATCGTTGAGTTTTCGTTCCCCGTATCGTGAATAATTACCCCACGTGGTTTACCAGATGTCGTCCCATATTGCTGCTGAGTAAAGCGCGAAGATATTTGGTGCTCAATATCCGCGTGAGGATAGCCTGCTTGCGCAATATACTTATTGATGGCGTTGGTCATTACGATATTTGTATCAGTAGAGCGGACAAAGTAGTTTTTTCCATTATAAATGATTTGGGCATATACTTTATGGGGATCTTTATCTATCAGATAATAACGGTTAACCTTGTACGTTGAGGCAGTGTTAAACTTAGTATTCGTTTCCCTTATTGCTGAAAGAGAATCATATATTTTAGCAGTATTAGTAAGCGTCACTGTCTCATCAACGGGATAGGAGTTGCTAACAGTCTTTGTCTGATGAGCATGGTACACACTAAATGCGAGACCAACTATTAATAATAATCCGATTATAAAATATGTTTGCTTTTGTCGTTGCTGTTTATTTCTTCTTTTTCGCATATAACTATTGTAACCGCTGAATTTGAAATTTGTTAGAAAAAATGCAAAACACTAATTCATAGGACCGATAATTTTTACCAATAGTAACCTAAAATTAGATGGTATTACCTCTAAAATATAAATGATTGTTAAATAAAAAAATTTATGATAAGATATTACTTGTAAAAAGTAAGTAAGAGAGGAGAATACCATTATGACAATTGAATTAGGCATTTCAACTTTTGGCGAAACTACCCCGCTTGAAAAAACGGGGAAAGCAATCAACCATGATGAACGAATTCGTAACCTATTAGAAGAAATCATTCTTGCGGACAAAGTGGGAATTGATGCCTTTGCTATTGGTGAACACCATCGAAAGGATTTTGCCGTTTCTGCTCCAGAAATTGTTCTCGCGATGGGAGCTGCAAGGACAAAACAAATCCATCTTTCGAGTGCCACTACTAATTTACCAACAATTAATCCAATCCGCGTTTATGAACAATATGCGACAATTGATGCGATTGCTCCTGGACGAGTTGAAATTATGGCTGGTCGCGGTTCCTTTACTGAGGCATTCGACTTATTTGGTTATGATTTAGATAACTATGACGCTCTCTTCAAAGAAAAGTTAGAGATGTTATTAAAAATTAACAACAATGAAATTCTTGATTGGTCTAAGGGTAATTTTACCCCAGCAGTTGATCATATTGGGATTTATCCTCGTGCCAAAAAGCCATTGCCAATTTCACTAGCTACCGGTGGCAATATTAACTCAACAATTCGGGCAGCTGAATTGGGATTACCGATTGTTTACGCAATTATTGGCGGTAAAATAACAGACTTCAAACCGCTGATTCAACTCTATCGTGTCGTTGCAGAAAAGACTGGCCATAATCTGGGGAAGATGCCGGTTGCTGCTCACTCCTGGGGATGGCTAAGTGATGATAATGAAAAAGCAATCAAGGAATACTTTTACCCAACCAAATTACTAGTTGATACCATTAGCAAAGAACGGCCACAATGGAATGGCATGACATACGACCAATACCTCGAAAGCATTGGCAGCGATGGAGTAATTTTCGTCGGTGATGCCGAAACCGTCGCTAACAAAATCATTAAAATGATGGAAACACTTGGCTTAAAGCATTTCTACCTTCACTTACCAATTGCTTCCATGCCGCATGAAGATATCATGAAGGCTATCGAGATTTATGGCAAAGAAGTAGTACCACGAGTAAAAGATTATTTTAAGAATAAAAGCAAATTAAATGACTTCTCGATTAAGTGGAAGGAACGCTAATAAGGGACTGAGAATTTTCTCGGCTCCTTATTTATTGCGCGTTTTAGATATTTCATCTTGATTCTTATCAATACGATTAACTGTTAACGGATATTTTGCATCTTCGCCAGCTTCTAATCGCTAAATCGTCCTTACAGAAACCTTTGCCTTTTCAGCAAGCTGCTCTTGTGAAAGGTGCTTCTCCATCCGTAGCTGCTTAATTTTATTAACCATTTTAATTCCTCCCTTCTAATTTTACTCTCGATAATACCCTTGCCACGTCATTTAGGCGACAATAACCCGTCAATTAGCCGTCAGCAAATTAATTTCCCGGGAAATACAAATATCGCTATTTTCTCTCATGAATTTTGTATTTCGATAACTAAAAAGGATTAACCAGTAAATAGCTATAAATCACTGATTAATCCTTTTTACTATTAATTGAAATGAAGAACTTCATTTACCGGTCGGCGCTTTGATTGATAGGTATTGATTGAGTCGGCAGTTGGGTAACCTAGTGAGATACCAACAATAAAACGTTCATCTTCTGGAACCTGCAATATTTGATGAAGGATCGCAGGAAAGCGGACACTATTATATGTTGGAATAGTGCTTAATCCATTATCGGTAGCTGCTAGCATAAGATTCTCCGCGAACAATCCCGCATCAAAGACCGACCAATCAGGGGATGCTTTAGGAATTGTAATATAAAGGATAACCGGTGAATGATATAAGGTATCGCTGGCATTGGTCATCTTTTCATGAGCTTCATCAAAACTAGCAAAGTGGTGAACAATCTCATGGCGCCATTGTTTCATATTTACTTGCGCTTGGGGAGCCCATTCTTCACGCCCCATCACTGATAGATCTGGCTGTCCATGATTCCCCGCTTTATCTTGTTCATGATAAGCATTTTTAATTTGCTGAAGAGAATCACCCATTGCGCAGTAGACCTGCCATGGCTGTGAATTAACCCATGATGGTGCTCGCTGTGCTAATTGAACAATTTTAGTAATAATTTCATGTTCAACCGGCTTGTCCTGAAATTCACGAACCGAGTGGCGTTGATTAATCGCTTCTTGTAATTCCATAATTTGATTACCTCCTAATTAAAGTCCTTACTAAAGTTTAGCATAATTTAGGAAATAAGTTTTCAATATCTACCGTTTCAAAGCTCATGGTAACAACCCTGCTATTTTGTCGCCTAAAGTTGGATAAATTGCCATTACCTTCTGCCGATACTCATTACCATCAATCTGTAAACCAATAATTGGAATAAGGTTATTGATATCGTCTGCTGCGTAATCACCTATTTCACTAGCTCCTACCAATTGTCTTCCTTTAAATACCAAGGTTAAGGTGCTAACTTGGTCATTTTGTCCTGCGTATAAACTTCCATATTTAAGGGAAATTCGCTTAACTTGGTACTGAGAGTCATCTGCAACACTATCTGCATTAACACCAACACGCGCAACCTCAGGAAAAGTAAAGGCAGCCTGACCAATCAGCGGGTACGTAATTGGCCGGGTGGTCTTACCTGTTAAATAATCAAAAAGATACTGTCCTTCAAACTCAGCAACCGGTGTTAACTTAGGCTCTTGGCGGCTGACTACATCACCAATCGCATATACCCCATCAACTGAAGTCATCATATGGTCATCTACTTTGATGCCATGATGATCATACTTAATATTTGTATTATCTAATGCTAATTTCTCAATATTAGGATGGCGCCCGGTTGCATTAAGTATGTAATCAGTTCTAACTTCTCCCTGGTCGGTTGCTATGATCAACTCATCTTTTAATTGACTAACTTTTTGCGTGTTTGCATTAAAAATAAACTTAATTCCCCGCTCCTTCATTGCCTCAACAAGCATTTTATCTTCTGCTCGCGTAAATTCTCGCAATACACGGTCAGAGTGAATAATCATCGTTACATCCGCACCAGCAGCCGCCACTAGGGTCGCCAATTCAAGGCCAACGAACCCCGCACCAATAACAGCAACTCGCGATGGCAGGGTTTTCAAGGATAGTAAATCATAATTTGTGTGTAAATACTCTTTTCCCGGAATATCTAAAATGTTGGGTGTTTGTCCTGTTGCAATAATAATATGGTCAGCCTGGTACTGACGACCATTAACGCTCACTGTTTTGTCACCAATAAAGTGAGCATAGCCTTCCTCAACATCATGACTTTTCTCAATAATTGAGAGCGTTTCATCCGGCCATGGATCGAATCGGCTAAGTTTTGTTTTCATAAGTGCCTGCCAATCTAATTTGGCTGGTTGACTAATGCCACGTCCCATTAATTGTTGTGATTGAAGAACTGTTCGCGCTGCGCCTTCAAGAAAAATTTTGGGCTCACAACCATAATTCGGGCAGGTTCCGCCAAATTCAAAGCCTTCAATGACTAATACATTGTGATTCGTTTTTGCTAATAAGTTTGACATTTTATACGCTGCTGGACCAGAACCAATTAAAATTTCATTATATTTTTTCATGTTCGTCCCTCCAAAAAAACACGGACCATTACGTTACTATTGCTTATTAAAAAATGTAAAATCTGATTCTTTACGTATATATATTATAGAGGTTGCAAAAACAATCAAGGAGGACACAAAAAAATGAATAAAAATTTAAGTCGTGAGCAGCAAATTGCACTAATCTATGACCGTTGGCAGAAAATGACTATTACCAGTGATCCTATGTTTGGATTGGTAATGCAAAACAAGAAAATTTGTCTTGAACTAATTAATCGCGCATTGCCAAATCTCAAGGCTAAGGAAATTGTCCAATTAGAAACTCAAAAAGATGTCAATTCTGTCAACTCTCATCGGGTTCGTTTTGATGTCTATGTCCGTGATAGCCAAAATAATATCGTCGTCATTGAAATGCAGGTCAATGATCAAAAAAATCTGCCAGCACGATTGCGTTATTACCAAGAACAAATCGACCACGGATTGCTACATCCAGGAGAAGACTACTCAATCCTTAATCAGTATCCCACATATATTATTATGTTCTGTAATTTTGATTATTTTGGTCGAGGATGGGCACGTTATGAATTTGAACTAACTTGTACTAAGGACCAGCATTTAAAGTTTAATGATAAACGAACAGTCGTTGTCCTCAACGCTCTCGCCAAAGAATTTGATAAAGATGACCAAGCAATCAAAAGCTTTCTTGCTTTAATGCGCAATAAGAGTAACAATAATAGTAGATTTATTGCGCAAATCCAAAATGAGATTAAGCAGATTAAAGACGATCCAGAAAGGAGAAATGGCTTTATGAAGTACGAAATCAATTTGATGGATGCTAAAAGAGAAGGACGCGAAGAAGGAATTAGAGAAGGGCTTAAAGAAGGACAAAGAGCAGCAAAATCGGATGGAATTAAGGCTTTGATTAGCACCCTTCAAGAACTAAATATAGAGCCTGTAGTGATTAAACAAAAAGTCAGTGAAAAATATCATTTAACTGAGCAAGAAGTTGAAAAATTCTTTAAACAAAGATAAACGAATAAAACGTCTTTCTCCCCCGTTTTGGAGTTAAAAAGACGTTTTTTACTTTACTAATGATTGATCGTACTTATTTATTAATCTGTTTAATTGGAATTCGAATAATTGTCTTCAGATTTTCTGACTTAGTTCGACGAGGATCAGATAGGTAAATTTCATGATGATGACGCTGATCCGTGTAATTTGGCTGATACCCTGTTTGTTTAATAAAATTATAAAGCTTAGCAACGGTTGCCGGCTCATTATCATATGGACCAACATGCATAATTTGTGCACACTGCCCCTCTGCGATTGAAGTTAATTTGACGGGCGTAAAGTCCAACTTTTTCTTAGCAGTTGCTTCATTGACAGCCCACTGAAAAACTTCTGAAGTTACAAAGCTTGGCATCCGAATCGCTGAGATGAAGTGAAAATTCTCTTTATGCTGATAATCAACGCCTTTAACCCCTGGTTGCCACCAAAAGCCTTCAAGTGGCGGAACCACAAAATCAAAGTAACCACTTGGCTGATATTCACCCATTTTACTCATCTTAATAGTATAGGCAAGACTATAAAGTAATTCGAGTGCATGTTGATATTCCCCACCCGCTTGATTAGGGTCACCACTACCATGAACAGTTAAATAAGTCATAGTCGGAACATCAATTAGAGTAGGTTTCTTGCTCGGTCGATAGAATTTTTTCTCCTCTTTCTTAAAATCATAAGCCATATTTGATTTCTCCTTTTTGCTGATTAATAAGTGATTGCAGGCTTTGAAAATTATTTTAAGATTAATCTAACCCGATACTATTTTGGCGACTTCTTCAGTTGAATTAACTTTGATGCAGAAAAAATACAAGCAATTCCATTGGCAATCGTCAAAAAGATCAAAATGTCCTCCAGCCAATCGTAACGGTTCGGAATTTCCGTACAAAGAAGAATTAAAAATAGCGAAGTAACACTCATTGTGCTGGCAAGCATCTGCTCATACTGCTTTTCCCTATTTGATTTTAGGTTTTCTCCTAAATTATTTTGGTGGTTATAATCACCATTTTCATATTTCTTCTTAATGGTATCGTGAAGTGTCCTTAGTTTCATTGGCCTGTTCTCCTTACTGCTTTATTAAAGCCGCAATTTTTATCATCAATTTTATCATCATTTAACGTTATTTTCCGTCCTGTAAGGCTCTATTTTGAGTTTTCGCCCCTGACTACAGATTATTATGTGGGCTTATGGTTGTTCGTATTCACTTTGCGATAACGTTTCTTGGATTCTAGATTGATCTTGTTTATAGTTTTTTATGCTGAAAAATCCAATAACCGAATAGCGTAAATAAAATAGTATAGATGATAGTTCCCCACAACAACTGCTGATTAGAAAGTAATGATGATTGATGATAAGTCGCATAATTATAATACTGGGTAGTTAAATTCAACATATTAAATGGATTCCATCGAATAATCGCACTGGGTCCCACATGAGCTAACAATAAATTAGTCGATAAACCACTGCCCATAAAAATAATTAAAGCATTAGTTGCAATCACCACGGTATTAGAGTTAATTATACAGGAAGTTAAACAAATTGAACTAATGATTAAGGTGGAAGTAATTAAATCCACACCAGTATTAGCAATCATATTAATAACTAATGGCTGATGATATTGATAGGTAGCAGTCCATGAGACCGGATTATTAATAATTGGAAAAATATTAAGAAGAACCGTTACCAAAATTGCAATCCCATGTAAAAACAAATTATACAAGAATAAGGTAATGAACTTAGCAAAAAAGACCACTGACCGACTATGTGATCGATATATTAAAGGAATAATCGTTCCGTTTTGAAACTCTAAAGAAAAGATTGTCGAACCAACAATCACTAATAATAGCATGATAATAGTACTCGAATCATAGCAGGTCATCACTAACAAATTACTATAGGTCCGTCCCATTGCTAGTCCAATAATAATCATCACGATAACCATGACAATAACCATTAACCAGGGTATTTTCCGATGATTAAGTTTATATAATTCTCGATATAGCTCGGTACTCATTCGTCTCCCTCCTTTCCTATAAACTAATCTTTCTGAAGACTAGGATCCCAATTAAAAGGAAAACGACTACATAAATTAAGTTGCCAATAATCAGTTCATTATTCGTTAATGCAGAACTTTGGATTACGCGCGAATTCGATAATTGGGTAATAATATTTATCATGTTAAGCGGGTTCCAAGCAATTATTGATTTAATGCCAGGAAATGTCTGCATTATAAGTGCTGAAATATTAGCACCGAGAAAGCCAATAAATAAACCAATTACAATCACAACTGCACTCGATTTAAATAATGAAATTAAGAGCATTGACAAGGTAATTATAAATAGCAAGTAGATTCCAACACCTAATAAGTTAAGCAATAGGGAATTGAACAGGGTATGCTGGTGATAGATCGATTGCCAGGTAAAATGACTGTTAACCAATACGGCTTTAATGATTAAAGTAAAAATAAATCCGGCAATTAAAAGGACAATGCTATATACGATTAGGACAATCAATTTTGCGACAAAAACTCCCCAACGATTGGGACTCTTGTATAGCAACGTGGTCATCGTATTATTCTTTAATTCCATTGCAATAAAGTTAGCACTTAACGTAATCATGATAATAATCACCCACTGACCAGTGCCAAAGCCTTGAGAAATGAGATTTTTAGTAATATAAGCAGTCGGCGTTGCTGAATATAGCATTAAACCGCAAAGGACAATTACCGCTACCCAAGAAGAACGTTGGTGGATCATCTTATAGAATTCGTGGGAAAGATTAGTTTTCATTGTGTATCCCTCCGATTCTTTTTTAGAACACTAACAACTACTTGTTCAAAGTTTTGGTGAACCGGAGTTAGTTCGCGTAACATGATATGATGCTGGTAAAGTAAATTTTGTACTTGATCAATGTCAGCAATATTAATAATTAAATAGTTATCATTCTGATGAACATCAAGCCCGCTATTAGTCAAAATTGTTTTTGCAGCGGAATTGTCCGTAGCTTTTAACTTAACTTTACTTACGGGAGTATTCTTAAATTGATCAATTGGAGTATCCATAATAATTTCATGATGGTTAAGGATAATTACCGAGGTCATCACTTTTTGAAGTTCGCTCAAAACATGGCTTGAAATAAGGAAAGCTGTGCCCACGGTCGCATAACGATGGATAATTTTGCGGATTAAAATAGTTGCCTCAATATCTAGCCCATTCATTGGCTCATCAAGGATAACTAATTGGGGATGATTTAAAAGTGCTAATGCAATTCCTAACTTTTGTTTCATTCCAATCGAATAATCGCCTGCTCGCCGATCAATATAATGATCCATTTCAAGCATTGAAACTATTTTCGCTAGCTCAGCCTGGTCATTGGCATAGAGTGATAAATTCTCACGGCCTGTCAAAAAAGGATATAAGGCTGGGTTTTCAATTAAAGCACCAACATGTTGGAGCGCTGTATGTTTAGTCGGCGTAATCTCTTGTCCATTAAAAATAATTGTTCCGGTAAACTTAGTTAATCCTAGAATTGTTTTCATTATTGTAGACTTACCAGCTCCATTAGGTCCAATTAAACCAATGATTTCTCCAGGTTGGATTTTAAATGATGCATCATTAATGACTTTATGGCGCCCGTAATAGATATTAAGGTTTTTAACCTGTAACATTCTCATCACCCCTAATTTTGTAACCGTTTTACAACCTAATTATAAAATGGGGGGGTAAAAGTACAATGATGGTTTAACGATAAAAGCCACTAGCCTGGAATTTCACCATAACTAGCGACTTATGAAATTAATATTTCCTGGGAAATATTTGATGTAATAATTTAGTTTTGCTGTCTAATTTGATTAATCGCCTCTTTTAACTCCTCGCTAAAATCGCCTAAATCTTTTATTAATATAGTTTAGCAATCATGTGTCTTCGTATATTCTACCTTTATCGGTTTACTAATATTAAGCACCTCTACATTCCCTGTTAAGATCTTAGTCGGGCTAACTAATGGTAGTGCAATATGCTTAGGATCAAAGCGAAGTTCCATTTGATCTTCAAATTGAGCACTAGCATACCACTCGCTTTTAATATAAATGTCGCCAATATTAGAACTGACCTTTTCATCAAAATCAGTTAATTCGATGTCTTTATTAACAAAGATTAGTTTATAATTTGCATCAAGATTACAATTTCCAACTGCAGAAAATGGTCCAACACCATCATCAAAATCAAGGACAATTCGTTTATCCGGACTAATATATTTTGCAACCCGTTTCTTAGCTTCATCTGTAACAAATAACGTCTTCATAGAACTCCACCTCTAAAAGCTAGTTTTAGTCCTAAGTTTACTCATAAATAGAAAAATGAAAAGTAATCTGCTTAAATTCATTTATTACAGTAGCCTAGATATTGCTAACTATTATCTGTGAATAATCTAGCTCGTTTTCTCATAGCTAACATAAAGCTGGTGACTACGGGGAAATTCGCGCTTAAAAGCCTTTGTAAGTTTGTGTTTAGCTGAGCTTTCAGCGAAATATATATTGGCATCATTAACGTATCCTTGTTCAATCACGGTTACTTCACCATTATTTACAATAACCGTTAATGAACGGTCTTTCTTATTTGTCAGTAAACGAACTTTCTGATGATTTCTTGCTTTCAAAAGCTGCTTTAAGATAGACTTAGCCTGATTAATCGGTACTTGCCGCATTTCAACTGCCTTCTTTGAATCATTACTACTTGGTTTCTGCTTTAAGTTTGGTAAATTCAACTAACTGATTTTTCATTGAAATTTTTTCTACCTTGAATCCATAATTTAGTAACTCTTTCTTATACCTTAAGAAAGAATGATCTAATGGTACACCAGCGATCACGCCAATTTGTTCAAATGTCAGCTCAAAAGATCCGTTCTCATTGTTTGCGATATACTACCATAACTGATTATACTTACTCATTATTAACTACTTCCCATCATCCTTAGAACACTTACCAATTTTGCTATTTGTTTCCTAAATCATACCTCTTATTCGTATTTTTCCACCATTTAATACTATTTGCAGTTAGCATCGTTATCTTTTGTTAAAATTGATACATCAATTGAGGAGGTATAACACTTTGAAAATCAACTGCCATGTCGATAGTTCAATCAAGGATGAACATGCTGAAATCTGGGTGCGGAAAATGACTCCTAAACTCGCTGATCTTTTAGAATATTTAAATAACAATGAGCAGGTACTATGGTGTAACTATGATAATGAATTAGTTCCCGTCTACTATCGTGATATTTTCGCCATTCAAACAGCTGATCACGGCTTAGAAGTGGCAACCGCTAATAAACGCTATCAGTATCGGAAACCAATTTCGGTATTAAAAGCGCAATTAACTAATGATTTTGTTGAAGCCTCTAGGAGTGCAATCTTTAATTTTAAGCATATCGATCACTTAGAATTAATGGATAATGGCGCAATTGATGTAATTTTAAAAAATCACCAGCGAATTTCAATTAGTCGACGCAAAATCAAAAATTTGAAAGCGAGGTTAGGTTTATGAAAAAATGTTTTCTTTATGCCGTCAGCGGGGTAAGTGTCGGCGAGTTATTCGGCTTAATCTTTTCATTATTCTTTAGTTACCTCTACAACCTTAAAGATTACGTACCATCTGCACCAACTTTTACCGATCATTTTAGTCGACCGTTAAATGCAGTGTTAGTTTCTGTAATTCTCTGGGGGATGATGGGGCTTGTATTCAGCTTGGGCGCATTAATTTTTAATATTGAGGATTGGTCAATTTTAAAACGAACAATCGTTAACTTTATCATCTATTATTGTGGATTTACTCCCCTGGCAATTCTAGCCGGCTGGTTCCCATTAAACCTAATTAACTGGTTAGTTTTTACTGGCATTTTTGTAATGATTTACCTTATTATGTGGTTTATTAATTTTTACGCGGTAAAGCAGGATTTGAAAAAAATTAATAGGAAGCTTAGGCAATAAGTTTTTAAAATGAACAGCTCGCGTCAGTCTGGCACGAGCTGTTCATTTTACTATCTGCCAAAGCATATTATCGTGTTAATCCTCGTTTATTCTTTAAAAAGCGCCAATAAACCAATCCAGCAACGATCCCCATGCCAAGCAAAGTTCCGGTTAGACTTCGCCACATCATACTTGATGAAGTGGAAACCGCCGCCCAAATTCCAATAATGTAGATCAATAAATTATTCACAACATGCGCGGTAACACTAGCCCACAAGCTTTTCGCTGCCACAGCAATTAGCGTGAAGAACATTCCCATTGCGGTATAGGCGACTACGAGGAAGACTGCATTATACCATGCTGCTTTACCGAGTGACGATAGATGAATTAAGCCGAAAACAAATGCTGTTAGCCAAATCGTTACGGAACGACTAAAAATACTATCCAGTGCGCCAAAGATATACCCACGAAAAACGTATTCTTCAACTAATGGCGCGCTGATCACTGTCATAGCGAATTGTAACCACCAGTTATTCATTGTTGTTACTGATGAATGGAAGCCAGTCTGCGCAATCCAAGAAAATAGGTAAATTAAGACATCCGCCAAGATTGCATATAAAATTGGCCACCATTGAAAACGCCACTTAGCCACTAATGGCAGAGGTTGATGAAATAGAAAATGGTTTAGTAGCCATCCACCACCGATGACAATAATTGGATAAGTAACTGTCATTAAAATAACTGCCGTTTTTTCTGAAAAATTTAAGTGGTCAGCTACTGCTAGTGGTGCAATTTGACCAACAACCATTAGTATTAGAATTAAGATAATCATAATTAGCGCTTTGACATATTTACGCATGTGGTTTCGCCTCGATTGGATAGTCTCTAAGGTTATTTTACACCTTAACGAGGTCTTATACTGCAATGGCTTTATTTGACCGGATTAAGTTTATATTGCCAATCATATTCCATAAATTTCAATTTTTATTTTCAATAATTAATGCTCCACAAAAAATGGTTTCTATAATTGTCATTCCAACAGCTAAAATAGTTGGACTAAATAATAAGCCAATGAATAGCGCCAAAAACGGAATAACTATCGAGAACAGTAAGTACACTTTAGATTTATATAACCAGCTAAAGGGCATTAGGTGCGCACCAAAAATTATTGCAATAACCATTGGCATTTTATCTGGAATAGTCGGATAAATCCACATGGCAATCAGCAAATATAATAACTGATTCACTGCAAACAAGATGCCCAAATTTGACAAAGGATTTTCATTATCACTAAAGCTAACTTTCAATATTTTTGAGATTCCCCATGCCAGCGGTAATAAGATCCCTGTACAAATAAAAACAAATAGGTTCTTAGTCAAGATCGGCATAGCAGATGAATAAATAAATGCAATTGCAAGCCAAATTATTACAGAAGCAGTGATAAAATGCAGTCCTCTTTTTTGCTTAACAGCTAAATCAAGCCTTTTTTGTTCGAGTTGGGTCATCGCCTGTCCCTCCTTTAATTTTGGTTGTTTAATTATACAATAAAGGTAACTAATATTTGTAGCTTGATTACACTAAATTAAAAAGCACCATCTTTCAACGCGAAGTTTACGTTTAAAGATGGTGGAGTGATTAAATTTAATTAGAATATCCAGCACTCAACTATTTTAACTGAGTGCTTTTTTATTCTCTAATCTTCTAGGACTTTCAACTGGACCTTCAAATAGCTAACAACCGCTTTATATTGCGCTAATCCATAACCTACTGTTATTTTCTGTAAATTACTTATTCCCTGAAATTGCCATTTTTTTAAACTATTCTCCAACCTTTGAATTTGCTTTTCTTTAGTCTCAATTTCTTTATTAATTAATTTAACAACTTGTTTCTTACTTAAATTATCACCAAAAAATAGCTTCATCAAAAAATCCGACTTAAATACTTCACTTATATCTTCAGAATTCAAGTATTCATTCAATTCTTCTTTTCCTTCATCAGTAATAGAAAAGACATTTTTATTAGGCTTGTCATCTTGGATAATAGTTTCTTTCTTTACCTTTCCTTCTTTTTCCAACTTTTTGAGTGTTGGATAAATCATCCCATAGGTTCCATCATAAAAATATGAAATTTGATTTTGCAAAATTTCGTTAATTTCATAACCAGTTCTAGGCTTGTTTTGAAGAATTCCAAGAATAACGTCTCTACCCTTCATATTATTTGAACTCCTTTTTTACTCATAATAGCATGTATAGCAACTATTTTCATCATTTATATCATTGACATCTATATTTATGTAATTTATATTAACAATATTAATATAAAAGGAGTAAGCTTTATGAAAGCTAAAAATATTCTTACTATCTGTGCAATGTCTATCGGTATCTTCCTTTGCATGCTTGACACAACCGTAATGAACGTTGCATTACCAGCAATTCAATCTAGCCTGAATGCCCAGTTAAATCGGTTATCCTGGGCATTAAACATTTATACAATTCTCTTTGCTTCACTAACAATCCCGCTTGGTAAAATTGCAGAGCATTTTGGAATTAACAGAACTTATATTATAGGTTTAGTAGTATTCATTTGTAGTTCTACTATTTCAGCTTCTGCTCATAATCTAAATATGCTAATTGGCGGACGAGCATTGCAAAGTATCGGTGCAGCCCTTGTCTTTCCATTATCCATGACAATTGGTGGTTGTTTAACTCAATTCCTTTCTTGGCGTTGGATCTTCATCATTAATATTCCTCTAAGTATTATTTCTGTAATCATTTGTCTATTTAATCTTGAATTACATGAAGTTAAGCAAAAGGCCTCAATCGACTTTATTGGTTCACTACTAAGTATGATTACCCTTTTCACACTAACTCTGGGACTTGTTCAAGGGAGAACGTGGGGATGGCATAGTCTAATAATTGACACATTATTCATTGCTTCAGGCATCTCTTTAATCTTATTTATTATTTGTGAACAAAAGTCAGTCCATCCAATGGTGCCATTAGAACTTTTTAAAAATCGGGAATTCACGGGTTCGGCAATTACCATTGTTCTTAGCAATCTCTTTTTAGTTGCTGTAACTGTTGTTCTCCCCACCTACTTCGTGAAAATTCAAGGAAAAACAGAATTAACGGCAGCGTTACTAATTACTCCAATCACCGGAATGATTTTTATTTTCTCACCTTTAGCTGCCATTATTATTGATAGGCTCGGTGCCCGAATGGTGATTGCAACTGGTTTTATATTAATGACAACTAGTTTTATTCTCTTTGCAACAATTAATATGCAAAATTCAATGCTAGTTATTATCACCTGCCTTATCTTAGGAACTGGATACGGGATTATCGCCGGTCCAATCACAGTACTAGCTGCTTCGGATTTTAAAGGTTCACTACTAAATGCATCTCAAAGCGTTGCTGGCGTTCTTCGCCAAATCGGCATTTCATTAGCAATTGCTATCTATGTCACTGGGCTATACGGTAATTTAGTCACCGCTAAAAATAACTCAACCCGCTACATTAAAGAAGAAGTTGCAACGTTAAATATTCCAAAGTCTAAGAAAAATGTCGTAATTCAAAAAGCTATTAATTCACTATCTGGTAACTCTACTAGTACTCCTAAAATTCACTTTAGCCAAGCGGAAAGGGAAAGCATTATTCAAGAAAATTATAATAAAGTAATAAAGAAACAATCCGGGGTAGTTTCTGAAACAGCAAAGCAGCAAATCTATATCCAAGTTGAATCAAAGGTAGATTTGAAGCTTAAAACAATAAATCAAAATATTAATGCCAAAATTACAAAAATAAAAAGCTTTGCCATTAATGAATATGACAAAGCATTTACTAAGCTATATAGTTATTCAATTGTTTTCGTTCTGCTTTCAACATTTACTTGTTTACTTTTTCCACGAAAAAAAGCTAAAGCATGATTGAGTCGTGTTACTATACCCTTAAAGTTCGATTATATTTTAATATAAATTAACACTAATTATAAAAATTGGAGCTCCTCATGACTAAAATTATTCAATTAAAATACGGTAATACAAAATGCTATCTCCTAAAAGGAACAAAGAAAAATCTGTTAATTGATACAGACTGGGCGGGTACTCTTCCTAAATTTTTCCAAGAGCTAGGAAGGAAAAAGTTAAAGGTCCAAGATATTGATTATCTATTAATTACCCACTACCACCCCGACCATATGGGATTAGCAACTGATTTGATGAACCTTGGAATCTCCTTAGTGGTGCTTGATTGTCAAATAGCCTATATTCATCAAAGTGATTATATCTTTCAAAAAGAAAATAACCCTAATTTTCATCCAATTAATGATAAACATATCCACAAGTTAAATTTAATTGATAGTCGTCAGTTTCTCAGTGAATGTGGAATCTCAGGCACAATTTTAAGTTCACCTGGTCATAGTGCAGATTCTATATCTCTTATTCTAGATAGTGGAGAGGCGTTTGTTGGTGATTTATATCCACAAGAACAGGTACCCTTATATAATAATAAAATTCTAAGCCATAGTTGGAAAAAACTTATCTCTCATGGCGCAACTTTCATTTATTTTGCCCATTATGCAAATGAGAAGGTTATCTGAAAGATTTTAATAGATGTATGGATCGATTAGTAGGAAAAATACATTCAAGAAAAGCCTAATACATTATCATTCCTTATATATTTCAATTTCTTTATTATACTTCTCTAACATATTATGGCAACAAACCTTTTTCCCCCGTGAAATGCGTACTTTTTTCCATAAAAGCGAAGCAACTTTTAATCGCTGACTAAACTGCTTAGTAGCTGGATCCTTAAAAAAGTCGCGAACAAAGTTATTCCATTGATAAGTATTTTCTTCTGCAGGTGATGCAATTTTATTTTTGTCCCAATTCTGCATCTGTTGAATTAAGTCGCCAACAGTCGCTTGTTCATCACGTTCTACCTCCGCTTTTCTTTTAATAACGGCCATTTTCTTACTGAAGGAAAATTTCTCGACACCAAAATAATCAGCAAACCACTGGTGAGCAACTTTGTTAAAGCAGAAGCCAGAGTTGATTAACTTTGTGTTCAAATTAATCTCATTATACGTTAATGAACGATGTGTTTTATTATTACTTCGACACGGTTTAATTTCGTTCGCAGGCATTCCCTTTAAATACTTTTCAACGTACGAATTGAGTTCTGCTTTTGTTCCAGATGTGGGTAAATTCCATTGTCTGCATAACTTTATTAATTCTGTTTTATAGTAATAGGTTTGTGTAAATTCAGAAAGAGTATGAGGAATTTTCATGATAAACAACCTTTTTTGAAATAAATTGTAAATTCTTTACTCAGTAACCACTCACCACTGATAAAAATATAAGACAATCATAATCTAAGTTTAGTGGAACTAAAACCACTCAATTATTTTCTGACTCTCCGATTTTAGTCAGCTCGCTTAAGTTAGGTAGCTAATCAGTTAGAAAATGATAAAGATGATATTTAACTCTTTGGTCCAGACGGAGATTCATTGAAACTATTGACTTTCCATCACGTAATTCTTGTTGAGCAGAAGATTCAAGATATTGACAAGTACCTAAGTAATAAAAATTTTTATTATTATCAGCATCTGACTTCTTCATAAACAATAGTAATTGATATTTGCCATCAAAGAATTTTTGAACTTCCTTACTAGTTAATTTTCGGTTATTTTTAGAATAAAAATGAAGAATCCGATCACTAAGAAAACGATCCTCATATTGAATAGATTTGCTAATATTTTCTGATTTCTTATATGTGACAAAGATCATTCCATACTTATTATTGAAATAATATCCACCAATGTTTTGAGCGGTAACATTAGTGCTATTACTGCTTAACCTCATTACATCTTTACGTGTATATTTCTTATCAATTGTAAAAAGTTTATCTGGCTGGTATTTTTTTGATCTATATAATCCAGTTTTGATACTGTCTATCCATAAAGTACGAAAATCGTCATTCTTCTGAATTGAATTCCAAATATTTAGATTCAATTGGTATTGTTTATGTTGACCATCCCATGTCACTATCGGTTGCTCACCATAATCTTTACGTGACGGAGAAGCATTTTGACTATAAAATGTCAAATTTAGCACTCTTCGTACTGAATCTATTACTTCAGGATTAGATAAACAATGGTTTTCATTTAACACTTTGGCAAATTCCTGTGACTTAATTTCTGGATGTTGGGTTAATAATTCTAACAATAACAATTCGTGACGCCGTTTACCATTGAGCAATTCTGCATTGAGAAAAGTTAACACTTTATTTTCATAATTAGAAATATTAACATTCTCACCCATCTTGTTCAAAAAGTTGGCGTAGTTGTTCTCCTTATTAGCCAAAATTACTGGATCGATTGAGTTAAACCTTATAAAATCTTGTAATAATGGAATACGACCAACTCTCTTTTTTATCTCTTTGTAAACAGTTCGCAAATTGTGCATACTGTCAAATTTAGCTTGGCGAATCGAAGCAAAAATTCTTTCTTTGGCAACTCGTTCAAAATAAATAGTCGAAATACCAATTGTTGGTTCCATATTGGTGGTTTCCCGTGCACTATCTTTAGAATAAGAAGAATCATCAGTAAGAGAGACCGGAACAATGTAATTATTTTTGTAATTGCCAATAAAATCAAGAATTTCTACATATTCTTTTCCTTCAAATTTTCGCAACCCTCGTCCTAATTGCTGAATGTAGACAATATTAGAACTTGTATTTCGCAAAAAGACAACTTGATTAATACATGGGATGTCAATTCCTTCATTAAAAATATCTACAGTAACAATGTACTTAATTATTCCATTTTCAAGGTCATCGACTACCTGGCTTCTCTTTAATTCACTGTCTGCTCCAGAAAGGGCCTTTGAAGGATACCCCTGCCTCGTAAGTTCTTTAGCAAGAGAAGTCGCTTCAGAAACTCCTGAACAAAATATTAGTCCATGTAGAGTATCCCCAGAATATCCATAATAATTGGTTTGCTCTAAAATGTATTGAACACGTTCTTTACTTGAAAGATATTTAACTACCTGCCGAGCATTTTTTTGACTTATAGTCTCATTATTGTATTGATCAATTTCTTGATTAATTTGACTGTCCTGAAATTCATAATCACTGATTCCCACGTAATGAAAAGGACAAAGCATGTCCTCTTCTAAAGCCTTTGGAAGACGAATTTCGTATGCAACATTATAATCGAATAATTTGAAGACATTAAAATCATCATTACGATCTGGTGTTGCCGTCATTCCAAGGTAGAATTTTGGATGAAAATAATTCATTATTCTTTGGTAGGTTTCAGCACCAGCATGGTGAACCTCATCAATTAAAATGTAATCAAATTCATCTTGATCAAATAATGATAAATGCTCAATCTTACTAAGAGTTTGGACTGTTGCAAAAACATATTTGACATCTTTATCCCGCGAGTTACCTGTGTAAAGTCCATAATTTTCCTTCTGACCGCCAATTACCTTATAAAAACTATCCCTAGACTTTTTTAATATTTGTTCACGATGAGCTAAAAAAAGCATTTTCTTAGGTTTTGCAGCTTTAACATCAAATGCTCCTAAATAAGTCTTCCCTGTTCCTGTTGCGGAAATAATTAAGCCACGCTGTTTGCCTTCCTTGCGTAATAACCGTAGCTGTTTGATTGCATCTTTTGCATTTGATTTGGTTTTATAATGCTTTCATCTTCATGATGATTTGTTTGGGGTTCTAAAATGAACTTGTTTTTATTTTTCTTGTATAGATTTTCATATTTTGCAATCCACTGACGAGTTAATCTCATTGCCTTATTCCATTCAGATTCAACATTTGAACTGACTTGGTCAACAATATCACCACCATCTAAAGAATTAATTTGCAAACTCCACTCATAGTTACGCATCAATGCGTTTGTTGTTAAATTTGCGCTACCAATAATAATCGTTTGATAACCTTGATGTTGAAAAATATAACCTTTCTGGTGAAATCCATCTACATCAGCAATTTTTACTTCCACGTTTGGTAGTTTTAATAATTCTTGAAATACAACCGGACGATTAAAATACAAGTAGGTTGAAGTTAAAATTCTTCCTCGAACACCTTTTTGGGAAAGATCCTTAAAAATAGGTTTCAGATTAGAGATCATTGGATCAGTAATAAATGCAACAGCAAAAGTATAACTATCACACGTTAGTAATTCGTGTTTTATTTGTTCCCAAATCAAACTACCTTCTTGGTTATTGAGAAGACGCGGACCAAGTTGATCATTATTGATAACAGTTTTCTGGTTCATGTACCCATTCAATAATGATCCATACAGCTCATTTACTACTGTATTGTCGTGATTATTAATATTCTTATTTAAGAGCTGATTATAGTCAAAATTAGCCATTAAATCTTTACCTCTTTCAAATCTATCTTATTAATATATTTTGCAATTGGTAGATCAGCATCTGCCCAGTTAAGATTCAACAAATCATTTTGATCACACCACTTTAATTTGCTATGTGCTACTAAATCAAAATGATGTGTAACCAACTTTGCAAAATAAACAGTTAGATGAACTTCACCAAACTTATAACAATAAACCGAAGTAGGACAAACCTGTTCTCCAACTTGGATACTATCATTAAACTCCTCAAATAGTTCACGTTGAAGAGCTTCTTCAGGAGTTTCTCCCAGATTAATTTTTCCACCTGGAAATTCCCATAGTGTTCCCAGAATCCGATTACCATTTCGCTTACTAGCTAAAATTTGCCTATTTTCATTTAGAATTGCGGCGCCAACAACTTTAATCTGCTTAGCCAAAATAATTTCCTCACATTCCATTAAATTATATTCTACGTCAACTAACCTCACTCTTTTAATCTATTCAAGTCTCTAACAATAAATAAAAGTATACCAATTTCCAGGCATAAAAATAAATTTATTATAGTTTCTACACAAAGTTTTAACGAAAATAATTATACTAACTTTAATACCAAGTAACTAGCGACAAGTTTATGTTTAATTCGATTCATAACTTATTTGCTGCCCAATTCAAATAAGTTCAATACTACATATTTTATTTGGGTATTGTTTTAATTCTCAGGTAAGCAAATAAAACAAAGATAATTCCAATAACATTTATAATAATACAAATATTAAGAGCAAGCGCCAACCATCCATACCTAGCATTCATAATCTTTGTTGTAGATAATATCTATTACCATTTTGAAGACTATTTTCATATTTACCATGCTTAATATCATTATGATGCTTCTGAATTTTCTTCATTCCCACCATCTCCCTAAGTTTGCTAATATTACCTAAGATAATATCAGGAATATTTTTTTGGGGGGAGTAAATATCCGTTCACTATTCATAAATATTTTGTGAAGCTCATTCCATAGGAACAATAAAGCAATCGATATAGAGCTAATTTATAGTGGTACATTTTCAATAAAATTATGATACTATCTTCTAAGAAAGTAAAAACACAGTTCGGTTGGTAGTCCGGACATCGGCACAAGCTGATCAGTATCCTTCCCCTCCGGGATGTCCCGCTTTCTTAACCTAATTTAAGGAGGGGACATGATGGTTATTCAATCTTGTCTAACAATTGTTTTTGATGGTAGTTTCTATAAGGCTATTTTGGAATGTTACGATGATAACAGCTATTCAGTTGCATCAGTTACCCTTGGTAGTTCAGAACCCAAAACATCATTAATTCTAAAACTGATAAATCAGGATTATCAACGGTTCCATTTTCATTATGAACTAGACAGAACACGAATAGTTACAAAACATATCAATCCCAAACGTGCTCAACGATTAGCCAATAAGGCAATAAAAGCTCACGGTATTAGCACCAAAGCACAGAGCACTTTGCAAAAACAATTTGAAGAAAAGAAAAAGTTACGAAAAGCGCAGCACTCAACTGAAAAACGATTAGCACAAGAGCTTCGTTATCAAAAACGAGTAGCTAAGCATCGTAAAAAGCATCGTGGTTATTAAACATATTGCATGGTCGTTCCAGTGACGATCATGCTTTTCTTTTTGACTGAACATAGTTAAGTGTGTAGCTCTCTTTAATAATAATAAAATTAGACTAAAACTGATTTTGTTTAGCACTCTCGTCCCTAAGTGTTGAGCTAAAATTCAACCTTTTTCACTATTTTCAACATCTTAGTTCACTTAACTTTCCAAAGCGCATCTTTGCATACTCAACCTGCAAAAAGAACATAGAATACTCAAGCCCCTAGATGAAAAATCAAAAAGTGTACTAATCTCCATCGTCAACAAAGGAATTAGTACACTTTCCAATTATTAAAATACCGTTACACCGACGTTTGTTATCTATTTAGCTGCAAAAGTTCAAGAACAACTAGAATTCAACTTTCTTCATCAAATGAAACATCAGCAATATAAATATCAATCGGTTGCATTAGCCATTAACCATCCAATCATGAAAATTAGTTGATTTTTCATGATCATAATGACCATTCTTGTCAATGTCTACCCTTTCTTCTGGTAGTTGGTCAACCAAATTTGACCAGTCTAATGCTGTCGGTATTTTCTCATCATTCTTTACCTCAAAAGAAACTTTCGGACCTTTCTCTATTCCCAATGCTTTTCGAATAGCTGCCGGAATAACTAGCTGGCCCTTCTGAGAAACTTTCTCAGTTAAAGCGTCATCCATATTCGCCGTTTGTAAAATTAAGTTAGAAAAATAAAAAAGCCATTTGTGATAGACTTTTGAATAACCACAAACAAAAGTAAAGGAACATCACAAATGACTTATAAACATCTTACCACACGTGAACTAACCCTCATAGCTAATTTTTGGCACCAAGGTACGAAGGCTTATCAAGCTGCTAAACTGCTTAAACGAAGCCAAGAAACTATTTACCGAGTCTATCGATTTCTTGATAGCGGTAAGACCATTGCACAGTATCTTAAGGCTTACCAACGGAATAAGCAGCGTTGTGGTCGTAAGCAGGCTCAGCTAGCCAAGGATGAGATCAGCTACATCAATGAGCAGGTTAAAGCGGGCTGGACACCTGATACGATCATTGGTCGAGCAGAACGGACAATTAGCTGTAGTATGCGGACACTTTATCGGATGTTTGCTCGTGGACAGTACAATTTTGCCGTCCAGCAATTACCGATGAAAGGCAAGCGACACCCCAATGGCTATGTCGAACGACGTGGTAAGGCGGGGCATCTCGGTCGGAGTATTTACCAGCGATACCATGATTTTCCTCACTACCAACACGAGTTTGGTCACTTTGAAGCTGATACTGTTCAAGGAAAAGCTCATCGTGGTGCGGTCATGACCTTGGTGGAACGTCAATCTAAGGTGATGATTGTGCTTAACGTTCATCGTAAAACTGATGAAGCAGTTAACTATCACTTGGATAAATGGCTTTCTAAAATACCTCGTCATTTCGTTAAGTCGATTACCTTTGATAATGGTAAGGAATTCGCGGGCTGGCGTGAGATTGCCAATAAACATGATCTTCATACTTATTTTGCGGAGGTTGGAGCGCCCAATCAACGCGGCCTGAATGAAAACAATAATGGTATCTTACGTCGTGACGGTCTCAGTAAACGATTAGACTTCCGTAATTTACCAGATGAACTAATCACCCAGCTGATGCACAAACGAAATACTATTCCACGGAAGTCACTTCACTACCGCACACCACTTGAAGTATTCCTAAGTCACGTCACAGATGAACAGCTTTCAACATTTTTCTAATTTAAATTGACATTTCGGG
>NZ_JACIVD010000074.1:0-30170 GCF_014145555.1 Limosilactobacillus albertensis
GTGATGATGGCTTGAAGGATACACCTGTACCCATGCCGAACACAGAAGTTAAGCTTCAACACGCCGAAAGTAGTTGGGGGATCGCTCCCTGCGAGGATAGGACGTTGCCACGCTAAATCAAGCTTTGGCACCTGGTCTTAATTGTGCCGGGGCTTGGATACTGGAGAGTTGTCCGAGCTGGCCGAAGGAGCATCATTGGAAATGATGTATACGGGTTAAAGCCTGTATCAAGGGTTCGAATCCCTTACTCTCCGTTATTTATGACCCGTTAGTCAAGTGGTTAAGACACCAGCCTTTCACGCTGGTATCGTGGGTTCAAATCCCGCACGGGTCACTTTTGGAGGATTAGCTCAGTTGGGAGAGCATCTGCCTTACAAGCAGGGGGTCACAGGTTCGAGCCCTGTATCCTCCATTTACAACTTAATATGGTTGTATAATTACCCATTACACGATGGCTCGGTAGCTCAGTTGGTAGAGCAACGGATTGAAGCTCCGTGTGTCGGCGGTTCGATTCCGTCCCGCGCCATTTATGGGGGAGTAGCGAAGTCTGGCTAAACGCGACGGTCTGTAAAACCGTTCCTTCGGGTTCGGTGGTTCGAATCCACTCTCCCCCATTTTTATAGGGATATAGTTAAACGGTATAACTACGGTCTCCAAAACCGTCATTGTGGGTTCGATTCCTACTATCCCTGCTTAACTGAATATTTTGGCGGTATTGGTGAAGGTTGGTTAACACACCGGTTTGTGGGTCCGGCACGCGTGGGTTCGAATCCCACATACCGCCCTTTTGATTAGGTTAATTACTTAATCTTAACTATTTGGTGGTATAGCCAAGTGGTAAGGCAGAGGTCTGCAAAACCTTTATCATCGGTTCAAATCCGATTACCACCTTTTAGTTAGCTGATGCCTCTGTGGCGGAATTGGCAGACGCGCTGGACTCAAAATCCAGTTCCCGTTGAGGGAGTGTGGGTTCGACCCCCACCGGAGGCATATTATTGCTTTCGTACAAAAGTGTCAGCTAAGCTAATGAAATAGGAGAAAGCTTGTTATATCAGGCTTTCTCTTATTTTTTAGTTTAAATTGTTAAGCGTTTGAAATGGTGTAAAATGATATGAATTTGTAAAGTTTGGTCACGAATTGGTCATGCAATTTATAGTTAAAAATCCAGTGCTTTTAAGATAGCTTTATCTGATTTATCTTTGTATTCATCGTTGTCAATATGGCATTGTGTCCTAGTCGTTTGGATTCCTTTACTAAGCGACAGGCTAACAATATTATGCTATAAACTAAATCGATAATAAATGATTATGTCTTGATAATAACTTTAATGATTCATCAGCAGATTTATTCTTGTATCGAAAATGATTTTAAACTTAATAGCAGCCCAAATAATTGCCGTCATCTTTTATTTCCGGTATTATTACCTATAATTGGAGGGATTTTAGGATGGTTGAGATTCAGAAAATATCGACTAAGTCACCAGATTTTAGGAATATTAAACAGGTTTATAATACAGTCTTTCCGCAAAATGAACGTTTACCGTTATCTTTCTTAAAAATGCGGGCAAGGGATGGGAAAGCTGAATTTTGTAGTATTTATGACCATCAAACATGGGTTGGCTTTTTCTATACTGTATATGATCAACGAATAGCTTATATTTTCTTTTTAGCGATTGATCCTCAGTACCACGGGAAAGGATATGGAAGTGCTGCTTTAACGGAAGTAAAGAAACGTTATGCTGGTAAGATCCTTTCATTAAGTACTGAACGTCCTAACACTCATGTTGCTAATAATGAACAGCGAATAAGGCGGCATCGTTTTTACGCTAAGAATGGTTTCGTTAAGACAGGTTTCTATACCGTTGAAAAAGATAATGAGGAATTTGATTTTATGAGTACCCAAGCTGATATTAATCCGCAACTTTATCAGCAATTAATGAATCGTTACTTAACAAGGCATCACCGTCGTTACATGCCATTTAAGATCATTAGAGAATAGCACAAAAAAGGTCTTTAATATTCGGACTAGGATAGCCCAATTTTAAAGACCTTTTGATTATCTACGTTGGTCGTGTATCTTAAATGATAATAAAATAGCGATAATAATAAGTACGATAGCAAAATAGATTCCATAGTGGAAACCATTAGTAAAACGGAGAGCAGTTGAACCAGTTGCTGTGGCGCTTCCTAATGCTAAGAAACTAGTAGCCAAAGCAGTAGCAAGAGCACCAATAACCTGCTGCATGGTATTCATAATCGTGCTGCCGTCACCCGATTCCATTCCTGACAAGGCATTTAAAGCACTGGTTTGTGAAGGCGACATAGCAAGGGGACAACCGACCATTAAAATAATATGAGCTACTATCATGTAAGCAATTGAAGTACTTGGTGTGGTAAATGCTAACATCACCGCCCCAATCAAAGCAATAATAAAACCAATAATGACTGGTTTCTTAGCACCGATATTATCGTAAAGGCGGCCGGCAAACGCTGAGGTTAAAGCATTAATAACTCCGCCTGGCAGCATGACGATTCCGGTTAAAGCTACTGGCAACAAGAGACCGTTTTGGTAGAACATTGGTAAGAGGTACATCGTTGAAAGGATAATTCCAAAATCGAGCATTACTAATGATGAACCAATTGCAAATGCTGGAATCTTGAAAATTCGTAAATTTAAGATTGGATTTTCTAAATGTATTTGCCGATGAGCATATAATCCTAAAACAATAATTCCAATGATTAAGGATCCTAAGACGGGAAGTGATAGCCAACCATCCCGTCTTGCAAGACTAGCTCCGATTACGATCCCTGAACATCCGACTGCGGACTCGAGGATTGATAGGACATCAACGTGTGGTTTTGTTAATTCGCCAATATTTTCGAGGGCTGTGATTGCAAAGATTAAAGCAACTAATAGGAACGGGATGAATAACCAAAAAATCCACTGCCAGGACAACTTGGCGAGGATTAGTCCAGTTAGCGTTGGACCTATTGCAGGCGCAAACATAATTACGAGGGCACACATTCCCATGACAGCACCGATTTCTTTCGGGGGAAAAATCTGCATAGTAACAGCAAACATTAATGGTAGGATTAATCCTGTTCCAATCCCTTGAATCATTCGTCCAATTACTAAAACTGAGAAGCTATTGGCTAATGCCGAGATACAGGCACCAATAATAAAATCAACCAAAGCAAATATGATAACTTGGCGGGTAGTAAACCACTTAGTAATAATACTTGATAACGGTAAAATGATACCGATGATTAGCATGTAGCCAGTTACTAACCATTGAATTGTTGCGGTACTAACTTGAAAAACCGCTATTAGTTTTGGTAAAGCGATATTTAATGATGTTTCGCTAAACATTCCTACAAAAGCGCCAAGCAGCATGCTAACCATCGCAAGTTTTGGATGCGATACGTGTTGGCGGGCTTGTAATGCATTTTCCATAAATGAAAACACTCCTTCTTTCGTCTAAAATTCACACAAGGATTAGTCTAACAAAATGATTAGATGGCTCGTAAGTTCTTTTTTTAATAACTAACAATCTTAACTTATTAACTTAAGATTATTAAGTGAGATTGAAAGAAGAAACTTTTTTGGAGAGAAATAGTCATTCTTTAATTCTATTCGGTGATAATGAAATTTTTAAAATAGATAATTTAAAACTCAAATCCTAAAACTAAAAAGACCGTCAGAACTAATAATTTCATTTTATTCGTGCTATGTCAGAATAGAAAATTAATAAATATTATGCCAGTGATTGATCTTTTAATCAGACCACAACATATAGTATTTTTAAAGTCAACACTTTCTATAAGTTGTATTTTGAGCTATTATAGGTAACGTTAAATACGAGAGGGGAATTTAAAATGAAAGTGCAAGTAATTAATGAAAAGGATCTTAATAGTTTGACGAGTGTGCAGGTTGTCAAACGCGATGGCAATGTTACGCCATTTTATTCTTATAAGATCAACCTTATTTTAACTGCACTCGATGCGGACGCAAAAACAAAGCAAAGTGTTTATATGACATTATTAGAAGCATTAATTAACCAAACAACGGTTAGTACTGAAAAAATTGCTGACCTCTTTGTTGAAGGACTAATTAATGCTGACCATGAAGAACTTGCTAAGATTTACCGCGATTATCGAAAGCACGATGAAGAAGCGTTTGCGGAAGCGACAAATCCCCAAAATAAATTAGAACAGCTATTTGACCGCAATTCTCGTGTAGTTCACGAAAATGCCAACAAGGATAGTCATGTTTTTAATACTCAGCGTGACCTTGAAGCCGGTGTTGTAAGTCGGGCACTGGGATTGCGAATGCTGCCCGGCATTGTTGCAAAGGCGCACTTACGGGGAGATATTCACTGGCATGACCTTGATTACTCACCGGTAACTCCAGAGACTAACTGCTGTTTAATCGACTTTGATGAAATGTTTAAGCACGGTTTTAAGATTGGTAATGCCTGGGTATCTTCACCACGATCGATTCAAACTGCGACTGCGCAAATGTCGCAGATTATTGCTAATGTTGCTTCCTTACAATATGGGGGATGTTCGGCTAACCGGATTGACCAGTTGCTAGAACCCTATGCTAAGTTAAACCATGAAAAGCACATGAAAGATGCTGAAAAATGGATTGTCCCAGAAAAGCGGGAGGCATTTGCGCGTGAAAAAACGAAGAAAGATATTTATGACGCAATGCAGGCTTTAGAATATGAGATTAATACCCTTTATTCCAGTCAGGGACAAACACCGTTTACAACGATTAATTTTGGATTGGGTACTAGCTGGATCTCACGTGAAATTCAAAAGGCTATTTTAAGGATTCGGATTAAGGGATTAGGAAAGGAACATCGGACGGCAATCTTTCCTAAGCTAATTTTCACAGTTAAACGGGGATTAAATCTTAATCCAGAAGATCCTAATTATGATATTAAGCAATTAGCCTTAGAATGCTCGACTAAGCGGATGTACCCTGATTTATTGATGTATGATAAGATCAAGGAACTTACAGGTAGCTTTAAAACACCAATGGGCTGCCGGTCATTTTTGCAGGGGTGGACGGATCCTGAAACAGGTAAAGAAGTAAATTCTGGTCGGATGAACTTGGGGGTTGTTACCGTTAACCTTCCCCGAATTGCGTTAGAAGCTCATGGAGATAAGCAATTATTCTGGGAAATTTTCCAGGAGAAGATGAATATTTGTAAGATTGCTCTTGATTATCGGATCAAACGGACTAAGGAAGCTAAGCCAGAAAATGCACCGCTTCTTTATATGTATGGCGCGTTTGGCAAACGGTTAAAGAAAACCGATAGCGTCGATGAGGTCTTTAAGAATAGCCGGGCCACCGTTTCTCTTGGCTATATTGGATTATATGAAGTATGTACGACTTTCTATGGGTCAAACTGGGAACATAATAAAGAAGCACATAATTTTGCGGTTGCAATTACCAAAGCTATGCACGACCTTTGCGCTCAATGGGAAGCAGAAGAGGGATACCACTTTAGCCTCTATTCCACTCCTGCTGAATCTTTGACTGATACTTTCTGCCAGGACGACTTAAAGAAGTTTGGCCGGATTGAAGACGTAACGGATAAAGAATACTACACGAATAGTTTTCACTATGATGTTCGTAAACACCCAACTCCATTTGAGAAATTGACGTTTGAAGAAGACTTTCCGAAGTATGCTGCTGGTGGTTTTATACACTATTGCGAATATCCTAACTTACGGCAAAATCCTAAAGCATTAGAAGCAGTATGGGATTGGGCATATGATCATGTTGGTTATTTAGGGACTAACACATCAATCGATCAATGTTTTAAGTGTGGGTTCAAGGGTGAATTTGAAGCTACTGCACGTGGCTTTAAGTGTCCTCAATGCGGTAATCATGATCCGGCAACTTGTGATGTGGTTAAGCGGACATGTGGATACCTGGGTAATCCGCAACAACGGCCAATGGTCCATGGTCGGCATGAAGAAATTATTCACCGGGTTAAGCATATGAACGCGGGAATGATTAAGAATGCTGCTGAATTTGAACAGCATCGTCAAATGGATACTAAAGCTCATGCGCATATTACTGGAGATCAGATTTAATTTAGGAAGTAAAGACCTGTTGCAATGAAAACTCCAGGTCTTTTATTATCGGAGGGAAAATATAATGGTAGAAACACGTTTGCCTCGTAATCCACAGCCTAAAGAATGGTTAGCGAAGGATCATTCTTTGCAATATATTGCTGATTACAAGCCTTTTAATTTCGTTGATGGGGAAGGGGTCCGCTGTAGCCTCTATGTCAGTGGCTGCCTTTTTAACTGTCCTGGCTGTTACAATAAGGCTGCTCAGAACTTTCACTATGGTCAGCCTTATACGCAAGAATTAGAAGATCAAATAATTACCGACCTATCGCAAAGCTATGTTCAAGGCCTGACTTTATTAGGAGGAGAACCATTCTTAAATACCCAAGTTTGCCTTAAACTAGTCAAACGAGTGCGCAAAGAATTTGGCCACGAAAAAGACATTTGGTCGTGGTCTGGCTATACCTGGGAAGAATTAATGAAGGAGTCCGATGATAAACTGGAATTACTCCATTATTTAGATATTTTAGTTGATGGTCGTTTTCTTCTTGCCCAAAAGGACCTTACCCTCCAATTCAGGGGAAGCTCCAACCAGCGAATTATTGATGTTCCAAAATCTTTGCAACAAGGAAAAGTTGTCATCTGGGATAAGCTGGTTCACTAGGAGTAATAAAATTGGAAAAAATATGGCAAATTGAGCCTGCATGGTTAACAAAGAAAAGACAATTAGCTGTTCTGCTACAGTCACGCTTTCTATCTTTCCCACATCAAGACATTTGGACCAAACAGTCGTCTAGACAAGCTCAAGGATCTTTAGATAATAACTATCTATCCGTTAATGAAAAATATCTTACGGCATTACCGCTTGAAGAGGCAGTTAATGAATACTCTGCATTATTACAAGAGAATTTGATGGAAAAGGCTGTTTTTTGGCAAGACAATCAATTAAACGCTAACCACCTAGCTAATATTGATAGTGGGCAGTTCATATACCTGCACTCACAAGGAGAGACAGAAAAGCCAGTGGTGTTTAGTCCACACCTTAAGTCTACTAATTCTCATAACGTCATAATCATAAGTGCCGGCGTTAATGCAGTTATTGAGGAAAGAATGGTTAATAGTACCTTATTACCATCATATGAAGCAACTGAAATCTTAGTTGGAGCTAATGCGCATGTTACGTATCGCCAGGCAAACCGATCGACCAGCAAAAACGTTTACCGTACAATTCATGCATATCAGGCACATGGCTCAACACTTAATTTTGAGGTTGCAAGTCGGGCACACGGCGCCGCAACTGTTGACCTTTATAGCTTTCTTGATGGACAAAAAAGCCAGTGGAATACGACGATTGCCTTAACGGGGGTTCAACGGTTAATTGCATTGGTCGATGGCTTTGGTCAAGGGACTTCTGCGACTCTTACCCAGTATCGAGACGCAAAAGCAATTGCGGAAGCTCCGTTTAAAGTAAAGGCAGGAGAGGCGCTTGCAATTAGTGAGGATATATACCAATTAAAAGAGTTAGCTAATAAGGATAGCTGGTTAAGCCGCGTAATAACAGCTAAATAAAGCCAAAATTAGTTACAGCAATATTACAAGAATTCATTATTAACGGAAAATAAGTCGTTAAAATTTCTTTTTTTAGAAAAATTCAGCGGCTTATTTTTTATAATGTTACAGTTTTTGGCAAATTTTGGTGAAAAGTTAGCCGATCCTAACTCACTACCAGGACGTGTGCGAGGATAATTTACTTGACATGGTATTAAACTTTTTATTACAGAGTATTACGAAAATCAACCGAATTGATATTTGGGGGTAATCCGCATGTAATTTTGCGGGAGTATAGTAATAGGTGTTGAGAGATATGAGACCTCAACAACCTATAACTAAATTAAACTAACAAATAATTAATTAATAAAAGAATTTTATGAAAAGGATGGGATTTTTCTTTATGAAGTTAACTAAGAACATCGCGAAGATCACTGCTGCCGTAGCAGGTGCCGTTGCTTTGGGAACATTCGCTACTGCAACTACTGCTAATGCTGATTCTGTTTACACGGTGCAAAGTGGTGATACCTTATCAAGTATTTCCTATAAGTTAGGTCATGACTTAACTTATGTTGATTCATTAGCTTCAACTAATCAAATCGCTAACAAGAACTTAATTTACGTTGGCCAAAAGTTAGTAATTAAAGATGATGGCGAAGTAGCTCAAGCAACTCCACAACAAGCAGCAACATTACCTGAAGCATCTCAAGCTCCCGCATCAGCTAGTGTTGAAAGTCAACAACCTAGTCAAGCTCCTGTAGCTGCTAATCAAGTACAATCACCAGCTGCTCCTGTTCAATCACAGACGCCAGTGCAATCTCAAGCACCGGTTCAATCTGTAGCACCACAACAATCAGCTGTTTCAACTGCGGCTCAACAAAGCTACAGTGCACCAGTACAATCACAGGCTGCTAGTGCTAATTACAGCTCAAATGTTAGTGGTAATGATGCCTCAGCTAAGGCTTGGATTGCGGCCCGCGAATCTGGTGGTAACTACGGTGCTCGTAATGGTCAATATGTTGGTAAATACCAATTATCAGCATCATACTTAAATGGTGACTATTCAGAAGCTAACCAAGAACGTGTAGCTGACCAATACGTAACAAGCCGTTATGGTTCCTGGAGTGCTGCTCAATCATTCTGGCAATCACACGGTTGGTACTAAAATTTAATAATTAGTTTTTACGGTGAGATATCGTCTCGAAAAGGGATGCGTATCTCACCTTTTTGTGTAAATGAAAAAAAGTTAATATTATTTTCATTCAAATCTTAAAAAGTATACTATAATAGAATTATTCGAATGATGAAAGGATGAGATCCATGTCAAAAGAGAGTCGGATTATTGATACAAAGTCATTATATGTCAATCCTGATCGTGGGGTAGCAACATTAAATTATAGTCAAAACTACTTCACTGATATTCCAACATTAATCAATAGTGATGAATTAAAAGCGATTGTTAAGCTTTACCTCGCATCTCGTAACCCTGATCATGATGATGATGCTTTTGATAATGCTAGTGCTAACAAGTTCATTGATATCTTAAAGAAAGTTCTATTTAATGATGATAGTGCTTTTGATGAATATGATCCTAAAGACATTCTTGAAAGTGTTGAAGAATTATACTCATACTACCGGTCATTTTTACGAGTATCGGTAATTAACTTTAACGATAACAAGATTTTAGGTAATGAGTTTCGGACGATCGATACCCAATTTAACGACTTAGTTCGGAAAGCATACCGGATTCTTGAAGAAAAGCTCCAAGGTTTTGAAAACCGGACATATCGGCAAGTTAATGCGGCTACTAATGCGACCGTCCTAGTTCAACAACATAACTGGAAGATTCCAGAAGGTTATGATGAATTACAAGATATTGACTTCATTAATACTGTGATGCTTCGTCCGCCAATGATGATGCACACTAAGAGCAATAAGCGGGAAGGGGTATTTTCAGAAGTTGAAGAAAACCCAATCAAACGTTTCCATGGTCAACGTGGTAAGTGGTATTGCTATCCTGCTAAGATTGGCGAAAGTTTGGCATTTATTTACTTTAATGTTGATTATTTAGTAAATGGAATTGCTCTTTCTAACCTCTTTGAATTAGCTTCTCCAGATGAAGTTGAAGGTCAAAAGCCTGATATGATTCTTCTCTTTGGCTTGGAAAAAACTGAAGGCATGGTTTCTCACTACTACCGTGACGAAAAGAACAATATGTGGATTGGTGAAGTACCATATACGGATAAGACGACTTACTTTGGCTATATGAAGAAGATGTGCTTAACTTTGCATAACCTTCACCAAATCTACAATGGCCGCCTACCAATCCATGGTTCAATGCTGAAGATTAAGTTTACTAATGGTAAGGAAAAGAACGTGGTCTTCTTCGGTGATTCTGGAGCCGGTAAGTCAGAATCAATTGAAGCATTACAAGAATTAGCTGATGACAAGATTGTTAGCATGGAAACAATCTTTGATGACATGGGAAGCTTTACTTTAACTGATGGTGAACCTGGCGTATATGCGCAAGGAACTGAAACCGGTGCTTTTGTCCGTCTTGATGATTTAAGCAGCGCGGTTGCATTCAACAACATGGACCGTGGTGTCTACCTTAACCCTGAGCAAAAGAACGCGCGGGTAATTATCCCTGCAGATACTTACCAAAATGTTATTAAGCATCACCATATCGATATGTGGTTATATGCTAATAACTATAGTGATGAAGTCGGGATTCACCGCTTTGATACTAAGGAAGAAGCTGAAAAAGTATTCATTGCGGGTCAGCGGAAGGCACTGGGAACTACCGATGAAGTTGGCATGAGTAAGACATTCTTTGCTAACCCATTTGGCCCAGTCCAAGAACCGGAATTAACTAAGCCAATTATTGATAAGGTCTTTACTAAGCTCTTTGATAAGGATGTTTACGTTGGTGAAATCTTTACCCACCTTGGTAATGACAAGTCAAAGGATGCTCTTAAGGAATCCGCTCAAGAATTACTTGATGTTTTAATGAACAACTAACATTACGATTAATACAATATTGTCATCGCCCTGTAACAAACACCTTGTTACGGGGTGATTTTTTTGTCGTCAAGCTAAAATCGTAAAAAACTTATGAAATTAAAAAATACTTTTCTCCTAAGCAGATGGCTGCCAATAGTAAAAAATGCTTGGTATATCAATGATTTTGAGGTGTTAGTGAAGCGGGCGAACATTTGTTACAAAAAATTACATAAGTAACGAAAATTGATAAACGCTGGTAACCCGCCCGTAACGCTAATCCTGTATAGTAGATATCGTTGAAATGAGTTATTTGATTAATTAAGAGAAAAGGATGGATTGAATTTATAATGAAGTTATCTAAGAAAGTAGCCAAGATTACAGCAGCGATTACTGGTGCAGTTGCATTGGGTACAGTTGCTACTGCAACAACTGCAAATGCCGACAGTATTTACACGGTACAAGCAGGTGACACCCTTTCTGGGATTTCTTACAAATTAGGTCACGATCTAACTTTTGTAGACACTTTAGCAAGTCACAACAATATTGCTGACAAGAACTTGATTTATGTTGGTCAACAATTAGTAATTAAAGACGATGGTGAAGTAGCACCTGCAACTCAAGAAGAAGCTGCTACATTACCAGCTGCAACTGTAGCACCACAAGCTGAAAATCAAGGACAACAAAATCAACAAGTACAGTCAAACCAAGAAGCACCAGTTGCTCAACAACAAGTACAGGCTGCTCAACAACAAACTGTACAACAACCAGTTACTACTACCCAAGCACCAGCATCATCAACTAACTACAGCTCTAATGTAGCTGGGAGCGATGCTGCTGCTAAAGCATGGATTGCCGCTCGTGAATCAGGTGGTAGTTACTCTGCACGAAACGGTCAATATATTGGTAAGTACCAATTATCAGCATCATACTTAAATGGTGACTACTCAGAAGCTAACCAAGAACGTGTAGCTGACCAATACGTAACAAGCCGTTATGGTTCATGGAGCGCTGCTCAGTCATTCTGGCAATCACACGGTTGGTACTAAAATAAATTTAACAAATAGATAATCAACAAATTTCAAACATACATGTAAAAATCTCCATTATGCAATTAAGCGCGTAATGGAGATTTTTTAGATTAAAGTGAAAATAGAATTATTCGTTTAGTATATAACTTTTTTTAACTACTATTTCATACCAGCTCATCTTTAAGTGCTACTGTTTAGATTGTGCTTTTAAACACAAATGTGGTTCTTTATCGCTAATAAAAATATTCATACTTTATATAAAGAAATATAAAGAATAATAATAAAAGACCGCTTTGAAGTAGGGGATTGCCTAATTATGATGAAACCGTTTAAATTGTATTATTTATATATAGAAAGTTACGTTTATCACAAAAGTGTGAAAAAAGCTTAACTTAGAGGAGGGTGTCTAATGACTTCAAAGTATGAAACAGAGTCTAAAGGTTACACAATGACAACGGTAATGCAAGAAGCAGCCCGTTGTTTGCTATGTCATGATGCGCCATGTTCTCAAGCATGTCCAGCGCATACTAACCCGGCAAAATTTATTCGTAGTGTTCGTTTCCGCAATGTAAAAGGTGCTGCAGAAACTATTCGTGAAAACAATGCATTGGGTTCGATCTGTGCCCGTGTTTGTCCTACTGAACGATATTGTGAGAAAGCTTGTACACGGGCAAAAATTGACGGACCAATTGATATTTCCGGAATTCAACGGTACGTTACTGATATGGAACGGAAACTTAATATGAAGATCCTCAAGGCAGGGAAGCCAAATGGGATGAGTATTGCGATTATCGGAAGCGGTCCATCTGCCCTCCAAGCAGCAACTACTCTTTTGGAAAAGGGATATGCTGTAGATATTTATGAAAAGAATGCTAAGGCCGGTGGATATCTTACTTATGGGATTCCAGAATACCGTTTACCTGAAGAAATCGTGGATTATGAAGTTCAACGGATTGTTGATTTAGGAGCACATATTATTTACAACACGACTGTTGGTGAAGATATTTCAATCGACCAGCTAAAGAATAATCACGATGCTGTTATCGTTGCTATTGGAACTAGCAAGGCCAAAATGCTCCCAATGTTTGAACATAACATTTGTACAGAATCTGCTATTTCATTCCTTGCTCGGGCAAAGGAAAATAAGGGTAAGCTTGATAACCTGCCAAAAAACGTTTTAGTTATTGGTGGTGGGGATGTTGCAATGGATGTTGTAACCACCCTAAAGAAGCTTGATGTACCATACGTTACTGATGTTGTTTACGAACAGTTTAGTGAATTTAAGGCTTCCAAGAAAGAATTAGCAGGAGCACAGGCCGCTGGAGTAACGATTATTGACGGTTATGTTCCAAAAGAAGTCCATCAAAATCGGGCAACCTTTACGCATCGTAAAATTGATAGTGAAATAACCATCACCGCTGATAAGATTATTCTTGCGGTTGGTCAAAAAGCTGATGCAACGGGCTTAAATATTGATTTACAACATAACGAAATTCCATTTAGGGAAGCACGTTACCGGACAAAAGATCCTAAAGTATTTGCAACTGGTGATATTGTCGAAGGTGACAAGACCGTTGTTGTTGCTGTCCAAAAAGGTAAAGAAGTTGCCGAAGAGATTGATCGGTTGTTAGGAGGACAAGAAAATGATTAAAAAAGATTTATCAGTTGACTTTTTAGGAGTTCATTTTGAAAATCCATTCTGCTTGTCATCTTCACCGGTTGGCAACTGTTATGAGATGTGTAAAAATGCTTATGATGCTGGGTGGGGCGGAATTGTTTACAAGACACTTTCACCAACACACTTTAAGATTGATGAAGTATCTCCGCGGTTTGATGAATTAACTAAGGAAGACACCCCGTTTGTTGCCTTCAAGAACATGGAGCAATTGTCAGAACACCCATTGGATCAAGATTTGGCAGATATGCGCCGGCTAAAAGAAGAATATCCTAACAAGGTCTTAATTGCTTCAATCATGGGTGAAACACCAGAAGACTGGACTAACCTTGCTAAGTTAGTAACTGAAGCGGGCGCAGATATGATTGAGCTTAACTTCTCATGTCCACAAATGACTTCACATACAATGGGGTCTGATGTTGGTACTAACCCTGAATTATGTAAGTCAAATTGTGAGGCGGTTAAACGCGGGACTAGTTTACCTGTCCTTGCTAAGATGACGCCGAATATTACAACAATGGTTCCAGTTGTTAAAGCCTGCCTTGAAGGTGGCGCCGATGGGTTCTCGTCAATTAACACGGTGAAGTCAATTACTGACGTTGATCTTAAAAAGAAGGTCGGTTTGCCAAATATTGATGGTAAATCATCGGTATCAGGTCTTTCTGGTAAAGCGGTTAAGCCAATTGCCTTACGTTTCTTACAACAATTACGTTCAGCATCCGGACTTGAACAATTACCAATTTCAGGTATTGGTGGAATTGAAACCTGGGAAGATGCTGCTGAGTTTATCTTGCTTGGGGCAACAACTCTTCAAGTTACTACTGCGATTATGCAGTATGGTTACCGGATTATCGATGACTTGACTAATGGTTTAATGCATTATATGGAAGAACAGCATGTTGACCACTTGCAAGATCTTGTTGGTCTAGCAAATAAGAATATTGTTCCAACTAATCAGCTTGATCGGAATTACAAAGTTTATCCTAAGATCGACTGGGATAAATGTATTGGTTGTGGTAGATGTTTTGTATCTTGTCAAGATGGTGCTCACCAAGCCTTAACCTGGGATGACGACAAGCGGCTACCGGTCTTTGATAAGAGTAAGTGTGTTGGTTGTCAGCTTTGTGCATTAGTATGTCCAGTTGGTGCAATTAAACTTGGTGTTGTTGAGATGAAACCTGGTCGAGAAGGTAATCCAGATGAGATTGATGTTGGATCACAACGTCTTCACCGATATCATCCGGTACAGGCAAATCAAGAAAATTAATTAAAAATAAATGCCCTCCAATTGTTAGGCGGATGTCTAGCGATTGGGGGACAATTTTATATGAGCAAATTTAAGGTACTAAATTACTGCTAACGGTTCTTTTTTTGTTGGAGATGGGAATTCTTTTTGGAGTGCCAACAACTCATCATCACTTAAATCAATGCTGCCGGCTGCCACATTTTCTTTGGCGTGTTGTGGACTGCTGCTTTTTGGAATTGCTAAGACATTTCCGATTCTTAGGGTCCATGCTAACATAATTTGACTAATTGTTGCATGATGGCTTGCGGCAATTTCTTTTAGCAGGGGATTATCAGTTAGTTTTCCAGATAGACGGTCGCCTTGTGCCAGGGGTGAGTATGCAATTAACGGAAGCTGGTGTTTTTTCATTAATGGGAGCAGGTCAAACTCGATTCCGCGACTGTCAAGATTGTAAAGATCCTCATTTGCAACACAATCTTTACCGTTTTTTAGCCGCCAAAGTTCTTTTAAATCAGCTACATCAAAATTTGAGACGCCCCATGCTTTAATTTTGCCTGCTTTTTTAACCCGTTCTAATTCGTTAATTGTTTCAGCTAACGGCACTCCGCCACGCCAGTGCAAAAGATAAAGATCAAAATAATCGGTTCCAACAGTAGCTAAGCTTTTGTCAAGGCTATGCTCAAGTTTTGTTTTACTAGCATTTGAAGGGAGAACTTTGTCGATTAAGAAAAGCTCATCACGTTTGTAGGGTTTAATTGCTTCACCAACGAGATTTTCTGACCGTCCATCACCGTACATTTCTGCAGTATCAATTACTGTTGCACCTGCATTAATGGCGGCTTGAATTGCCTGAATTTCTGTTGAACGATTTATAAGAGAATCTCCCATGTGCCAAGTGCCAATGCCGATTGATGGTAATGTAACATTATTAATTGTAACTTTTTTCATTTTCCACGACTCCTTTCTGCTTTCTTCATTTTTATTATATTCTTTTTGGGAATTAGACCCCAGCATATTATTTGCTTTTTACTGGAAAGTGATTAGTATAAAAGTTGAATCATAAGACAGGAAGGAAGCATTCTTTATGGCTAATGAATTACAAAACCGTAATAACTTTTTTGATAATCTGATGAACATGCGTAATTGGATGAATGATGATTTCTTTTCAAATTTGACGCCGGTTGCTGACCACATGAAGACTGATGTTACAGAGGATGACAAGGGTTATACCGTAAAGATTGATATGCCTGGGTTTGATAAGAAGGATATTCATATTAGTTATGCTAATAATATCCTAACTGTTACTGGTCACCGCGATACTTTCGATGATGATGCTGACAAGGAAGGCAATGTTTTACATAGTGAACGTCGCTATGGGCAAATGAGTCGTCAATATCGGCTACCAGATGTTAACCGCAAAGATGTTAGGGCCCAATATAATGATGGGGTATTAACTATCAGCCTTCCAAAGTTAAATGAAAAAGATGACGATGAAAACCGTATTGATATCGATTAATTAAACACGATAATAAGGAGACTGGATTTTCGGTCTCTTTATTTTTTTACTCTTCTTGAACATATGTTTGATTGACGGTATAATTAATGGTACTTAACGAGAATGGAGAGGAAGATTATGTCGATGACACGAACGTATATGGCGATTGATCTAAAATCATTTTATGCTTCGGTTGAGTGTGCAGAATATGGTTTAGATCCCCTAAACGCTAATCTTGTTGTGGCGGATCAATCACGGACACATAAGACGATTTGTTTGGCTGTATCACCTGCATTGAAAAAGTTCGGTGTTCCAGGACGACCGCGATTATATGAAGTGGAACAGCGGGTCAGCCAGCTAAATAACTTTCGTGCCAACAAGATGCCTTATCACCGCCTTTCTCCAGTCACCTCAATTTATCGTCAGGAATTATTGAATACTCCAGAACTAAAAATCGGTTACCGAATTGCTAAACCGCGGATGAATTTTTACCTTAAGAAGAGTGCTAGTATATATGAGATATATTTACGGTATTTACCACCCGAAAAGATTCATGTTTACTCGATCGATGAAGTGATGATGGACGTAACGGATTATTTAAGAGAACACCATACGACAGCGCGAGTTTTAGCAAAAGAAATCATTCAAACAATAAAGAATGAGACAAGAATTACTGCAACAGCGGGAATCGGAACAAATTTATTTTTGGCTAAGGTTGCAATGGACATTGTTGCTAAACGGATTCCAGGGGATGAAGATGGAGTCCGAATTGCCTACATGACAGAACATTCATTTCGAAGATATCTCTGGGCGCACCAGCCGCTTACTGATTTTTGGCGAGTAGGTCCTGGGTATGCGCGGCGGCTAAAAAAATTAGGGCTAAATACAATGGGTGATATCGCTCGCTGTTCATTAGGAAAATTATCAGACCCGATGAATGAGGAGATATTATATCGAGAATTTGGCAAAAATGCTGAAATCCTTATCGACCATGCATGGGGTTATGAGTCCGCAACGATCGAAGACATCAAAGGATACCATTCATCTGACCATGGTATTTATTCTGGGCAAGTATTACCACGGCCGTATAATTTTTCTGAAACACGGTTGGTTATTCAAGAAATGGTTAATTCTCTAGCACTTCAGTTAACAAAGCAAGAGTTAGTGACTGACCAAGTAGCATTAACAATTGCCTATGATGTTTCAAATCTGAGCGGTGAATACCAAGGAGCCGTTGTTAATGACTTCTATGGACGTCCCAGTCCGAAGCCCGCGCATGGAAGTATTAATTTACGACTGCCAACTTCATCATCAACTGAATTGATGCGCGCATTTATGACATTATGCGATACAAAAATTGATCGGCGGCTGACCGCTCGTAAAATTACTGTGATTGCCAATCATCTCCTTTCGCCAATGATTGCTCATCAAGCAAATTACAATGAGCAATTAGACTTATTTGCGGACACGAATAATCAAGAGAAACGCCGCCTTAAAATTAATGCGACCCGGCAAAGGGATGCAAAGCTCCAGAAGCTTGTCCTTAACTTACAAAATGAATTTGGCAAAAATGCTATTATTAGGGCTGCTGACTTGAAAAAGGGAGCCACCCTGTTAGAAAGGAATAATCAAATTGGGGGTCACCAAGCATGATGGAAGATAAGGAAACCATAGAAAAAAGTTTATTTAGCGATACATCTGCATATCTTGATATTATGAACCAGCCTCGTCATGTTTCTAAGGCCCATACGCCAATGACTCAAGAAGACCGCGCGGCTCAGTTCTCTCCTTTTGCCGCTTTAACAGGATATCATCGATTATTAGCAGAAATAGGAAAACGTTATCAACACAAAAAATATTTAACTGCCGATGAATTGCAACAAATAAAAGCGGAATTAACAAAAATTGAGAATGAAAAAGTAATGCCGCGACTAAGAATTGAATACTTTAATGCTAATAATGGCTTTTATGAAGAATACTGCGGGCAATTAAAGCGGATAAACCAGCAAAGTCACCAGCTGCTTTTTAAGGATACAACGGAAATTCCAATTCAAAATATTCGTAAAATAAAAAGAGATCAGTAAAAGTTCTGATCTCTTTATATATTCTTTATTACTAGAATGCTTGGATAATCTTCATAATTCCGAAAACAATTAAGAATGTTGAAACTAACCAAACAACTGTAATTGCAGAAATTAATGGGCTGAATAATAGAATAACTCCTAATACTAGACTTACAATTGCCAAGATTATAATAAACCAGTAGTATCCACGGTGGAATTCCTTGAAAAACTTAGCGCTGAGTAACTCAGTGATTGAATCAAGGATAAACCAGATTGCAAATATGATGGCAATGAAAAGGACACCGAAGTCTGGTTGAAATAAGAAAATAATACCTAAAATAATGTCTAAAATTGCAGAGAAAATCAACCAGCCTGAAGATTCCGCTAATAGTCGTCCAATTTGTTGACGGAACCATAATTCATAAATACCACGGAAAATAAATGCAACACCGGCAACAATTACTAAGAAATGCAGGGTTTTATCAGGACGATTAAATGAAGCTATCCCAGCAATTAAAAATAGGATTCCAACAATTAAACTGAACCAATCAAACCCTTTTTTTGTGTCTTCAAACATTGAAAACCCTCCTTAAAAGCACGATCATTAATTATGATAGTTCACTTAAAATGATAACACAAGAATTAAGGCAATTAAGGAATTTTAGCTTATGACCCTAAATAACAAGCATAAATGGGAGCTATAGAAAAGTGATTCTTTTCCATAACTCCCATTTTATTAATTTCCCGGGAAATTAAAGATGTTCTTTGATTCCATTTGGGAAATCCTTATCAATCTCTTTTAAAATCGGCAATAATGAATTAACGTATTCATGATATGCCTCAATTGGTTTTAGATCTTTTGCTCGTGATTGTAGCAAAGCAAGCGCAATATCATGTGCTCTTTGTTCATTTGTAATCATCTTCTACCACCTCAGTTATTCAGTTTATCAGATTTTCCGCCTACCAGCATAAATTGTTTGATGGCATGATGGAAAATCGTCTGATCAAGCATGATCATTACCGCAAAACCAATTGTAGTTCCTAACGTATTGCTAATCAAATCATCAATATCAGCCACGCGACCAATGTGAAAAATAAGGTCACAAATAAATTGGTTTGTCTCAATAAATAGGCTGAAAAGGAAACCATAAATAATCACACGCGCTAGGGGCATTCGATGATTGATTAGGTAAAGATATACGCCTAGCGGAATCGTCATAATAATATTTAAGAAAAATTCCTGGCTAAGTCCCTGCAGCGGAATAACGTTAAAGGGAACTCCATGAAAATAAAACATTAACTTGTTAGCGGAAGCAAAATTAAACATTGACGGGGTAAGGCATAGCCAGTCAATTGCCGTTAAGTAAACAAATAATGTAGCAATCGTAATATGCTGTCCAGTATGTGGAAATCGTACCCAAAGATGGTTATGGGTAATAAGTGTTGTTCCTGCAAAAAAGTAAATAAAAAATGGAATCCAATGAACTAATGCTCGCAATACTATTTCTCCTCATTAGAAAAAGTTATACAATAAGTTTTCAATGATATCTATCATAGTTGATTTTTTAATGGATAGCTAGTAGAGCACGCTAGTATTAATAAATCCTCAACTATTAGAAAAGAGAGGGTATAATGGCAGAACAACAATTTACGCGTAAATTAAAGAGTCGTCATATTCAACTGATGGCCCTTGGCGGAACTATTGGAACAGGGCTATTTCTTGGCTCAGGTAAGGCAATTCGGGCAGCGGGTCCGGCAATTCTGCTTGCTTATTTGATTACAGGAATTATTTGCTTCGGGATAATGCGAGCCCTTGGCGAGTTACTTTTGTCTGACTTGAAGTATCATTCGTTTATGGACGCAATTCGTGATTATCTGGGGAACCGTGTTAGCTTTGTAATGGGCTGGGCTTATTGGGTATGTTGGCTCGCCTTAGCAATGGCAGAAATAACAGCGATTGGTTTATATTTTCAGCTATGGTTTCCGACAGTACCGCAGTGGGTGCCAGGATTAGTGACGTTAGTAATACTATTGGGCTTGAATTTGATGACCGTTAGCACATTTGGTGAGCTTGAATTTTGGTTTGCTTTAATTAAAATTTTGGCAATTATTATTCTGATTGTTATTGGGGCAATCCTTATTGGCGTTCATTTTCATTCTGCAAGCGGTTATGTGGCAACGCCTGCTAATCTTATTAATAATGGTGGATTTTTTGCAACGGGGACCAAAGGATTCATGCTTTCGTTTCAGATGGTAGTATTCGCTTTCGTTGGCATTGAGATGGTTGGGGTTACAGCAGCTGAGGCAGAAAAACCAAAAATTGTTATTCCTAAGGCGATTAACGGTATCCCAGTAAGAATTATGCTTTTTTATATTGGGGCGCTCGCAGTGATTATGTGTATATATCCTTGGGGCAAACTCTCACCAGATAACAGTCCTTTTGTCCTTGTTTTCCGTGACATCGGGCTACCTGGTGCAGCAAGTATTGTCAATTTTGTTGTAATTACTGCTGCGGCATCTGCATGTAATAGTTCCTTATATACGACCGGGCGAATGCTTGCGGAATTAACGTCGACGGCTCATCGTCCAGAAATCCGGAAAATTGGAAGATTATCAAAACGATCAGTACCAGCGACAGCAGTACTTATTTCAGCTATTGTTATTGGAATTGCTGCAATTTTGAATTTGGTAATGCCAGAGGGTGTCTTTACGTTCGTATCAAGTATCGCGACAACAAGTTTTCTGTTTATTTGGGGTGTGATAATTCTTGCGCATATTAGGTATATTCGGCAGCATCCGGATAAACGAACTTTTAAGATGCCGGGCGCACCATTTACTGACTATGTTATTTTGATTTTTCTTTTGGTGGTTTTGGGTGTGCTATGTATGGAAAAGCAGACGTTAATTGCTTTGTTATTAACTTTGGGTTGGTTTGCCGTCCTTACAGTTGCTTCATTTACCCAAAAGAAAGAGTAATTTAAAAGTGTGTGGCTAGGAGAAAACATAAATTTCTCTTAACCACACACTTTTACTATCGATTTAAATGTAATTTACGCTGACAATCAGGACATAAGCCATGAACTTCAATATTATTTCCTGTAACCAAGTAACCGGTTTTTTCTCGAGTCATAACTGTTAGGTCTTTAGTAATTTCTGTAAAGTGACTATCAAAAACATCAGAAATTTTACCACAGTTATCGCAGACGACATGATAATGAGGATGGCCGAAATAATCAAAATGGGTACTTCCATCACCATTTTTTAGTTCAATAACAAGATTGTAATCAACTAAAAGCTTAAGTGTGTTATATACGGTCGCCATACTAATATTATCAACGCTATCCTTGAGGTCATCATAGATCATCTCGACACTGGGATGGGTATGGTGATTGATTAAGTAATTAAGGATTATTTTTCGTTGCGGTGTAAGGCGGACCTTGTTTTCCCGTAAGTGATCAAGGGCACGATCAAACTCTGCTTCTGCCATAATGTCGTCTCCTTTCTTAAAACTATTATAATCTAATGTAATTATAACATTTACATTCACTAATTCAAAACATATAATAGATAACTGTTAGATAATAATAATTCTAAAGAGGGAGAGTGTAATGATGGATCAAAATATGGCCCAAAACGGGAAAACATATAGTCGTTTTTGGTTTATTTTTACTTTATTAGTTGGTACATTTACGATGTCGATTAGTCAATCGTCATTATCAACAGCTTATCCAACGTTAATGAATGCATTCGGTATTTCTGCGTCGACTGTTCAATGGCTAACGACTGGATTTATGCTGGTAATGTGTGTCAGTATGCCGATAAGTCCATGGATGTTGAATAATATGAGCTTTAAAACCATGTTCATTGGCGCCTTGGCCTTATTCGATATTGGTTCATTAATGATTGTTTTGACGCCTGCTGCATGGGGAATCAATGGCTTCTGGTTTATGATGGTTGGTCGAGCAATGGAAGCTTTTGCTGTAGGGGTATTGTTCCCATCTTACCAAACAGTTTTACTAGAAATTACTCCTAAAGAACAGCGGGGAACCACGATGGGGATTGCTGGTTTAGTAATGGGGTCTGCCTTAGCTTGTGGACCAATTGTCTCAGGAATTGTTTTAAAGTTTTTTAGCTGGAAAAGTCTTTTTATCCTGTTCATGCTTGTTATTTCCATAATTATTTTGATGGCAGCCAGCGGACTAATTCAGGATGTAATGGAACGTCATGAAACAAATCTTGACTGGCTATCAGTAATTCTGCTGGTTGGGTTAATTGGTATTATGTATGTCGTTGACCAGACTGGAAAAAAGAATCCAGCATGGGGAACAAATGCAGTAATATTTATTGTAAGCCTCATTGCTGTTATTTGGTTCTGCATTCGTCAATTCCATCTTAAGCATCCGTTATTGGAATTGCGGGTATTAAAGACATTTAATTATGATTTGGCAATTCTTTTAACATCGATTTCATATATTGCCCTCATTGTTACTACGATTATTTTTCCGCTATATTATCAAGGAGTTTTGAAGGTAAGTCCATTTGTTTCGGGAATGTCATTAGTACCGGGAGCAGTTTTCCTTAGTATTTTGAATCCGTTATCTGGAAAATTAGCGGATAAAATTGGTTTTAAGCCGACAATGCTTGTAGGAATGTTTATGATTATTATTGGCTGGACAGCTGGGTTATTGGTTCTTAATCACCTTAGTTTAGTAGGAATGATTTTGTGCGCAATGGTTATTGAGGGTGGCAATGCATTCGTTATGATGCCAGCTGTTACGCTCGGTGCCAATGCCCTGCCGGATAAATTAGTCCCCCATGGAACAGCAGTAATTACCACTGTTCGCCAAGTGCTTGGATCAGCTGGTGTTACGATTTCAACACTTATCTTAACTGTTACAACTACTAATGCACTCCAACAGGGAAATTCAGCGCAGGTTGCTTCTCTTCATGGTTACCACTTAGTATTTATCGGAATGGTTATTACCGAATTAGTTGGGTTAGTGTTAGCGTTCATGCTTAAAAACACTAAAAAACAAAGTGCAAATTAAAATAAAATACGTATATATTTTAAAGAAAGACTGTGAAAAATTTTTTCGCAGCCTTTTTCAATAACAATAAAGAGGACGGCGAAAATAATGGCAGTTAAACGACCAAATTGGGCTAATAAAACAGCCGACATGCAAGATTACTATGATCATTATTGGGGATTTCCGATTCATGACGACCAGAAATTATTTATGATGCTTTCCTTAGAGCTATTTCAGGCCGGATTGACATGGCAGACGATTTGGCAGCGACGAAGAGCATTTGAACACGCTTTTGCTAATTTTGACGTTAAAACAGTTGCCCATTTTAATGGTGAAGATATCAATCGCTTATGTAAAGATGAGACCATCATCCGCAATCGTCGAAAAATATTAGCTGTAGTTAATAATGCCCGTATTATTCTAGAGGTGCATAAAACGGGTAAAACTTTTGATAGCTATGTTTGGCACTTTGTCAATAACCGGCCCGAACAATTAGGTTTAACTACTGATGATCAATTACCATCAAAAACCCCTGCTTCAGAAGCAATGGCAAAACAAATGCGGAAAGATGGTTTTAAATTTGTTGGTCCTACGATTATCTATTCATTTATGACGGCAGTAGGGATGGTAAATGCCCGGCTAGAATAAGAATGTTGGGATTTTCATTGATTGTTGGTTGGAAACTATGCTAAGATTATTCTCGTTATGAAGCAATTCCCGATAGGATTCACGTCTGAACGTGAAGATGCCTTGTAACCGCAACTACAAACTGTTGAAAGTTTCAATAGAATATGGGGGAATTAGAAAATGGCAGAACGACATTTATTTACATCCGAATCAGTATCTGAAGGACATCCAGATAAGATTGCTGACCAAATTAGTGACGCGATTTTGGATGCGTTACTCGAAAAGGACCCAGACTCACGGGTCGCTGTCGAGACATCAGTTACTACCGGATTAGTATTGGTCTTTGGTGAAGTTTCAACAAAGGCTTACGTTAATATTCAAAAGATTGTGCGTGATACAATCAGAAAAATTGGCTACACTGATGGTAAATACGGCTTTGATGCTGATAATTGTGCAGTTATTACGGCAATTGATGAACAGTCACCCGATATTGCTCAAGGGGTTGATGATTCCTTAGAGACACGTGAAGGAGATGCTGATCCGCTTGACCAGATTGGTGCTGGTGACCAGGGGCTGATGTTTGGTTATGCAACTGATGAGACACCTGAATATATGCCGCTTACATTAGTGCTGAGCCACAAATTGATGCGCAAGATTGCCCGATTACGTAAAGACGGTGTTATTCCTTATCTTCGTCCAGATGCTAAGGCTGAGGTAACAGTTGAATATGATGAAAATGACAAACCGCTTCGTGTTGATACGGTTGTTTTGAGTACTCAACATGACCCAGAAGCCTCCCTTGACCAAATCAAGAAGGACGTTAAGGAACAGGTTATTAAAGCTGTAATTCCAGCTAAGTACCTTGATGATAAGACCAAGTACTTCATTAATCCAACAGGCCGGTTCGTAATCGGTGGTCCACAAGGGGATGCCGGGTTAACTGGTCGTAAGATTATTGTTGATACCTATGGCGGAGCTGCTCACCATGGTGGTGGAGCATTTTCAGGTAAGGACGCTACAAAGGTTGACCGGTCTGCTAGTTATGCTGCTCGTTATATTGCTAAAAATATTGTGGCAGCTGGCTATGCTAAAAAAGCAGAGATCCAAGTGGCTTATGCAATTGGGGTAGCGGAACCAGTATCGATTATGATTAATACTTATGGTACAGGTACACGCTCAGAAGAAGAATTAATTGCTGCAGTTCGTAAGGTATTTGACTTGCGGCCAGCTGGTATTATCGAAATGCTCGACTTAAAACGGCCAATTTACAAGCAAACAGCTGCTTATGGCCATTTTGGTCGGACTGACGTTGATTTACCATGGGAACATTTAGACAAAGTAGACGACTTAAAAGCAATTTTAGGCTAATAATTAAATCTTATACTTGCAATCACTGATGGTGGTTGTTACAATAAGCGTTAAATATTTGATCGTAATAGAAATAGTAGTTTTTGATTTAGTCATCAGAGATCCTGTGGTGGTGTGAACAGGAGGCAGGTCATTAATGAACTCATCTAGTGTGATTGTTACTGAACTTTATAGTAGGTAATGACGTTTACCACGTTAAGGTACTAAGCGCCATGATTTTCATGGAAAACGGGTGGTACCGCGGATTGATTTCGTCTCGTAGATATTTTCTACGGGACTTTTTTATTACGATAATTAGAATTTAACAGTAAGGAGTAGACGAAAATGGCTTACGATCATAAGACGATTGAAAAAAAGTGGCAAAAGTTTTGGAAAAAGAATAAGACTTTTAAAGCTGACCTTAATAAAGATAAGAAAAAATACTATGCATTAGACATGTTCCCTTATCCATCTGGTCAGGGATTACACGTTGGACACCCAGAAGGTTATACTGCTACCGATGTAATGTCACGGATGAAGCGGATGCAGGGCTTTAATGTTTTACATCCAATGGGGTGGGATGCATTTGGTTTACCAGCTGAACAATATGCATTAAAGACTGGCCACAATCCTAAAGACTTTACGAATAAGAACATTGACCACTTCCGCGACCAAATTCAATCACTTGGTTTTTCTTATGACTGGGATCGGGAAGTAAATACGACTGATCCTAAGTTCTATAAGTGGACCCAATGGATTTTTGAACAGCTCTACAAGAAAGGTCTTGCTTACGAAAGTGAGATTATGGTTAACTGGGCCCCTGACTTTATGGGCGGAACAGTTGTTGCCAATGAAGAAGTAGAAGATGGTAAGACTAAACGGGGCGGTTACCCGGTATACCGAAAGCCAATGCGGCAATGGGTTTTAAAGATTACTGCTTATGCTGACCGCCTAATTGATGACCTGGACCTTGTTGACTGGCCAGAGAGTGTTAAGGAAATGCAACGTAACTGGATTGGCCGTTCTGAAGGTGCTTCCGTTTACTTCCCAGTTGTTGGGGATGAAGATACGAAGATTGAAGTCTTTACTACTCGTGCAGATACGTTGTTTGGTGCTTCCTATGTTGTTCTTGCGCCAGAACAAGAATTAGTTGACCAATTAACAACGCCAGAACACAAAGCGGAAGTTGAAAAATACAAGGAAGAGGCTTCACGGCGGTCGGATCTTGAACGGACTGACTTAAATAAGGATAAGACTGGGGTATTTACCGGTTCTTACGTTATTAATCCAGTAAATGGCGAAAAATTACCAATCTGGATTAGTGATTATGTTCTTGCATCATACGGAACCGGTGCTGTTATGGCTGTTCCATCAGGTGATCAACGGGATTATGATTTTGCTACTAAGTTTGACTTACCAATCAAGCCAATCATCGAGGGAGCAGATATTTCAGAAGGTGCCTTTGATGGTGATGGTAAACATATTAACTCTGGCTTCCTCAACGGATTAAATAACGCTGAGGCTAAGCAAAAGATGATTGACTGGCTAGAAGAGCATGATGCTGGTCATAAGAAAGTTAACTACCGTCTGCGGGACTGGATTTTCAGCCGCCAACGTTATTGGGGTGAACCAATTCCGGTTATTCATTGGGATGACGGCACAACTTCACTAGTTCCTGAAGATGAACTTCCGCTTGAATTACCAAAGACTGATAACATTGAACCATCAGGAACCGGTGAGAGTCCGCTTGCAAATGTAGAAGACTGGGTTAACGTTTACGATGAAAATGGTCGTCATGGTTTGCGAGAAACTAATACAATGCCACAATGGGCTGGTTCATCATGGTACTGGCTTCGTTATACTGATCCGGATAATGATCAAGAATTTGCCTCCAAAGAAGCACTTGATTACTGGTCACCAGTAGATCTTTATGTTGGTGGTGCTGAACATGCCGTTCTTCACTTGCTCTACGCACGATTCTGGCACAAAGTTCTCTATGACCTTGGCCTTGTCCCAACTAAGGAACCATTCATGAAGCTCGTTAATCAAGGAATGATCCTAGGTTCTAACCATGAAAAGATGTCCAAGTCAAAAGGAAATGTCGTTAACCCTGATGATATTGTTGACCAATATGGTGCTGATACTCTTCGGCTTTACGAAATGTTCATGGGACCGCTTGAAGAATCTGTACCTTGGGATGAAAAAGGATTACACGGTGCTAACAAGTGGGCTCAACGTGTATGGCGGTTATTGATGGATGATAATAACCATCTTCGTGACCGAGTATCAACATTCAATGATGGTAAGCTAACCAAGGTTTATAATCAAACAGTTAAAAAGGTTACCGAAGATTATGAACGGATGCACTTTAATACCGCTATTTCCCAATTAATGGTCTTCGTTAATGAAGCTTACAAGGCTGATGACTTACCAGTAGAATACATGAAGGGCTTTGTTAAAATGATTGCTCCAATAATGCCTCATATGGCTGAAGAGCTTTGGAGCCAATTTGGTGAGAGTGATACAATTACTTATCAGCCATGGCCAACTTACGATCCAAAAGCGTTGGTTGAAGATGAAGTTGAAATGATTGTTCAAGTTAACGGCAAGGTTCGCGCAAAGATCAAGATGGCCAAGGATACTGACCGTGATGAAGCCCAACAACTTGCATTGGCAAACGAACATGTTAAGAAGTTTACTGATGGCAAGGATATTAAAAAGGTTATTGTTGTGCCAAATAAGATTGTTAACATTGTTGCTAAATAATTAAGTTAAAGAGGCTGTGACATTTTGTCAGGCCTTTTTTATTAAAGGAGAATTTAATGGAAATAGTAAAATATCCTGCTTTTTTTACTCCGGTAGAAGATGAAATTCAAGTTGATTTTCCTGATTTACCAGAAGCGTTTACACAGGGAAAAACAATGGGTGAGGCAATGGAATTTGCTAAACTGGGGCTTGCAATTACGATTAATGATAAACTTGGTCATTTTGAAAGGGCCCCGCAGCCGAGTGATATGTCAGCTCTTCAAACAAAAAATCCACAGAAAATTATCAAGATGGTTACAGTTGATTTAGACCAGTACTAAATTAAAGAAGTATTAAAAACTGTAAATCGAATTGCGTCAGTCTTATATTCACGATAAAATAATTAAGATTGTTTTTATTCGATTAAAATAAAAAGGTAGGATTGCAACAAATCATGGAGGAAAATAAAGTAAATGATTTGAGCGGCACCCCAGTTAAAAAAGATGCGCGCGAAAAGATGCTGAGCGGATCTGCGTGGATGACTGCGGGGAGCATTACTTCACGAATACTAGGAGCGATCTATATTATTCCATGGGTAACATGGTTTGGGACTTATAGTAATGAAGCTAATGCGTTATTTGCTCAAGGTTATAATATCTATTCATATTTCTTAGTAATTGCTACGGCGGGGATTCCGTCAGCAATTTCAAAATTAGTTGCACACTATAATGGAATTAATGAATATGGTGTTAGTAGACGCCTATATCACTCAGGAATGTATGTTTCGATGGCGATGGGGATGATTTGTGCCATCATTATGCTCTTTGGTGCTTCGCTAATGGATAATGGTGACCCCAATGTTATTCCCGTTATCCAGTCATTAGCATGGGCCGTTTTGATTATTCCAGCAATGTCGATTACGCGGGGGTTCTTACAAGGCTATAATTGGATGGCCCCGTCAGCAATGTCGCAGTTTGTCGAACAGCTTTTTCGGGTTGTTTATATGCTGCTGGCGACATACTATATTATGAAAATTAAGCATGGCAGCTGGGTTAGCGCTGTTACTCAGTCAACATTTGCTGCGTTTGTTGGGGCAATCGGCGCCATCATTGTGCTAGTAATTGCGTGGATGCGTCACCTAAATGAAATGAATGACCTTGTCCAGCACAGTGTTTCTAATACTGAAGTTTCGACTACTAGCCTGATTTTTAAGATTGTTTATCAATCAATCCCCTTCATTATTATTGAGGGTGGGATTAACCTTTACCAATTAATTGACCAATATACATTTCCACGGATGATGTCAATGGTTGGTCATTTCTCGCATTATCAGGTTACAGTGCTATATGCTCTTTTCTCATTTAATGCTAATAAGCTATACATGATCGTGATATCATTGGCATCAGCAATGGCGGCAACAGTTATCCCGCTTTTAGCAACCGCACGAGCGCAAAACGACCATGAGGGGATGCGGAAACAAATACAAAACGTTCTCTTACTGTTTTATTTTGTAATGATTCCGGCTGCCCTGGGATTATCTGCAGTCTCGCAACAAATATATACTGTCTTTTACCGTTATGATGCTGCGGGGGTAGTTGTTCTTCAAGTGTCAGCCTATATCTCGATTTTGCTTGGCCTCTATACTGTGGGGGCAGCGATGATGCAGGGAATTTCAGAAAATAAACGAATGATGACCTTCCTGGGTATTGGCGTAATCGTCAAATTTATCGTTCAGTTCCCATGTATCTGGATTTTTGAAGGGGTCGGACCATTAGTAGCGACTGGTATTTCAATGTTCGTTGTGAACTACTTGATTCTTCATTCGTTCAATATGGAATTTACCCTTCGTTTCGATAAGATGGCAGTACCGACTAATCAAATTTTAGCTTATTCACTAGTGATGTTTGCAGGAACTAAGATTGTTATGCTTGTCATTAGTCATTTTGTCAGCCCATATGGTCGTTATACGGCGTTCTTCTCCTTAATTCCAGGGGTATTGGTTGGTGTAGGTATCTATCTTTATCTTTGCCTAAAGTCCCGGTTAGCAGATCAGTTACTAGGGCCACGGGTAGAAAGATTACGAACAATTTTGCATATTAAATAACAATGCATAAAAAAGGTTCAGGACGAAAGATTATCGTTCTGAACCTTTTTTATGCGGGTATCTGTCAACTGGTATTGATGGATATCAACACCTCCTACGAGAATGTGGGAGGTGTTTTTTTTACGCAAATAAACAATCAATTCTTAAAAAGAAAAATTGCTGATTGGCAAAAC
>NZ_JACIVD010000074.1:30220-31940 GCF_014145555.1 Limosilactobacillus albertensis
ACCTGCATCTGACAGCACTTCTGCTACACCTGCATCTGACAGCACTTCTGCTACACCTGCATCTGACAGCACTTCTGCTACACCTGCATCTGACAGCACTTCTGCTACACCTGCATCTAACAGCACTTCTGCTACACCTGCATCTAACAGCACTTCTGCTACACCTGCATCTAACAGCACTTCTGCTACACCTGCATCTGACAGCATTACTGTTACACCTGTATCTAACAGTACTTCTGCTACACCTACATCTTATATTACCAATAATGCCCAGCAGTTACCTCAGACTGGTAATAAAAATAATAATGCAGCTGCCATGGCTGGACTAATTACTTTAGGATTATCTGGTCTATTAACTGCATCTGCTGTCAGTGCTAAAAAAAAGCAGTAAATTATTCCAAAATTAGGAGTGGTTTAATGTGAGTACATGTATCACAAAAGAACTATCTAACGCTTTAAACAGTTTAACTGAGAACAATGAATGGGGAAATTCTTCTCAATCTATTGATAAGATGTTACAACCTAAGGATTGGCGAATGGTAGAAATTAAAAAATTTAGAAAACGTTTAAAAGAACAGGAAAAAAAAGGAGACCTTGAGGCTATTAAAAGTATTAATGAGTTCTTTAATACTCATAATATTAATGATAAAATAGCTAGAGCTGTATTATTAAGAATTTGCGGTGTTGATGTTAGAACCATTTGTAAAATTATAAAATTAAGCGTAAGTGCATATACGTCCCATGTGACACCATTACTGCGAAATCATAAAAGCATATTTACTGACTCAAGCTTAAAGAATACGGCTTATGTTTTATGGCACTGTAATTTAGATGTTTTATTAGAAAAAGGAGAATTATCTTTTGAATAGTGATTTATTTGATAAAGCTATTAAACTAGCTAAAACTCAGATGTTGTATAATGCATTATTATCATTAAAAAATCAAGATGATGATAATAAAATTGTTCCAACAAATTCAGATATTACGTTAGATTTAGTAATGATTTTTTATAAAAAATTACTTAATTTACGAAGTCCTGAAGAATAAATGATAAATAAAATGTAAGCGAATTGTATAAATACCAACAATTCCTACCTACAAAATGATATCGATGCTACTCAAAAAATGTGAGTAGCATTTTTTATATAAGTAGACAATCAATTCTTAAAAGTAAAATTTCTAATTTGTAAATTTATAGTATATTCGTTTGAGCATTTTGATTTTACAGTTATTTTTCCTAAAGAACTATTAGAAAACTTATAATTAGAGCATCTTTGATTCTTTTTAAGAATTTGGTAAACCTTATTAAAGTCAGCGAATTTATTAGTAATTAGGTTAACGGTATTTTTTAATATGTATTCCTTTTTATCTTACTAATATTCATTTTAAAGGGAAGCGGAGTTAGATGAAATATTTAAATTTCATCTAACTCCGCTTATCATTAATGGCCTATGCCACAATATTGGGTATCTGTCAACTGGTATTGATGGATATCAACACCTCCTACGAGAATGTGGGAGGTGTTTTTTTTACGCAAATAAACAATCAATTCTTAAAAAGAAAAATTGCTGATTGGCAAAACCATAACAGGAACGCTTGAGGGTCTTAATTCGACGATTGATCCCTTCTAAGGGACCGTTGGAGAACTCAAACTGGGTACTATTAATGACATAAGACTGATTTTTATTTAATGTAGCGATAGCCGTATCCATTTCCGTTC